>NZ_JBNRIK010000018.1:64695-73609 GCF_053557975.1 Pseudomonas sp. XP2
GCCCCATCAGGTACAGATACACCGGCATGATCTCTTCAGGCAGCGGGTTGTTCTGCGGGTTTTCGCTGGGGTAAGCCTGGGCCCGCATCGCTGTGCGCGTGGCGCCCGGGTTGATGCTGTTGGAGCGCACGGGTGCCACGCCTTCCAGTTCGTCAGCCAGGGTCTGCATCAGGCCCTCGGTCGCGAACTTCGACACGCCATAGGCGCCCCAGTAGGCCCGACCTTTGCGGCCGACGCTGCTGCTGGTGAACACCACCGAGGCGTCTTCCGACAGCTTCAGCAGGGGCAGCAGGGTGCTGGTGAGCATGAAGGTGGCATCGACGTTGATGTGCATCACGCGCATGAAGTTGTCGCCCGACAACTGTTCCAGCGGCGTGCGCGGGCCAATGATCGAGGCGTTGTTCAGCAGGCCGTCCAGGCGGCCGAACTGGTCTTCGATCATCACTGCCAGCTCGTCGTACTGGTGGGGCAGGGCGGTTTCCAGGTTGAACGGGATGACCACCGGTTGCGGGTGTCCGGCGGCTTCGATCTGGTCGTAGACCTCGTTCAGGTTGGCCTCGGTCTTGCCCAGCAGTAGCACGGTGGCGCCCAGTGCAGCGTAAGCCTTTGCGGCCGCGGCACCAATGCCGCGGCCGGCGCCGGTAACCAGGATGACCCGGCCTTGCAGCAGGTCGGGACGGGCGGTGTAGTCGAACATTGTGTATTCCCTGTCTCTAGTTCAGCAGCCACACAGCGCGCTGTCGATCACTTTGCGCAGTTCCAGCGGGTGGTCCACCACCACGTCGGCACCCCAGTTGTTGGGGTTGTCCTCTGGATGAATATAGCCGTAACGCACCGCAGCCGTGCGCGTGCCAGCGTCGCGGCCAGACTCGATGTCGCGCAGGTCGTCGCCAACGAACAGCACGCTGGCAGGGTCCAGGCCCAGGGTGGTGCAGGCCAGGGTCAGCGGCTCGGGGTCAGGCTTGCTGTTCTTCACGTGGTCCGGGCAGATCAGCAGTGCCGAGCGCTCGGCCAGGCCCAGCTGCTGCATGATCGGCTCGGCGAAGCGTACCGGCTTGTTGGTGACCACGCCCCACAGCAGGTTGCCTTTTTCGATGTCAGCCAGCAGCTCGGCCATGCCGTCGAACAGCTTGCTGTGGACCGCGCAGTCGCGTTGGTAGCGCTCCAGAAACTCCAGGCGCAGGGCCTCGAAGCCCTCGGCTTCCGGGTCCATGGCAAACGCAGTGGCAACCATGGCGCGGGCGCCGCCAGAGATCACGCCACGGATCAGGTGGTCGTCAACGGCTGGCAGGCCGCGCTCGGCGAGCATGGCCTGGCAAATGGCGATGAAGTCCGGCGCCGTGTCGAGCAAGGTGCCGTCCATGTCGAAGAGTACTGCTCGCAAACGCATGCTCATTCCTCGCGCAGGGTCTGGATCATGTAGTTGACGTCGACGTCGCTGTTGAGCTTGTAGTGCTTGGTCAGCGGGTTATAGGTGAGGCCAATGATGTCCTTCACCTGCAGGCCGGCATCACGGCTCCAGGCGCCCAGTTCGGACGGGCGGATGAACTTCTTGAAGTCATGGGTGCCGCGCGGCAGCATCTTCAGGATGTACTCGGCGCCGACGATGGCCAGCAGGTAGGCCTTGGGGTTGCGGTTGATGGTGGAGAAGAACACCTGGCCGCCTGGCTTGACCATACGGTAGCAGGCGCGAATCACCGAGGACGGGTCGGGGACGTGTTCGAGCATTTCCAGGCAGGTGACAACGTCGAACTGTTCAGGCATTTCTTCGGCCAGGGCTTCGGCGGTGATCTGCCGGTACTCCACCTGTACGCCCGACTCCAGCTGGTGCAGCTGGGCCACCGCCAGTGGTGCCTCGCCCATGTCGATACCGGTTACCGTGGCGCCGCGCAGGGCCATGGCTTCGCTGAGGATGCCGCCGCCGCAGCCTACGTCCAGCACTTTCTTGCCGGCCAGGCTGGCCCGCTCGTCGATCCAGTTGACGCGTAGCGGGTTGATTTCGTGCAGCGGCTTGAACTCGCTTTCGCGGTCCCACCAACGGTGGGCCAGCGCTTCGAACTTGGCGATTTCGGCGCGGTCGACGTTGCTCATTGAACAGTCCTCTGAAACTTCGCAAAATTGGGCCGGAGTATACCCGAGCGCTCGGCCCCCAGGCTCGCTATAATCGCCGGCTTTTGACATGCGAACCACGGGGAGAGGCGATGCGCGAGCGACTTTTGGCGGCGGAGAAGGTGACCGGGATCCGCTGGCAGGGCGGCATCTTGCACCTGCTCGACCAGCGCCTGCTGCCGTCGGAGGAACGCTGGCTGGCCTGCGACAATGTTGCGCAGGTGGCGGCGGCAATCCGCGACATGGCGGTGCGCGGCGCCTCGGCCATTGGTATTGCCGCGGCCTACGGCCTGGTATTGGCCCTGGAAGAGCGGCTGGCCGAGGGTGGCGACTGGGAAATGGACCTGGAAGAAGACTACCTCACCCTTGCCGAAGCACGCCCCACGGCGGCCAACCTGTTCTGGGCGCTGAACCGCATGCGCGAACGCCTGCTGCGCCTGCGCCCTGATGAAGACGTGCTGGCCGTGCTGGAGGCAGAGGCCGTGGCCATCCACGAAAGCGACCGTGAAGCCAACCTGACCATGGCCCAGCAAGGTATCGAGCTGATCCGTCGTCATCAGGGCAATGCCCAGGCCCTGCTCACCTACGGCAATGCCGGTGCCCTGGCCAGCGGCGGTTTTGGCACCGCCCTGGGGGTGATTCGCGCCGGCTACCTGGAGGGCATGGTCGAGCGGGTGTACGCCGGCGAGACTCGCCCCTGGTTGCAAGGCTCGCGCCTGACCGCCTGGGAGCTGGCCAACGAAGGCATCCCGGTAACGCTCTGTGCCGACTCGGCGCTGGCGCACCTGATGAAGAGCAAGGGCATCACCTGGGTGGTGGTGGGGGCGGACTGCATTGCTGCCAATGGTGACGTGGCCAGCAAGATCGGGACTTACCAGCTGGCGGTCAGTGCCATGCACCACGGCGTGCGCTTCATGGTGGTGGCGCCGAGCACCAGCATCGACCTGAACCTGGCCACCGGCGAGGATATCCCGCTGGAAGAGCGTGACGCCGACGAGTGGCTGGACTTTGGCGGTGCCCCGGCGGTACCGGATGTCGAAGTGTTCAACCCGGTGTTCGATGTGACCCCGGCCGACTTGATCGACGTGATCGTGACCGAGCGGGGCATCGTAGAGCGCCCGGATACCGCCAAGCTGGCCCAGTTGATTTGCCGCAAGCGGCTGCATTGAGGGCGTAAGGCGATAGACGTCTGTCGTTTTTTAGATCGAGCGCCGCCCGCGCGGCGCATCGCGAGCTGTGCTCGCTCCTACGTTTGTTTCGGGCCAATTTTTCCTGTGCCGTTTGCGCGCGGCCCCCTTGGCGCATGGCACGCTATCGTGCCGTACAAAAATGGCGGTCGCGCACGCCTGTCACAGGCTTGACTGGCCCGAAACAAACGTAGGAGCGAGCGTAGCTCGCGATGCGCCGCGCGGGCGGCGCTCGTTCTCCCAGGCGACACAATATTCAAGGCAAGCACCCCGTGCCACCTCTCCCCACCGCCCCCGCCTTTGTGATAACATCCGGCAGTTTCCAAGACCGCTCATCACGGCGGCCTTCATTGCGCAGATCCATGGCACAACTCATTGATTTGTCGTAAGTCGTCGCACCCTTATGCGCTGCGGCGGCGAGCTTCGTTCGGCCCTTGATGGAGCTGCGAAGTTTCACCAGAAAAAGGAATCAGGCTTCTCATGGGCGAACTGGCCAAAGAAATCCTCCCGGTCAATATCGAAGACGAACTGAGACAGTCTTACCTCGACTACGCGATGAGCGTGATTGTCGGGCGAGCGCTGCCCGATGCGCGTGACGGCTTGAAGCCCGTGCATCGTCGCGTTCTCTATGCGATGAGCGAACTGGGCAACGACTGGAACAAGCCGTACAAGAAATCCGCCCGTGTGGTCGGTGACGTGATCGGTAAGTACCACCCGCACGGCGACACTGCGGTCTACGACACCATCGTGCGTATGGCCCAGCCGTTCTCGCTGCGCTACCTGCTGGTCGATGGTCAGGGCAACTTCGGTTCGGTGGACGGCGACAACGCTGCGGCCATGCGATACACCGAAGTGCGCATGACCAAGCTGGCTCACGAGCTGCTGGCCGACCTGCACAAGGAAACCGTCGACTGGGTGCCCAACTATGACGGCACCGAGCAGATCCCGGCGGTCATGCCGACCCGTATTCCCAACCTGCTGGTCAACGGATCCAGCGGTATCGCCGTGGGCATGGCGACCAACATTCCGCCACACAACCTCGGTGAAGTGATCGACGGCTGCCTGGCGCTGATCGACAACCCCGAAGTCACCATCGATGAGCTGATGCAGTTCATCCCTGGGCCGGACTTCCCGACTGCCGGTATCATCAACGGCCGTCAGGGCATCATCGAGGCCTATCGTACCGGTCGTGGCCGCATCTACATGCGTGCCCGCTCCGAAATCGAAGACATCGACAAGGTTGGCGGCCGTCAGCAGATCGTCGTGACCGAGCTGCCGTACCAGCTGAACAAGGCGCGCCTCATCGAGAAGATCGCCGAGCTGGTAAAAGAGAAGAAGATCGAAGGCATCACCGAGCTGCGCGACGAGTCCGACAAGGACGGCATGCGCATCGTCATCGAGCTGCGCCGCGGCGAGGTGCCGGAAGTGGTGCTCAACAACCTCTACCAGCAAACCCAGCTGCAGAGCGTGTTCGGCATCAACGTGGTCGCCCTGATCGACGGCCGTCCGCGTTTGCTCAACCTCAAGGACCTGCTCGAAGCGTTCGTCCGTCACCGCCGTGAAGTGGTGACACGCCGTACCGTATTCGAGCTGCGCAAGGCCCGTGAGCGTGGCCACATCCTTGAAGGCCAGGCGGTTGCACTGTCCAACATCGACCCGGTCATCGCCCTGATCAAGGCGTCGCCAACCCCGTCCGAGGCCAAGGAAGCCCTGGTTTCCACGCCGTGGGAATCCAGTGCCGTGCAGGTCATGGTCGAGCGCGCCGGCGCCGATTCCTGCCGCCCTGAGGACCTGCCGGAGCAGTACGGCCTGCATGACGGCAAGTACTTCCTGTCGCCGGAACAGGCCCAGGCCATCCTCGACCTGCGCCTGCACCGCCTGACCGGCCTTGAGCACGAGAAGCTGCTGGCCGAGTACCAGGAAATCCTCGAGCAGATCGGCGAGCTGATCCGCATCCTCAGCAGCGCAGAGCGCCTGATGGAAGTGATCCGCGAAGAGCTGGAAGCCATCCGTGCCGAATACGGCGATGTGCGCCGCACCGAAATTCTCAATGCCAGCCACGACCTCAACTACGGCGACATGATCCCGGAAGAAGAGCGCGTGGTCACCATCTCCCACGGTGGTTATGCCAAGACCCAGCCATTGTCCGCTTATCAGGCCCAGCGCCGTGGCGGTAAAGGCAAGTCGGCGACCGGCGTGAAGGACGAGGACTACATCGAGCACCTGTTGGTCGCCAACAGCCATGCCACCCTGTTGCTGTTCTCCAGCAAGGGCAAGGTGTACTGGAAGAAGACCTACGAAATCCCCGAAGCGTCCCGCGCTGCCCGTGGTCGCCCGCTGGTCAACCTGCTGCCGCTGGAGGAAGGTGAGCGCATCACCGCCATGCTGCAGATCGACCTCGAAGCGCTGCAGCAGAACGCTGACCTTGACGAAGAGCTGGAAGACGCTGATGACACCGTGCTCGAGGGTGAGCTGGTAGAGGCCGAGGAAGTCGACGAGGAAGATGGCGACACCGCAGAGTGGGTGGCAGAGCCGACAGGCGCCTACATCTTCATGGCCACGGCCTCCGGTACCGTCAAGAAAACCCCGCTGGTGCAGTTCGCCCGCCCACGCTCCAACGGCCTGATCGCCCTGAAGCTGAAGGAAGGTGACACCCTGATTGCGGCGGCCATCACTGACGGCGCCAAAGAAGTCATGATGTTCTCCGACGCCGGCAAGGTCATCCGTTTCGCCGAGAGCGTAGTGCGTGAAATGGGCCGTACTGCCCGTGGTGTTCGCGGCATGAAGCTGGGCAAAGGCCAGCAGATCATTTCGATGCTGATCCCGGAGTCCGGTTCGCAGATTCTCACTGCCTCCGAGCGTGGCTTCGGCAAGCGCACCCCGCTGTCCAAGTTCCCGCGTCGCGGCCGTGGTGGCCAGGGCGTGATTGCCATGGGTACCAAAGGGCGCAACGGCCTGCTGATCGGTGCTATCCAGGTGCAGGAAGGCGAGGAGATCATGCTGATTTCCGACCAGGGCACCCTGGTGCGCACCCGTGTTGGCGAAGTGTCCAGCCTGAGCCGTAACACCCAGGGTGTGACGCTGATCAAGCTGGCGGCGGATGAAACACTGGTGGGCCTGGAGCGGATCCAGGAGCCGTCCGAGGACGAACTCGATGAAGTGATCGAGGTGGACGAGGAGGGCACCGAGGCTGAAGCGCCAGACAATGAAGACGCTGCGGGTGCCGAAGAGGCCCCGCAGGAGTAAGCGAGCGTAAACCCGGACGGGGCGACCAAGGTCGCCCCGTTTGCCTGTGTAGGCGCGGGCTTGCCCGCGATGCAGGCGCCACCGATCCTGCATGGAATGTGGCCACCGAATTATGATTTTGTTCTATTTGGCAGAGCGAGAGTGGATGTGAGCAAACGAGCCTTTAACTTCTGCGCAGGCCCTGCCGCGCTTCCTGATGCTGTGTTGCAGCGCGCCCAGGCCGAGATGCTGGACTGGCGCGGCAAGGGCTTGTCGGTGATGGAAATGAGCCATCGCAGCGACGACTACGTGGCCATCGCCGAAAAGGCCGAGCAGGACCTGCGCGACCTGCTGTCCGTCCCCTCCAACTACAAGGTGCTGTTCCTGCAGGGCGGCGCCAGCCAGCAGTTCGCCGAAATTCCGCTGAACCTGCTGCCGGAAAACGGCACTGCCGACTACATCGAAACCGGTATCTGGTCGAAAAAGGCCATCGAAGAAGCGCGCCGCTTCGGCCACATCAACGTCGCCGCCAGTGCCAAGCCCTACGACTACCTGAGCATCCCTGGCCAGAACGACTGGAATCTGACCAAAAACGCCGCCTATGTGCACTATGCGTCCAACGAGACCATTGGTGGCCTGCAGTTTGACTGGGTGCCGCAGACTGGTGATGTGCCCCTGGTGGTCGACATGTCCTCCGACATTCTCTCGCGCCCCATCGACGTGTCGCAGTTCGGCCTGATCTACGCCGGCGCGCAGAAGAACATCGGCCCCAGCGGCCTGGTGGTGGTCATCGTTCGCGAAGACCTGCTGGGCCATGCCCGCAGCAGCTGCCCGACCATGCTCGACTACAAGGTCTCGGCTGACAACGGCTCGATGTACAACACCCCGGCCACTTATTCCTGGTACCTCTCGGGCCTGGTCTTCGAATGGTTGAAGGAGCAGGGTGGCGTCGACGCCATGGAGCAGCGCAACCGCGCCAAGAAAGACCGCCTGTACGGCTTCATCGACAACAGCGATTTCTACACCAACCCGATCAGCGTCAACGCCCGTTCGTGGATGAACGTGCCGTTCCGCCTGGCTGACGAGCGCCTGGACAAGGCCTTCCTCGCCGGCGCCGATGCCCGTGGCCTGCTCAACCTCAAGGGCCACCGTTCGGTGGGCGGTATGCGCGCTTCCATCTACAACGCCCTGGGCCTTGAGGCTGTGGAAGCCTTGGTTGGCTACATGGCCGAATTCGAGAAGGAGCACGGCTGATGTCCGAACAGGAACTCAAGGCGCTGCGCGTACGCATCGACAGCCTCGACGAGAAGATTCTCGAGCTGATCAGCGACCGTGCCCGTTGCGCTGAAGAAGTCGCCCGGGTCAAGACCGCCTCGCTGAAAGAAGGCGAGAAGCCGGTGTTCTACCGTCCCGAACGTGAGGCTGCAGTGCTCAAGCGCGTGATGGAGCGCAACAAGGGGCCCCTGGGCAACGAAGAGATGGCGCGTTTGTTCCGCGAAATCATGTCGTCGTGCCTGGCCCTTGAAGAGCCGCTGAAAATCGCCTATCTCGGCCCAGAGGGTACCTTCACTCAGGCCGCAGCCATGAAGCACTTCGGTCACGCGGTGATCAGCCGGCCAATGGCCGCTATCGACGAAGTGTTCCGCGAAGTGGCGGCCGGTGCCGTCAACTTTGGCGTGGTGCCGGTGGAAAACTCCACCGAAGGTGCTGTCAGCCACACGCTGGACAGCTTCCTTGAGCACGACATGGTGATTTGCGGTGAAGTCGAGCTGCGCATCCATCATCATCTGCTGGTAGGCGAAAACACCAAGACCGACAGCATCACCCGCATCTACTCCCATGCCCAGTCGCTGGCCCAGTGCCGCAAGTGGCTGGACGCCCACTACCCGAACGTGGAGCGCGTGGCCGTGTCGAGCAATGCCGAGGCGGCCAAGCGGGTCAAGGGTGAGTGGAACTCGGCGGCGATCGCCGGTGACATGGCGGCCAACCTGTATGGTTTGACCCGCCTGGCCGAAAAGATTGAAGACCGCCCGGACAACTCCACGCGCTTCCTGATGATCGGCAACCAGGAAGTGCCGCCGACTGGCGATGACAAGACCTCGATCATTGTCTCGATGAGCAACAAGCCAGGTGCCTTGCACGAGTTGCTGGTGCCGTTCCACCAGAACGGTATCGACCTGACCCGCATCGAGACCCGCCCGTCGCGCAGTGGCAAGTGGACCTACGTGTTCTTCATCGACTTCGTTGGCCACCACCGCGACCCGCTGATCAAGGCGGTGCTCGAGCAGATCAGCCAGGAGGCGGTGGCGCTGAAGGTGCTGGGCTCTTATCCGAAGGCGGTGCTTTGATTCAAGGCCCTTGGGGCTGCTTTGCAGCCCTTTCGCGGGGCCAAG
>NZ_JBNRIK010000018.1:73733-131360 GCF_053557975.1 Pseudomonas sp. XP2
TAAAAGCAGCAAAAACCAAACCTGAGCCGATCATCAACCGCCTGGTCGTGGTCGGCCTCGGCCTGATCGGTGGTTCGTTCGCCAAGGGCCTGCGTGAAAGCGGCCTGTGCCGCGAAGTGGTCGGTGTCGACCTGGACGCGCCTTCGCGCAAGCAGGCCGTGGCCCTGGGCGTGGTCGACCGCTGCGAAGAAGACCTCGCCGCAGCCTGTGTTGGTGCCGATGTCATCCAGCTGGCCGTACCCATCCTGGCCATGGAAAAAGTCCTGGCCGTCCTGGCCCGGCTCGATCTGGGCGATGCGATCATTACCGATGTTGGCAGTGCCAAGGGTAATGTCGTCCGTGAGGCGCGTTTGGTCTTCGGCCAGCGGCTGCCACGCTTCGTCCCCGGCCACCCCATCGCCGGTTCCGAGCAAAGCGGCGTGGAGGCTTCCAACGCCGCCCTGTTCCGTCGGCACAAGGTGATTTTGACGCCGCTGGCCGAAACCGACCCGGCCGCGCTGGCCTTGGTCGACCGGCTGTGGCGTGCGCTGGATGCCGACGTGGAGCACATGTCGGTCGAGCGCCATGACGAGGTGCTGGCAGCCACCAGTCACTTGCCGCACCTGCTGGCCTTTGGTTTGGTCGATTCGCTGGCCAAGCGCAATGAAAACCTCGAGATCTTCCGGTACGCTGCGGGAGGCTTCCGCGATTTCACAAGAATCGCCGGCAGCGACCCGACCATGTGGCATGACATCTTCCTCGCCAACCGCGACGCTGTCCTGCGCACACTCGATACATATCGCAGCGATCTCGACGCCTTGCGCGACGCGATCGCTGAAGGGGACGGGCACCAGTTGCTGGGTGTATTCACCCGTGCACGGGTTGCCCGCGAGCATTTTAGTAAAATCCTGGCCCGCCGGGCCTATGTGGACGCTATGAACGCCAACGATCTGATTTTCCTGGCCCAACCGGGTGGCCGCCTGTCCGGGCGAATCCGCGTACCGGGCGACAAGTCGATTTCCCACCGCTCGATCATGCTCGGCTCGCTGGCCGAAGGCACCACCGAAGTCGAAGGCTTCCTCGAAGGTGAAGACGCACTGGCGACTCTGCAGGCATTCCGGGACATGGGTGTGGTCATCGAAGGCCCCAACCACGGTCGCGTCACCATTCATGGTGTAGGCCTGCACGGCCTGAAGCCGCCGCCCGGGCCGCTGTATGTGGGCAACTCCGGCACCTCGATGCGCCTGCTGTCGGGCCTGTTGGCCGGCCAGTCGTTCGACGTAACCATGACTGGCGACGCTTCGCTGTCCAAGCGCCCGATGAACCGCGTGGCCAACCCGCTGCGTGAAATGGGGGCTGTGGTCGAGACCGGCCCGGAAGGGCGCCCGCCGCTGACCATCCGCGGTGGCCACAAGCTCAAAGGGTTGACCTACACGCTGCCGATGGCCAGCGCCCAGGTCAAATCCTGCCTGCTGCTGGCTGGCCTGTACGCTGAAGGCAAGACCACTGTCACCGAGCCTGCGCCTACCCGTGATCACACCGAGCGCATGCTGCGTGGCTTTGGCTACACAGTCGAAAGCAACGGCCCGGTAGCTTCGCTGCAGTCCGGTGGCAAGCTGACCGCTACCCGCATCGAAGTACCGGCCGACATTTCTTCGGCAGCGTTCTTCCTGGTCGCGGCCTCCATCGCCGAAGGTTCCGAGCTGGTGCTGGAACACGTTGGCATCAACCCGACCCGTACCGGTGTCATCGATATCCTGCGCCTGATGGGGGGCGACATCACCCTGGAGAACCAGCGTGAAGTCGGCGGCGAACCAGTGGCCGACCTGCGCGTACGCGGTGCCAGGCTGAAAGGTATCGACATCCCCGAAGAGCTGGTGCCGCTGGCCATCGACGAATTCCCGGTGCTGTTCGTGGCTGCCGCCTGCGCCGAAGGGCGTACCGTGCTGCGTGGCGCAGAAGAGCTGCGGGTGAAAGAGTCCGACCGTATCCAGGTCATGGCTGACGGCCTGATTACCTTGGGCATCAAGTGCGAACCGACCCCGGACGGCATCATCATCGAGGGTGGCCAGTTGGGTGGTGGTGAAGTGCATGGCCACGGTGACCACCGTATTGCCATGGCCTTCAGCGTCGCTTCGTTGCGCGCCAGCGCGCCCATCCGCATCCACGATTGTGCCAACGTCGCCACCTCGTTCCCCAACTTCCTGGCGCTGTGCGCCGAAGTGGGTATCCGCGTGGCGGAAGAGGGCAAGTCGTGAATTCGCTGGTACCGGTCATCACCATCGACGGGCCAAGCGGCTCGGGCAAGGGCACGGTCGCCGGCCTGTTGGCCCGCGAGCTGGGCTGGAAGCTGCTGGACTCCGGCGCGCTGTACCGCTTGCTGGCGTTCAACGCCAGCAATCATGGCGTCGATCTGACCAACGAAGAGCTGCTGACCCGGCTTGCCGCCCATCTGGATGTGCAGTTCATCGCAGCCCAGCCCGGTAAGCTGCAACAGATCATCCTCGAGGGTGAGGACGTCAGTAACGTCATCCGCACCGAAACCGTTGGCGCGGGCGCGTCGATGGTCGCCTCGCTGCCGGCAGTGCGTGATGCGCTGCTGGTGCGTCAGCGTGAATTTCGCGATATGCCGGGGTTGATCGCCGATGGTCGCGACATGGGTACCGTGGTGTTCCCCGACGCGCCGTTGAAGGTCTTCCTCACTGCCAGCGCAGAGGAGCGGGCACGTCGGCGCTACCTGCAGTTGAAGGGCAAGGGTGAAGATGTTAGTCTGTCGAGTCTGCTGGATGAGATTCGTGCGCGCGATGAGCGCGACACCCAACGTGCAGTGGCCCCGCTGAAGCCGGCGGCCGATGCCATTCAGTTGGACTCTACCGAGTTGTCCATCGAGCAGGTGTTGCAACGTATCAGAAGCGAGATCGCCCAGCGCGACCTCATCTGATCGCCAGGAAAGCAGGCAGGGGCACCAGTCAACGTCCTGCCGGCTTTCCTTTACTTAAAACGAACCCACATTGTCTGGAATGTGGTTATGGGCGTTTGTTTCGCCCGAATCTACAGGAATTAAAATGAGCGAAAGCTTTGCAGAACTCTTTGAAGAAAGCCTGAAAACCCTCAATCTTCAGCCGGGTGCGATCATCACCGGTATCGTTGTCGACATCGACGGCGACTGGGTTACCGTACACGCTGGCCTGAAGTCCGAGGGCGTCATCCCGCTCGAGCAGTTCTACAACGAAGCTGGCGAGCTGACCATCAAGGTCGGTGACGAAGTTCACGTTGCGCTGGACGCGGTCGAAGACGGCTTTGGCGAAACCAAACTGTCCCGTGAAAAAGCCAAGCGCGCCGAGTGCTGGATTGTTCTGGAAGCAGCTTTCGCCGCCGAAGAAGTGGTCAAGGGCGTTATCAACGGTAAGGTTAAAGGCGGCTTCACTGTCGACGTTAACGGCATCCGTGCGTTCCTGCCGGGCTCCCTGGTTGATGTCCGCCCTGTGCGCGACACCACCCACCTGGAAGGCAAAGAGCTGGAATTCAAGGTCATCAAGCTGGACCAGAAGCGCAACAACGTTGTTGTTTCGCGTCGCAGCGTGCTGGAAGCCGAGAACAGCGCCGAGCGCGAAGCCCTGCTGGAAACCTTGCAGGAAGGCCAGCAAGTCAAAGGTATCGTCAAGAACCTCACCGACTACGGCGCATTCGTGGACCTGGGCGGTATCGACGGCCTGCTGCACATCACCGACATGGCTTGGAAGCGCATCAAGCACCCTTCGGAAATCGTTAACGTTGGCGACGAAGTCGACGTACGCGTTCTGAAGTTCGACCGCGAGCGCAACCGCGTTTCGCTGGGTCTGAAGCAGATGGGCGAAGATCCGTGGGTAGCTATCACTGCCCGTTACCCAGAAGGTACTCGCGTACAAGCTCGCGTTACCAACCTGACCGACTACGGCTGCTTCGCTGAGCTGGAAGAAGGCGTTGAAGGTCTGGTACACGTTTCCGAAATGGACTGGACCAACAAGAACATCCACCCGTCGAAAGTCGTTCAGGTTGGCGACGAAGTGGAAGTCATGGTTCTGGACATCGACGAAGAGCGTCGTCGTATCTCCCTGGGCATCAAACAGTGCAAGTCCAACCCATGGGAAGACTTCTCCGGCCAGTTCAACAAGGGTGACAAGATCACCGGTACCATCAAGTCGATCACCGACTTCGGTATCTTCATCGGCCTGGACGGCGGCATCGACGGTCTGGTTCACCTGTCCGACATTTCCTGGAACGAAACCGGCGAAGAAGCCGTACGTCGTTTCAAGAAGGGCGACGAGCTGGAAACCGTCATCCTGTCGGTCGACCCAGAGCGCGAGCGCATCTCCCTGGGCATCAAGCAGCTGGAAGACGATCCGTTCTCCAACTTCGTTGCTGTCAATGACAAGGGCGCTATCGTCAAGGGCATCGTGAAAGAAGTTGACGCCAAAGGCGCCATCGTCACCCTGGCCGACGACATCGAAGCTACTCTGAAAGCTTCCGAAATCAGCCGTGACCGCGTTGAAGACGCGCGTAACGTTCTGAAGGAAGGCGAAGAGATCGAAGCCAAGATCATCAGCGTTGACCGCAAGTCCCGCGTTATCAGCCTGTCGATCAAATCGAAAGACGACGCTGAAGAGCGCGAAGCTATCCAGAGCCTGAAAAACGCTCCGGAAGCTGCTGCCGACACCACCATGGCTGCGCTGCTGCGCGAAGCAATGGCCAAGCAGAACTAAGTTCTGTTTGATCGGTAAAAAGGGCGACCCTCGGGTCGCCCTTTTTTTTGCTTCTGTTGGTGGTGTGGTGGGGTGGAGGTGTTCGCCGTAAGGGGTTTATCGCTAGTGAGACCGAGCGCCGCCCGCGCGGCGCATCGCGAGCTACGCTCGCTCCTACGTTTGTTTCGGGCCAGTTATACCTGTGGCAGGCGCGCGCGACCGCCTTGTTTGTACGACGCGAGATCGTGCCATGCGCCAAGGCGCCCGCGCGCAAATCCCGCAGAAATAACTGGCCCGAAACAAACGTAGGAGCGAGCGCAGCTCGCGATGCGCCGCGCGGGCGGCGCTCGATGGTTGCACCAGCGCAAATTCCTCGCCAGGCCCCGTCAATCCCCGCCGGCTAGACCATTCTTGCAAAACTTCAATCTTGAATTTTTTTATTAAGTCAAGAACCACCCTGTTCAAATCCATCCCAGCGTGCTACAAACTGGTTAAGCAATGATCTAGCTGCTTGATAACGAAGGGAAAAATATGACGAAGTCGGAGCTGATCGAACGTATTGTCACCCATCAGGGCCTGCTCTCGCCCAAGGACGTGGAGCTGGCCATCAAGACCATGCTTGAGCAGATGTCTCAATGCCTTGCCACTGGCGATCGCATCGAAATTCGCGGTTTTGGCAGCTTCTCGCTGCACTATCGCGCCCCGCGCGTGGGCCGTAACCCCAAGACCGGTCAGTCGGTCAGCCTCGATGGCAAGTTTGTGCCGCACTTCAAGCCCGGTAAAGAGCTGCGCGACCGGGTCAACGAAGATGACGAGGCTGAAGCCTGAGCACTCAAGGAGCAATCTGATGCGTAACCTCAAGCGCGCCCTGGCGGCGGTGTTCGTGCTGCTGTTGGCGGCCGTGGTGCTGTTCTTCGTGCTGGAGAACCAGCAAGCCGTGTCGCTGGTTCTGTTCGGCTGGGCTGCGCCGGAAATGCCGGTTGCCGTACTTGTGCTGGCAGCACTGGTCATTGGCCTGGCAGTCGGGCCCTTGCTGGGCGCCTATGGCGTGCAGCGCAGCAAGCGCAAGATCAGGGAGTCTGCCCGTCAGGCGGCACTCAACAGCAACTAAGGAAATTTCCTACATCCTCTTAGGAAAGTCTCACCTATGCATGCACCTGCCCTCATGGAGTAATAGCCCACTTCATTTTCGGCCCCGGCGAGTGTGTGCAGCATGGAATATCCCAGCCTTTCCCATCACGGTGGTACCCGCGGCGTTACCGGGTCTTGCCACCAGTTGCACCTTGACCCGTCCACCAGTCTGCTGATCGATTGCGGGCTTGAGCAGGGGAGCGAGGCTGCGACGGGTGCGGAAAGCGCGGCACTCGGCTTCGGCATACTGGGCATTCAGGCCCTGGTCATCACCCATGTTCATCTTGACCACGTTGGCCGCATTCCCGCGCTGCTGGCCGCCGGCTATCGTGGCCCCATCCTGTGCAGTGAACCTTCTGCCCGGCTGCTGCCCCTTGTACTGGAAGATGCCTACAAACTAAGCATCAGCAGCGAGCCTGCGCAGGTAGCCCGGTATATCGAATTCATCCGTGACCTTATCGTGCCGCTGCCTTTTGAGCAGTGGCACGCGGTGGTCGAGGGCCCTGGTCTGGCTTGTCGTATTCGCCTGCAGCGCGCCGGGCATTTGTTGGGTTCGGCTTATGTCGAGTGCGACATGCAGCATGGTCAGGCCAATAGCCGCTATGTGTTTTCCGGCGACCTGGGTGCGTGTGGCAACCCGTTGCTGCGCCCGGTGCAGCCGCCGGAGCGTGCTGATGTGCTCGTGCTGGAAAGTACCTATGGCGACCGCCTGCATGCCCAGGCCGGCGACCGCAGGCAACGGCTGGAAGACGCCATCGATCGCGCCCTGGCTGACAAAGGCACCATCCTCATCCCGGCGTTTAGCCTAGGCCGCACCCAGGAACTGCTGTGCGAGCTGGAAGACATCCTCCATCGCAAGGCTTTATTGGGCGGCGCTGATCCCGGGCCTGATGGCGACCCGCTCGACTGGTCGCAATTGCCCATCATCCTCGACTCGCCCTTGGCTCAGCGCATCACCAGCGTGTACCGGGAACTGCACGGCTACTGGAATGCCGAGGCTAGGGCGCGACTTGCCAAGGGGCGAGACCCACTGGATTTCAGCCAGTTGATCAGCGTGGATACCCATGCCCGGCATCAGCAGGTGGTCAATTACCTCAAAAGCACCGGGCGACCGGCGATCGTGATAGCAGGCAATGGCATGTGCTCGGGTGGGCGCATCGTCAATTACCTCAAGGCTATGCTCGGGGATGCACGGCATGAGGTGATGTTTGTCGGCTATCAGGCCAAGGGTACGCCGGGGGCGGTGATACAGGCGAGTGAAGGGGCAGAAGGGTTTGTGCAGATTGACCTGGATGGGCGAATGCATGACCTGCGCGCCAAAGTGGTTACGCTCAGCGGCTATAGTGGCCATGCTGATCAAGCAGGGCTGGTTGACTTTGCTAGTGGTATGGATCAAGCGCCTGATACGGTTGTGCTGGTGCATGGAGAGCCCGCCGCCAAGGCCGCGCTTGTCGCTGCCCTGAGGGGGCGGATGAAAGCCAGAAAGTGGATGACTAGCATACGTGTTGCAATTTAAAGCCCTGTCCTAAGGGAACGATGTGCCAGCACGTTGTCTGATGCTCACTATTGTTTACATGAGCTGTCGGGAGCTGAGTGCTGCGATGAGTGGCATGCTGATTCACCCTGCGGCGCCTGCTGTCAGCCAGGCAGCTACGAATAGCAATCTCTGGTATCCTAAGGGTCGAAGCTTGCGTCTTGAGCCTATGGATAGCCAAGGATTACACACGCTGGGCGCGTAAATAAGCGTTGTCGTGAGCCATCGCGGCAGCGATCAAAAAAAGACTCATGCCGGCCTCTTGAGCTAATTCTAAGAGGCCTTAAGGATCCAAATATGGAATTGATCCCGGTTATTCTATCCGGTGGTGTTGGCAGCCGTTTGTGGCCAGTTTCTCGTGAGGCTCATCCGAAGCCGTTCATGTCTTTGCCTGATGGGCAGAACCTTATTCAAAAGACTTTCTTGCGCGCTGCGCGGCTGGAAGGTGTTGTTGAGGTGCTGACTGTCACCAATCGCGAATTGCTGTTCAAAACCGAAGACGAATACCGGACCATTAATACCAAGGGTCTCCCCCAGGGCTACATTCTTGAACCTGTCGGCCGAAACACCGCTGCTGCGGTAGCCGCGGCTGCCCTTAAGCTGCAAGCCTCGTATGGGCCTCAGGCGCTTATGCTGGTATTGGCGGCTGACCACCTTATCCAGAACGAAGCTGCTTTCTCCGAAGCTGTTCGCAAAGCCATACAGTTGGCCGAACAGGGGTGGTTGGTGACTTTCGGCATCAAGCCCCAGTACCCGGAAACAGGCTTCGGGTATATCGAAGCCACAGCTGAAGGTTTGCTGGAAGGCGGTTTGAAAGTTGAGCGTTTTGTTGAAAAACCTGACGCCAAAACTGCGGAGTCATATGTAGCGGCAGGCAACTACTTCTGGAACGCCGGGATGTTCTGTTTCCAAGTAGGCGCTGTGTTAGAAGAATTCAAGGAGCATGCGCCTGATGTGCTGGAGGCCGTTGCACTTACCTTGGAATCATCTCGCAGCTCCACGGCCAAGGACTACAGTTGCCTTGCCCTGGACGCCGATAGCTTTGCCAGCGTGCCGGACATCTCCATCGATTACGCCTTGATGGAGCGTTCGCGCAAGGTCGCGACCATTCCCTGCGATATTGGCTGGAGCGACATCGGGTCCTGGAACGCGGTCAGCGAGCTGACCCCGCCTGATGAGCATGGCAACCGTTTCGAAGGCGAGGTCATAGCCTACGAAGCGCGTAACAACTATGTCAGCTCCGAGGATCGCCTGGCGGCACTGGTTGGCGTACAGGACCTGCTTGTGGTCGATACACCTGATGCATTCCTGATTGCCCACAAAGATCATGCCCAAGATGTGAAACACATCGTCAAGCGCCTGAAGAGTGACGGCCACGCCGCACACTTGTTGCATCAGACCGTTCATCGTCCGTGGGGTACCTATACCACCCTGGAGGATGGCGAACGTTTCAAGATCAAACGCATCGTAGTAAAGCCCAAGGCATCGCTGTCGCTGCAAATGCATCATCACCGCAGTGAACACTGGATCGTCGTCAGCGGCATGGCAGTGGTTGTCAATGACGACCAGGAATTGATGCTTAATACCAACGAGTCCACATTCATTCGTGCCGGCCACAAGCACCGTTTGCAAAACCCGGGTGTCATTGACTTGGTACTCATTGAAGTACAAAGCGGTGATTATCTCGGCGAAGACGATATCGTTCGCTTCGAAGACAACTACGGTCGTTGCGACGCCTGAATCCAGGTGGTCCGCAGGGTCGGCCGCTGCCCAACGAGGTACAGGGCCGGCCTGTGGTCGCAACCCGTTGTCGGCTGTTTGCTATCCCAGTTCTGATCGGTGACGCGCAGGTGTCACCGCACCAAGTGAGACCTATGTACCCACCTATCCAGACCCGTTGCTTCAAGGCCTATGACATTCGCGGCCAAGTGCCCGCTGACCTCAATGATGATGTGGCATATCGCATAGGCCGTGCCATCGTGGCCGAACTGGGTGGACGCACCTATGTAGTAGGGCGCGACATGCGTCTTGAAAGCCCGGGCCTGTCGTTAGCGCTCATGAAGGGGCTGACCCAGGGCGGGGTCAATGTGATCGACATCGGGCTGTGCGGTACTGAAGAAGTCTACTTCGCCACCAGCCATCATCAGGCCGACGGCGGCATCATGATCACTGCCAGCCATAACCCCAAGGGTTACAACGGCATGAAACTGGTGCGTGAACAATCCCGTCCCATCAGTGGCGACACCGGCTTGAACGATATCCGCCAGCGTGTCGAGGCGGGCGATCTTGGCCAGGTGGCAGCCATCCCGGGCAGCGTCAGTGAGGCTTTTGACAAAAGCGCCTATATCGACCACTTGCTCAGCTACATCGACGTGTCTGCCCTCAACCCTTTAACGGTACTGGCCGATCCGGGCAATGGCGCCGTCGGGCCAGTGCTTGAATTGCTCAGCGCTAAGTTGCCGCTGCACATGACCATTATCAATGGCCAGCCAGATGGGAATTTCCCCAATGGTATTCCCAACCCGCTTCTGCCAGAAAACCGTGAGCTTACCCGTCAGGCAGTAATTGATACCAACGCCGACATGGGGATTGCGTTTGATGGTGACTTTGATCGCTGCTTTTTCTTCGACAGCCACGGTCGTTTCATCGAAGGGTACTACGTGGTTGGCTTGCTCGCTGAAATGCTGCTGGCCAAGCACCCAGGCAGCAAGATCATTCACGATCCGCGGCTAACGTGGAACACCATCGAGCAGGTGCAAGCTGCCGGCGGCGTGGCGATCCAGAGCAAGACCGGGCATGCGTTCATCAAAGAACGCATGCGCGCAGAAGACGCCGTATACGGCGGGGAAATGAGCGCTCACCACTACTTCCGCGATTTTGCCTACTGCGACAGCGGCAATATCCCGTGGTTGCTTGTAGCGGCGTTGATGAGCGCCACCGGCAAGACATTGGCGCAACTGGTGGACGAGCGCATAGCCAGGTTCCCCTGCAGCGGCGAGATAAACTACGAGGTGGCTGACGTAAAGGCGACCATCGACAAAATCCTGGCGTTCTACCTGCCATATGAGCCCACCGTCGACCGCACTGACGGCATCAGCGTTGAGTTTGCCGACTGGCGTTTCAGCTTGCGCGGTTCCAACACCGAGCCGCTGCTGAGGCTTAACGTGGAGAGCCGTGGCGACGAGGCGCTGGTCGCTGAGCGTGTCGCAGAAATCGCCCGCCTGATTCAAGGATAATTATGTTTGGCATGTTTCGGGGCGTCTGGGATTACAGAGGCTTCATCCTCACGTCCATCAAGAACGAGTTCATTTCCCGGTTCGCACGCAGCAAGCTGGGTGGCTTGTGGATGATCATCCACCCCCTGGCCCAGGTTGCGATTTATGCGTTGATCCTGTCCAACGTATTGGGCGCGCGCCTGCCGGGCATCGATAACAAGTACGCCTACGCGTTGTACCTGATCGCCGGCATCCTGGCCTGGAACCTGTTCTCAGAAATTATCCAGCGCTGCCTTTCGGTGTTCATCGATCAGGGCAACCTGATGAAGAAGATGCGCTTCCCGCGCATCGCGCTCCCAGTGATCGTGGTGGGGTCGTGCTTACTCAATAATTTGCTGCTGTTTGTTGCAGTAATGATCGTGTTTGCCGTGCTAGGCCACGCCCCTGACGCACAGATGCTTTGGCTGATGCCCTTGACCCTGTTGGTGGTAGCACTGGCAGTTGGTATCGGCCTGGTGCTGGGTGTGCTGAACGTGTTCTTGCGGGATATCGGCCAGGTGGTACCTATCGTGATGCAGGTTTGGTTCTGGTTCACGCCCATTGTGTACTCGGTGAACATTGTGCCGGATTACCTGAAAGGCACTTTGGATGTTAACCCGATGTACCCCATCGTCACCGCCTATCACAATGTGCTGGTTTACAAGCAGGCGCCTGAAGTTGCCCAGCTCGGGGTGGTGCTCGCCATTGCCGTGGGTTTGATGGTGGCTGGCCTGTTCCTGTTCCGCCGTGCCTCTGCCGAAATGGTGGACTCCCTATGACCCTGTTGGCCGTCAACAACGTAGGCAAGGCCTACCGCAGCTACCGTTCTGAATGGCAGCGCATCGCTCGCTGGTTCTACCTGCCGGTCAAGGCCAGTAGCGAGCATTGGGTGCTCAGGCACATCAGCTTCAACATTCAGGCCGGTGAAGCCATAGGCCTGGTGGGTCAGAATGGCGCTGGCAAATCGACCTTGTTGAAGATGATTACCGGCACCTTGCAGCCCACCGAAGGCAAGGTTCACGTCAATGGTCGCATCGCTGCCATCCTTGAACTGGGCATGGGCTTCAATGGTGAGCTGACCGGCCGGCAGAATGCCTATCATGCCGCCGGGTTGATGGGCTTCACCACCGCGCAGATCGACGCGGTAATTGATGATATCGAGGCATTTGCGGAAATCGGTGAGTATTTCGACCAGGCCGTGCGCACCTATTCCAGTGGCATGCAGATGCGGGTGGCATTCGCGGTGGCCACCGCCTTCCGCCCCGAGATCCTGATCATTGATGAAGCCTTGTCGGTAGGCGACAGCTACTTCCAGCACAAGAGCTTTGGCCGTATCAAGGAATTCCAGAAAGCCGGCACCACATTGCTGATCGTCTCCCACGACCGTGGTTCGATCCAGGCCCTCTGCAATCGCGCGATCCTGTTGGACGGCGGTACGGTGATCAAAGATGGCCCACCCGAGGAGGTGATGGACTATTACAACGCTATCATCGCCCAAAAGGAGAACGCCACCGTCGAGGTCCAGACCTTGTCCGATGGTACCCGGCAGACCCGATCTGGCAGCGGCAAGGCGAGCATCGAGACGGTAGCGCTGCATAATGCTGAAGGTGCGCCGGTCGAGTACGTCTCGGTGGGCGAAGATGTTTGCTTGAATATTCAAGTCAGGGTCAATGCGCCACTGCCCGAGTTGGTAGTGGGCTACGTGATCAAGGACCGCCTCGGCCAGGACGTGTTCGGCACCAATACCCATCACCTGCAATGCATTCGCACGAATTTGGCCGAAGGTGCATTGCTGAAGTACAGTTTCCGCTTTCCTGCAAACCTGGGCGTTGGCTCATATTCAGTGGCCATCGCGCTGCATGCGAGCGACACCCATATTGCCGATAACTATGAGTGGCGTGACCTGGCGTTGGTCTTCAACGTAGTGAACATGTCCGAACGAACCTTCGTAGGCCTGGCGTGGATCCCGCCGACCGTGGAGTGCAATTGATGAATGCTGGTTTCTACCGGGCTTTCGAAGACCGCTATCGCGGGTCGAGGGAGCTCATCACCCAGCGGCTTGAAGCGTACTTGCCGTTTCTGCAACCTCTGAAGCAAATCTACACCGACTGCCCGGTATTCGACATTGGCTGCGGCCGTGGCGAATGGCTGGAGTTGATGCGTCGCGAAGGCTTCGAGCCGATGGGCGTCGACCTGGATGACGGCATGCTGGAGGCCTGCCAGGCGCTGGGCCTGCCTGCGCAAAAAGGCGATGCGTTGCAGGCCCTGCAAGCGTTGCCAGATGCCAGCCAGGTGGTTGTGAGTGGCTTCCATATCGCCGAGCATGTGCCATTCCCGGTGCTGGGTGAGTTGGTCACCGAGGCGCTGCGCGTATTGCGCCCGGGCGGAATGTTGATTCTGGAAACCCCCAACGCCGAAAACGTCATGGTGGGTACCAACAATTTCTATCTGGACCCGACCCACGATCAGCCAATCCCGAATTTGCTGATGTCGTTCCTCACCGAGCACACCGGCTTTGCCCGTTCCAAGGTGGTACGCCTCCAGGAAGCGCCCTCATTGCATGATGAGCAGGTCAAGGTAGGGGTGCGCGAAGTGCTGTCCGGTGCCAGCCCCGACTATGCTGTGGTGGCCCAGAAGCAAGCCGACGCCCACCAGCTGGAAATGTTCGAGGCGGTGTTCGAAGCGTCATACGGTTTGTCGCTTGACGACATGGCAGTGCGCTATGACCAGGCCATCGAGCGTCGTCTGGGGCAGTTGGAGAGCAGTGTTGAGGCGGTGCGGGCTACCTTTTTCGAACCCGCCGAGTTCCAGCGGCTGATGGCCGAGGTCAGCCAGCAGCAAACCCAGCAGTTAATGGCGCTCAAGGACAGTTACGAAGCCACTACCGAAGCCTTGCACCGCCAATGCGGTGCGTTGCAGGAGGCCCTGAACCAGGCTCAGGCTCAGGCTGAGGCCATGGCCCAGGAACGCAAGGCGGCACTGGAGAACTGCCATTGGCAGCACATGCGTGCCCAGGGTGCGGAGCAGCAAGTTGAGGCCATGCGTAGCAGTACATCTTGGCGTATTACCGGCCCACTGCGGGTGACTGGGCGGGTCGTGCTGTGGCCGGCTCGCCATGGCAAGACGTGGCTGCGGCTTAAACTGCGCTACGCGGCGCCGCACGCCCGCCTGTGGGTGGCACGCCGCCCGGCGGTGCGGCGTCTGGCACTTGCCGTGTTAAACCGAAGCCCCTGGCTGAGTGCCAAACTACGCAACTTGTTAGCTCCGGATCCGGCCAGTGTGGTCGTTGACCCGCAGCATGGCGTGATCGATCACGCCCCTCTGACACCGCGAGGCCGCGCTATCGAAAGCGCCCTCCACGCAGCAATGAAGAAGAGCTGATACCGAATGCGTATTGTAATTGACATGCAAGGTGCGCAAACCGAAAGCCGCTTCCGTGGTATCGGTCGCTATAGCGTATCCCTGGCTCAAGGCATCGTGCGCAATCGCGGCGAGCACGAGGTTTACCTGCTGCTCAACGGTATGCTTAGCGAGAGCATCGAGGCAATTCGTGGTGCGTTTGTTGGCCTGTTGCCGCAAAGCCATATTCGGGTCTGGTACGCCCAAGGCCCTGTGGCGGGCATCAATCCCGCCAACGAAAGTCGGCATGAAGTGGCCAAGCTCATCCGCCAGGCTGCCATCGACGAACTACAGCCGGACGTGGTGCATATTACCAGTGCGGTCGAGGGCTTTATCGACGATGCGGTGATCTGCCGTCCGCCAGAGCACAAGCGCGCAATCGTCAGCGTCACGCTTTACGACCTTATTCCGCTGACAAACCCGCAGCAGTACCTGGACCACGCCCAGTACAAGCAGTACTACATGGGCATCGTTGGCTCCTTCAAGGACCACGGGGTGTTGCTGGCAATTTCGGAATGTGCCCGCCAGGAAGCACTGTCGTTGCTGCCGCTGGATCAGGACAAGGTGTTCAACGTTTCGGGCGCGGCAGACGCGATATTCCGGCCGGTCACGCTCACCGATGAAGCACGCAGCGCGCTCAAATCCAAGTTCGGGCTGCGCGATGCATTCGTGCTTTACTCGGGTGGGGCGGATGAACGCAAGAACCTGTCCCGCCTGATTGTCGCCTTCGCTGACGTCAAGCGTGAGATCGAAGACGTGCAACTGGTATTCGCCGGCAAGATTTCCCAGCACATCATCGAGCGTTACCGTGGCGAAGCGTTGGCGCAAGGCCTGGCCGAAGATGACTTGGTGTTCACAGGTTTCATTACCGACGATGAGCTGGTGGCGCTGTATAACACCTGCCGCCTTTACGTATTCCCGTCTTGGCATGAGGGCTTTGGCCTTCCGCCATTGGAAGCCATGAAATGTGGCGCACCAGTGATCGGTGCCAATACCTCGAGCGTGCCTGAAGTGATTGGCTGGGATGAGGCCACGTTCGATCCGCTGGATACCGCCTCTATCGCCCAGAAGATGAATCAGGCGTTGGTCGACGATGACTTCCGTGAGGCCATGATCAAGCATGGCTTGGAGCGCGCCAAGCTCTTTTCCTGGGACTTGACGGGCAAGGCAGCCATCGCCGCGTTCGAGCAGTGCGTGCAAAAAACGCCAGTGGCCGATCACCCCGTGGACGAAGACCTGCCTACCGAGCAACGCATCGAGCACTTGGTCGAGGCGCTGGTTGCCTCAGGTGAACTGGCCAAGGGCGGAGTTGATGTGCAGCGCCTCGCCAAGGCGATCGATTACTCGCTACAGGGGCCGGCGGGCAAGCCAAACCTTTTGGTGGATATTTCTCAGCTGTGCCGCCACGACGCCAAGAGCGGTATCCAGCGTGTGGTCCGCAGCATTCTGCTCGAGTGGCTGAAAAACCCGCCCGAGGGCTATAACGTCACGCCGATCTACAGCAAAGTTGAAGAGTCGTTCTACCGCTACGCCAAGCAGTTCACGACGCAGTTCCTCGGGAATACGCCAAACGATGACGATGTGGACGAGGCCATCAGCTACAAAGCCGGAGACGCCTACATCTGCCTGGACCTGCTGCTGGACATGCTGCCGCAGCGCCAGGCTTATCTCGACACACTGCGCGCCCATGGCGTGAGCCTGTTCTTCGTGGTGTACGACCTGTTGATCTTGCAGATGCGCCACTTCTTCTCGGATCACCTGCACCCGTTTTATGTCGACTGGATCAACACCATCGCGCGCTATGACGGTGCCATGTGCATCTCCCGGGCAGTCGGGGACGAGTTGCAGGCCTGGATGGACGAGAACGCGCCCAAACGCGAGAGACCGTTCCGCATCGGTGTGTTCCACCTCGGCGCCGACATAGACCAGTCGGTACCGACCACGGGCATTCCGGAAGATCCGGCCATGCGTGTCGAGGCCCTGCAAGCCAACCCTACATTCCTCATGGTTGGCACTCTGGAGCCGCGCAAAGGGCACTTGCAAACCTTGGACGCTTTCGAACTGCTGTGGCAGCAAGGTGTGCAGGCCAACCTGGTCATTGTCGGCAAGCACGGCTGGCTGGTGGAGGAGTTGGCCAGCAGGCTGCTCAACCACGCCGAGCGCGGCAAGCGGCTTCTTTGGCTGGAAGGTGCCAGCGATGAGTACCTGGAGCACTTGTACCAAGCGTGTGATTGCCTTATCGCAGCATCCTACGGAGAAGGGTTTGGCCTGCCGCTGATCGAAGCCGCACAGCATGGGCTGCCGATCATCGCACGCGACCTACCAGTGTTCCGTGAAGTGGCGGGGGAGCACGCCTGGTTCTTTGCTGGCAATGACGCGCGTAACGTGGCCGACAGCATCGCTGCGTGGCTGGCGTTGCACGCCGCTGGCGAGCATCCAACATCGGTACAGATGCCGTGGCTGACCTGGAAAGGCAGCGCGCAGCAACTGATCGACGAAATCAGCAAGCATGCGTTCTGATCGCAGCGCCCTGAAAAAACATGGTTGGGAAAACAGGATAATGGGTTTCAAGCTTGACTCAACAGGCCGAGCCGGCTTTGCGTTCGCTGTGGCCTTCGGGTTGTTTTTTGTACTGCGGCACTTTCCACTGGATTTCATCCTTGGCACCAATTCGTATTGGCAAACCGAAGTAGAAGACGTCACCCAATACTTCGCGGGTTTTAATGCCTTCTTCAATGCCCCCTTTAGCTTCCCGCTGTTGGCATTTGACAGCATCAACTACCCGCAGGGCACCCGGGCTACCTTCGTCGACGCAATACCCTTGTATGCGTTATTGCTGAAAGTGTTCGTGCCCAAGAGCTTTGCTCCCTTCAACCCGTTAGGTGTATGGATCGCCGGGTGTTTCGTCGCCCAGGCCATTTGCGCCTGGTGGATCATGCGCGAACTGCGGGTGCGTTCATGGTTGGCGCTCGCCGCAGCAGTGTTCTGCCTGGTGAGCATGCCTGAATTCACCTCGCGCATTGCGCATGTGTCGCTGATGTCGCAGTGGATCGTGCTGTGCGCCCTGGCGCTTTACCTGCGTAGCCGCAACACCGGCCAGGCGCATCGGTGGGCATGGGGCGTGCTGCTGGTTGCTGGCTTCTACGTCAACATCTACCTGTTCGCCATGGCCAGCGCCATCTATCTGGCGAGCCACCTGGGCAGCGCTGAACGCTTCAAGCCGGCGTTCGTTGCCCGCGCTCTGGTGCCATTCGTGGTCATTGGCGCCAGCCTCTTCCTTACCATCTTCCCTATGGGCGAGGCGGCAGTTTCGAAGGAAGGCGGCTTCGGCGTGTTCTCGATGAACCTGCTGTCACCGCTGCATGGTGGTAAATACCTGCACTTCCCTAACCCGGAAATGCCAGGACAGGGTGAGGGTTTCAACTACTTGGGCTTGGGTGTAGTAATGGCCTTTGTATTGAGCCTGGTGTTGAAGCGCAAAGACGGTGACGACACGTTTGGCCGACACAAAGCGCTCACCTGGTTGATGGCGCTGTTTACCCTCTACGCGCTTTCCAACGAGATTTATCTGGGTACCAGCCACCTGGTGTCAATCGACTACCCGTCGATTCTGAGCCCTATTACCTCCCAGTTCCGTGCCTCTGGGCGGTTCTTCTGGCCGGTAGGCTTTTGTATAGTGATCTTCTCGATTACCTATCTGTACCGCCACTTGAGTACTAAGTTGTTCGCCGCTTGTATGCTGGTCATGCTTGTTGTGCAGATCAGCGACTTGTCGGCATTCCGCCGGCTGCTGGTTGCGGTGGCCAACCGCCCGGCTGAGCCGGTGCTTGACCAGGCCGAGTGGAATGCGCAGACCGCGAGCAACACCGAGTATCTGTATTTCTTCCCCAAATTCAAATGTGGGCGCGGCGACCAGGTGCTGCAGACCCTGATGCCGATCATGCGTTACGCGGCCGTGCATAACATCAAGATCAACACTGGTTACGTAGCCCGCTCCAACGCCAACTGCAGTACCGAGAGCACCCAGGCAGAAATTGCCGCGTCAGATTTTGCCAATTCCATGTACGTGTTTAATACCGGCGACTTCCCACAAGTTGATCAGGTCAAGCAGCTTTTCCCATCAAATCGGCAGCCTGAGTGCAAAGTGCTCGACTTTGCTCATGTCTGCCGCGTCGGCCAAGCAGGGCAGGTGAACCCATGACCGAACTGAACAAGCGCACGATTTCGCTGGTGTCGCCTTTTTACAACGAAGAAAAAGGGGTGCACGCTTTTTTTCAGCGTATTAATGAAGTATTCGCCAGCCTGGCTGATCGCTACGAGCTGGAAGTGATAGCCGTGAATGATGGCAGTCGCGATCACACGTATGATCAGTTGGTCAAAGCCAAGGCGGATTACGCGTACTTGACCGTGGTGGACCTGTCGCGCAACTTTGGTAAGGAGGCGGCGATTTCTGCCGGGCTCGACTTTGCCACGGGCGACGCCATTGTGCCGATCGACTCTGACCTGCAGCACCCGCCGGAAGTCATCCTGGAACTGGTCGAAAAGTGGGAGCAGGGCGCCGAGGTGGTGTTGGCCAAGCGTGTTGACCGCGAAACCGACCGGCCGATCCAGAAATTCACGGCCAACTATTTTTACAAGGTGCACAACCGGATCTCGGACATCGATATACCCGCGGATGTGGGCGATTTCCGCCTGATGGACCGCAAGGTTGTCGATGCCTTGAAGACGTTGCCCGAAAGCCGCCGCTTTATGAAGGGGCTGTTCGCTTGGGTGGGCTTCCGGACCACGACTGTGGAATATAAAGTGGCCGCCCGCGAACACGGAAGCTCAAGCTTCAATACCTGGAAGCTTTGGAACTTCGCCATCGAAGGGATTACAAGCTTCAGCTCCGTACCGTTGCGTATCTGGACCTACTTGGGCTGCCTGGTATCGGCAGTGTCGTTTGTCTACGCGGCATATCTGCTGATCAAGACCCTGTTCTTTGGCGTGGACTTGCCCGGCTACGCCTCGATCATGATTACAGTACTCTTTGCCAGTGGCGTGCAGCTGATTGGTATTGGTGTACTGGGGGAATATGTGGGACGTATCTTCACCGAGTCGAAAAACCGGCCTGTTTATATCGTACGTGATGTGATCAAGTGACAAACCTCATCCCGGCGCGTTATCACGAATTCATACGGTTTGGGCTGGTTGGCGTTGCCAACACTGCGGTGCATGCAGGTATTGTGATAGCGCTGATGGAGGTGCTTGCGCCACCAGCGTTTGTCGCCAATGGCATCGCGTTCTGCTTTGCCAACATAATGTCGTACATGCTCAATAGCCGGTTTACCTTCAGGACGCCAACCAGCCTGTTGGGTTATCGGCGCTTCCTGGCGGTGTCGCTGGTGTCGTTGGGCCTGACGTTGTTGATCACTTCTGTGGTGGAGTACCTGGGCCTGCATTACGCGGTGGGCCTGGCGATGGTGATCTTCGTGGTGCCGGTATTGAATTACCTGGTGATGAAGCTTTGGGCGTTTAAACCGGCAGCCTGATCGCCTGCGTGCTGCAGAAGCACGGCCCATTGGGCTGTGCTGTCATGCAGATAACACCGCTCCCACAGAATCCCTGCCAAATCTATAAGTCATGTCATGTTCAATGGGGGAGGGCGTGCCCGCAAACCACCGGCACAGCCGGTGCAGCCCACGCCCACGCAGCCTACTTCGTCGCTTGCTCCAGGTTCACAGCGCCGTCCGGCGCAGGCCTGGCTTTCTTCCCGAAAATCCGCTTGCCCAGGTGCATGGTAGGCACCTCGACCAGCCGATAAAGTGCGTAGGCAAGCGTGAGCACGAAGATCAGCGTCAACAACCCTGATACTGGGAATGACAACCCTTGGTCCATCAGAATCCGTAGAGACAGGTAGCCAATGATCGAATGCGTCACGTAGATCGAGTAACTGATATTGGCGATGAAATCCAGCGGAGCAAACGGGCGGAAATACCTGCGCATCATGTAGCTGAAGCTAAACAGCACCAAGCCGTAAACATAGTTCTGCGGCACCGATGGCATCTGTACATCCCAGTCGGTATGAGGCCAGCACAGCAAAAACACCAGCATCATAATTGCTGCATAGGCCAGCAATTGTCGAGTCGTATAGGTACCGGTGTAATGATGATAAAAGCCCGTGCCGATGAACATGAAGATTACGCACATCAACTCGGTCTCAAGCGATTCAACCAGGCCTACGCGCAGCTCTCTCCCGGCCAGCAATGTCGGAAGCGCCTCGCACGCTGCGAGCACCGCCACGGCGAACAAGATCAGTGGGAACGCATTCCCAGCCTTGATCGAGCGATAAAGCAGCGCGGCGATGATGTAGAACTTGATCTCAATGGCCAGGGTCCAGTTGACCATGTCGATTGAGGGATAATGCAAGTTGCCTTGCAGCAGAAGCAGGTTGGCGAGCAGCCGGTCAAGCGCCATCGAAAACGGCTGACCCCAGTATCGGCTGGACAAGTAGACCAGCGCCAACATGATCAGCGAAGCAGCGATATAGGTCGGGTAGATGCGCAAAAAGCGCGCGATCAGAAACTTCACCGGCTCCAGACGATTCAGCGAAAACGGAATGACAAAGCCGCTAATCAGGAAGAAGACCGAAACGCCGAAGGGTCCGTAGTTGAAGGTTGGGATCGTCAGCCAATAGATCATGCTCGACGAGGGCCCCTCCACGATGGGGGCGTGAATATAGGACGCCACCACGTCCCGTGAAAACCAATAAACACCGCACCAGTGAACGATAAGCACGGCGATCACCGCCACGCCTCTTAACTGGTTGGCGAAAAGCGCTCTGTCTGAAGCTTGTTGCATGCCGGTTCTCCTGGAGATGGTGGCATTGTAGTTATCACCCGGACCAAGGAGAAGCTCATTGCTGGCATTCTGTAACCTGCATACAGAACGCGCTAAGCTTGGCTCTGTCGAAACCAGAGGTAATCCCCATGCGACCATGGATAGGTGTAATGCTGGCCGCAGGGCTTGCAGGCTGCGGAACTGTACACACCGTTTTCAGCGAAGCCAAGGCGGTAGATGACCTGGCGAAATGGCAAAGTGACTGCCACAGCATCCCCAGGGCCTACAGCGGTGTGGCGTATCAGTTTTGCAGCCTGAACGCTCCAGCGAGATCGGGCGCCCACTGGGCACCGTTCCCCGTCCTGGTTGACATGGCAGCGTCAAGCCTTGCCGATACCATAGTTCTTCCCTATACCGGTTATCAGCAATATGAACGGGGTAACGTACCCATTCGCCGACTGGAGTATTGAATTCCAGGCAAAGCCGCTGAGCTGTCGGGCCGCCAAATAGCCAACCCTCGTCACAATCAGTGTATCAACGGATGCTGCGAATCGTAGCGGCCACGCGAGCCTAAGGCCCATGATTAGCGAGTGCAATCAAAAGCCGGCGCAGCGGGTATCTTTGGGAAATAGCCTACAAGGAGGGAGGGGAGTTCTGATGACTAGCGAGGCTATGAGGGGCCTCTGGAGCAATATTAAAACCGCCAGACCCAAAAAAGAGGCTGCCAGGCAATATAGCCCGAGACAAGGCTGCGCTACCGCAGCCTTGCCCCGCGAGAGCTGTTACTCGAACAGTTCGGCGTCAGCCAATGCGACCCCAAGCTGGTCCTTGCCAGACAGGCTTGGTGCGAAGTCGATAGGCCATTCGATACCCACTGCCGGATCATTCCAGGCAATGCAGCGCTCACACTGCGGCGAGTAGAAGTCGGTGGTCTTGTAGAGGAACTCTGCGGTTTCACTCAACGTGACGAACCCGTGTGCGAACCCTGGCGGGATCCACAGCTGGTTCTTGTTATCGGCCGACAATACCGCACCTACCCATTTACCGAAGGTAGGGGACGAGCGACGGATATCCACCGCAACATCGAAAACCTCGCCCTGCACCACACGTACGAGCTTGCCCTGGGCGTGAGGTGCCAGCTGATAGTGCAGGCCACGCAGCACGCCTTTTACCGAGCGCGAGTGGTTGTCTTGTACGAAGTCGGGCTGCAGGCCGGTCACTTCGCTGAAGACACGGGCGTTGAAGCTCTCGTAGAAGAAACCACGTTCGTCGCCAAAAACCTTGGGGGTAAACAGCACGACTTCAGGGATATCCAGCGCAATGGCTTGCATCAGAACACCTTCTCTTTCAGTAGGTTTTGCAGATACTTGCCATAACCGTTTTTCAGCAGTGGTTGAGCCAGGCACTCGAGTTGCTCAGCGTTGATCCAGCCAGCGCGGTAGCAAATTTCCTCAGGGCAGGCGACTTTCAAGCCCTGACGGCGCTCCATGGTTGCGATGTACTGGCTAGCCTCCAGCAGACTGTCATGCGTGCCGGTGTCCAGCCAAGCATAACCCCGGCCCATGATTTCAACCTGCAGCTGTTGTTGCTGCAGATAAAGATTGTTGAGGTCGGTGATTTCCAGCTCGCCGCGCGCAGATGGCTCCAAATCGCGGGCCAGGTCGACTACTTGGTTGTCATAGAAATACAGGCCGGTAACGGCATAGCTCGACTTGGGAACAGCCGGCTTTTCTTCCAGCGACAGTACGCGGCCGCTATCGTCAAACTCCGCTACGCCATAGCGTTCTGGGTCATGCACGTGATAAGCGAACACCGAAGCCCCGGCTTCACGCTTGTCTGCATTCAATAGCAGAGCCTGGAAGTCATGGCCGTAGAAAATATTGTCACCCAGTACCAGCGCTGACGGGTCGTTACCGATAAAGTCTGCGCCGATGGTGAACGCCTGGGCCAAGCCATCCGGGCTTGGTTGTACTGCGTAGGACAGGTTCAGGCCCCACTGGCTGCCATCGCCCAGCAGCTGTTCGAAGCGCGGAGTGTCTTGCGGGGTGGAGATGATCAGGATGTCCCGGATCCCGGCGAGCAGCAGGGTGCTCAGCGGGTAGTAGATCATCGGTTTGTCATACACCGGCAGCAGCTGCTTCGAAACCGAAAGTGTGGCCGGATGCAGTCGTGTACCCGAACCGCCAGCCAGAATAATTCCTTTACGAGCCATGAGAGTCCCTATTACTGGATTTCGTCCAGCATACGTTGCACGCCTTGCTCCCAAAGCGGCATTTTGAAATTGAACGTGTGTTCCAGCTTGCCCAGTGCCAGGCGCGAGTTGCGCGGACGTGGTGCAGGTACTGGATAAGCTTCGGTGCTGATTGCAGCAACCTGATCAGCTGTCACTTTCAGCGCTACGCCAGTGCGTTGAGCGTGCGCCAGCACGAACTGAGCAAAACCATGCCAAGAGGTTTCACCTGACGCAGCCAAGTGGTAAATCCCTGCCAGGTGACGGTTGTCTTGCCCATTGAAGATTTGCCGCAGGATGTGTGCGGTAACGTCGGCGATCAGGTCAGCGCCCGTGGGTGCGCCAAATTGGTCTGCTACCACGCTCAACGTCTCACGCTCCGCCGCCAGGCGCAGCATGGTCTTGGCAAAATTGTGCCCGCGCGCAGCATACACCCAGCTGGTGCGCAGTACCACGGCCTTGGCGCCGCTGGCGAGTATGCCATGCTCGCCTTCCAGCTTGGTACGGCCGTAGACCGAAAGGGGGCCGGTCGGCGCAGCTTCCTCCCAGCGCTGACTGCCGCTGCCGTCAAATACATAATCGGTGGAATAATGAATCAGCCAGGCGCCCAAAGCTGCTGCTTCACGTGCTAATACAGCAGGAGCCTCGGCATTGATCATTGCGGCCAGTGCCTGATCGCTCTCAGCTTTATCCACTGCAGTGTAGGCAGCAGCGTTGACGATCACGTCCGGCGCCAGCTGACGAACCGTAACGGCCAAGCCGTCCAGGTTGGACAAGTCGCCACATAAGCCTTCGGCCCCCTGACGATCCAGCGCGATGACCTCACCCAGCGGCGCCAAGGCGCGCTGTAGCTCCCAGCCTACTTGCCCGTTTTTCCCCAACAGCAGGATTTTCACGCTTTATTTGCCCCGTATTGTTGTGCCACCCAGTCACGGTAGCTGCCGTCCATGACACCTTTTACCCATTCCTGGTTGGCCAGGTACCAAGCGACTGTCTTGCGAATGCCCGTCTCGAAGGTTTCGGCAGGTTTCCAGCCGAGCTCCCGCTCGATCTTGCGTGCATCGATGGCATAACGGCGGTCATGGCCTGGGCGGTCGGTTACGTAGGCGATGAGCTCTGCGTACTGTTCGACAGGCTCGCCGGTCTTCTGGTTGATCACCTGGCGCGATGCCGCAGGTGCCATCTCGTCGAGAAGGCCGCAAAGTGTACGCACAATGTCGATGTTGGCTTTTTCATTCCAGCCGCCAATATTGTACGTCTCGCCGAACGCACCGGCTTCCAGTACGCGACGGATGCCCGAGCAGTGGTCTTCGACATACAGCCAGTCGCGGATTTGCTGGCCATCGCCATAGACGGGCAGCGGCTTGCCGGCGAGTGCGTTGACGATCATCAGCGGGATCAGTTTTTCCGGGAAGTGGAACGGCCCGTAGTTGTTGGAGCAGTTGGTAGTGAGTACCGGCATGCCGTAGGTATGAAAATACGAGCGTACCAAATGGTCACTGGCTGCCTTGCTGGCGGAGTACGGGCTGTTCGGCGCGTACGGCGTGGTCTCGGTGAACGCCGGGTCGTTTGGCCCCAGAGTGCCGTAGACTTCGTCGGTAGAGACATGGAGGAAACGGAAGGCCTCCTTCTCTGCACCTTCCAAGCTGTTCCAATGCGCCCGGGCGGCCTCAAGCAAGCGGAACGTGCCCATCACGTTGGTTTCGACAAACGCTTCGGGGCCGGTGATCGAGCGGTCTACATGGGATTCGGCGGCGAAGTGAACCACGGCGCGTGGGCGATGGTCGGCAAACAGCTTGGCCAGCAGTGCTGCATCGCAAATATTGCCTTGGACGAAGCGATGCTGAGGGTTGCCTTCCAGCGACTGCAGGTTGGCCAGGTTGCCTGCGTAGGTCAGGGCGTCGAGGTTGAGGACGGGTTCCTCATTGTTCGCACACCATTGCAGTACGAAATTTGAGCCGATGAAGCCGGCTCCGCCTGTTACTAGAATCATAATTTGGCTCTAATTGGACAAAAGGTGTTGTCGTAGACAGATGACGCTGAGAAACTTCGCCCCGGCAACGCAAGGCGAGCTGCTAGCGCTGCCCGGAATTAGACCACCCTGATGTCGAAAAATACACTGCTGGGTGCCGGTACTGACCGTGCCGATCTGCTCATGCTGGACGAGGAGGAGCCGTTGCAGCGGTGGAAGGTGACCTCATGGTTGCCATGACACAACAGGGAGTCGTCAGGTGTCCATGCAACAAACAGCTGTTTGAGCAATGCAACTCACGGAGATTGACCTGAGTGCAGGCAAGTCTGGAGTGCCTTGAGCTACCGCTATCTTGTGGTTCCAGTTCGGTGGGCATGGCAGTGCAGCGCGCGCCTCAGGGGGCGGGTTCGTTTCCGGGGGTTGAAAAGTGTCATTTTTATTTGTCAGCATTCCTGAAATAGGAATTAGAGTGATGGCAGTTCTTGCATTCATGTTGAACAACCCAACAAAAAATATAATAGGCTCGGGGCTCGGCAGGTTAGACGTCATTCTTCATGTTTCAGCGGTCTGGCGCTCTTGAAAATTCATAGGAAAGTGAAAAATGTCTGTTAAGGAAGGCTTGCCGAGCGTAGATGTGCAGCCGAGCATGCATGTTAAGAGAAATTCAGTACCCGCCACCCAGAAAAAGACTGGCTCAAGGCGATTCGTGCTGGATCTGGCTTATTATCGGAATCGATACCCAGACCTGTCTTCGCTCACGGACGATGCGCTCGAGCAGCATTGGCATGCGTTCGGTTATCAAGAAGGCCGTTATGCCTCGGCTTCGCACGAAAGTGGTGATGCGGAGCTTATCGCTGAAGCAGTGCTCAATGCGGCCGACAGCGCCGTCATGGTCAGGCCGGATGTTGCTAAAGTAGACCTGGATTTTTACCTGACCCTTTACCCTGACCTCAAAGCCGGCGGCGTTGAAACTCAAGCGATTGCGGAAGCACATTTCCAACGCTTCGGACGGGCGGAGGGGCGACTTCCTACCCCCGATGCCTGGGCTAAGAAGCACGAGCTCCCACCAGAGCTGTTACCGAACGGGTTCAGCCTTTCCGCCGTCATTGAACGGAGCGCCAAGCGCGGCCTTGAGGTTGAACCACAGCGGGTCATGGGCATATTCCTGGGGCAGGATGTTATCCCTGTTGATCTCGCCGAGACGCCTCAGAAAAGCCAGGTAGTGTTCTCTAAACTGGGTATGCATTACCTGTCCCGGCACAAGGTCCAGGAGGGCAGAATCCTGCTTGAGGCGGCTTTGAGCATCGCGCCGAGTGCTGAGGTATTCAACCGTCTAGGCGGTAGCTACATGGAGGATGGTCACTTCAGTATTGCCTTGCAGTACTTCAATGCTGCCGCGCAATTGCCGAATCCGCCGGTGTGGACCGCCTTCAACCGAGCGCACTGCTTGGCTAAGCTGCATCAGCTAGATGAAGCCATTCGGGTGCTTTCTGCAGGTATTGCTACCAACCCGAATCACCGTCCCCAGCAAGACGAACTCGAGCGTCTGGCCGAGCAGAAATGGCGTGACTTACACGCAAAGCTCATGACCCGAGTGGATATGCTGGACCGGGAGAGCTTGATCAATGAGGCCTACGCTTACGCGGTTGACTTGTATCGAGCGTACCTGCCTGTTTACGGTGATCTGTCGGAAAGCGCCGCAGACGATTTGCCCGCACTGCCGCCCTTGGGCAATTTGAATACCGATCGTGTCTTAATTGTTGGTGACTTCCACATCGCCCAGTGCGTGCGCTACCGCATTGAGCAGAAAATTGAACAGCTGGAAGCAGTTGGCAAGCAGGTAACTGCCATAAGCTGGACCGAGCTGGACAAGAACCAAAATGCATTAGCACTGCACGATGTGGTGATCTTCTATCGAGTGCCAGCGGTAGTTCAAGTTATCAAGGCCATCGCTCAAGTCAACGCAACGGGTAAGCTCAGCCTGTACGAAATTGATGATCTGCTATTTGTTCCGGAGTACCCGCCGTCGATCGATAGCTATGGTGGCTATGTCTCGCTGGCCACACACCGGGAACTCACGCGCGGCATGGCGTTGTTCAATGCCGCTGCGCGACTTTGCCGTCAGGGGATCGCATCCACTGAGCCGCTGCGTTCGGAACTCGCCAAGCTGGTGAGAGAAAAACAGTGCTGGTTGCATCGCAACGGCCTGGACAGATTGAATCAGATTCGCACAAACGACAAATCGCACAAGAAGACCATCGATATCTTCTATGGCAGCGGTACTCAAGCACACAACACCGACTTTATCGAACAGGCGCTGCCTGCGATTGAGCGTGTGCTTAGCGAGACCCCTCAGGCTCGTTTGGTCGTTGTGGGTTACCTGCGATTGCCAGTGTCATTTACCGCAAAATACGCTCAGCAGTTTACCCAGTTGCCGGCCATGGACAGTGTGCAAGGTTATTGGTCGCTGCTTGAGCAAGCGGATATCAATATCGCGGTGTTGCACGATGACAAAGTCAATGCCTGTAAAAGCGAGCTGAAATGGTTTGAAGCAGGCTGTTTTGGTATCCCATCGGTTTTGAGCAGCACGGCCAATTACCGTGATGTTGTCAAAGATGGAGAAGATGGTTTCCTTGCCACGACTGAAGAAGAATGGTACCTGGCATTAAAAAACCTCGCTGGTAGCCAAGCCTTACGGCAACAGGTAGGCCAGGCCGCTCAGAAACGGGCCCAGGACGATTACAGCCTGCAGGCGCTTGGAAGTACGCTGGCAGCTACGCTCGATGATTTCGTAAGTGGCATTCAGAAAGCCAAGCCGAGGAAAAAAATTGCGTTGGTCAACGTATTTTTCCCACCGCAGGCGATTGGTGGTGCCACGCGTGTTGTGGCTGATAACTTCTCAGAGTTCAGAAGCGCTTACGCCGAGGACTTCGATGTCTGTGTGTTCACAGCGGATGTCGAGTGCAGACCCGCTCATCAGATGACTGTCTACACCTATGAGGGCTGCCGGGTCTACCGGTCTACAACCCTGTGGCGTGAGCACATGGATTGGCATCCTAAAGACCCAGAGATGTATCGCCTGTTCCAAGAGTTCCTGGAGCTGGAAAAACCCGATTTGATCCACTTCCATTGCGTCCAGCGCTTGACAGCTTCGATTGTGGAAGCGGCACGAGATGCCAAAATTCCTTACATGGTCACTATTCACGATGCCTGGTGGATCTCGGATTTCCAGTTCTTGGTCGACCATAACTCAAAAGTTTATCCTGACGGGCATCCTGACCCTTACGAGCTCATAGAAATGCCAACGAATATGAAGTTGGCAGATTCCATCGAGCGACGCCGCGATCTGAAAGACCTCCTGCACAGTGCTTCGAGGGTGCTGACCGTGTCGAACGCGTTCGCAGACATTTATCGTCGAAACGGTATCCCGCAGATAGAAGTTGTAGCTAATGGCGTCTCCAGTGACATTCCGTGGACGCAGAAAGATACCTCTTACACCAAGCGGGTTGTCTGCGGGCATATCGGCGGAATGTCGGAGCACAAGGGGTATTATCTGCTTAAGGAAGCAGTGCTTCAGAGTCAGCCTGAGAACCTTGAGTTTTTGATTGTTGACCATTCCAAGGAAGAGGGGTATGAACATCATTCTCAGTGGGGGAAAGTGCCAGTAACCTTTATCGGTCGCGTAAGCCAGAAAGGAATCGTAGACCTTTATGGGAAAATGGATGTCCTCTTTGCGCCATCGATGTGGCCGGAAAGCTTCGGCCTTGTAACCCGTGAAGCGGTTGCTAGCGGATGCTGGGCGGTCGCCAGTAACATGGGAGGCATAGGCGAAGACATTGTTCCAAATAAGAATGGTTATGTTATTGAGCCTAGTACGGAAGCCTTAGTAGTAACGTTAAAGCATATCAGTAGCTCAATTGCCCAACACAAGGCGGCATCCGACACAGAGGTAAGGAGAACCTCAGCTAGCCAAGCTATGGACCTCAAGAAGCTCTACATGACCTTGAAAGATGGCCATGCAGTAGGAAGGAAGCTTATAAAATGAAAGTGACAAATATAGGGCTGTCCTCAGTCGTGATTGAATTTGCGAGCGTCGATGCTTCCAAATTTATAAATCTTAGCCAGGCGCAGCGGGAGGTGCCATTCAAATGGGTGGACGCTGGCGATCCTCAGCAGGTAGCCATTGAGGTCAATATCAGAGATTTTTCGGTCTATGAAAGTCTGCAACTTGCTTCTGATGAACATAAGTTGGAGTTAGCCGGAGCCTTTGAAAAATATAGGCTGGATGAAAAAAAGCTCGCTGATGAGTTCTATGTTACAGGCGCCATAATCAACGCTGCTACTCGCGGCATGGAAAATAACGAATTATTTTTCGTTGCATTCAATGCCCTGTCAATTATGCCTGTGAACAACCATTTTTACGGCGCATTAATAACTTTGATTTCCTATAAGTACCTTGAGGCCCCGGAGTATCGGGGGTGGGTGATTGGTGTTCTATTGGAGTCAAAGACAAAGTTTGACGACGCGGTAGAATATTGTACCCCTAATACTGCGCGCTGGGGTATTTCCTCAGCGACAGCATTTGCCCTAGTGCTTCTCCTTAATGACCGTGTTGAAGATGCTGAGTGGGTAATCGATTCGGCGCTGCGCAGATATGAGCCCAATCTAAACCAGCTCAGCTATTGGAATTATTGTCAGTGCTTGATTCTAAAGGCTGCAATACTTGCCTTTGTTGGTAGAAATAAAGAGTCAGGTTGGAAGTTCCTTGCTGCATTTGATTTTTCGAGAAAAGCTATAAACGATACATTCCATTCTAGGAATGATTGGGTTCTGGGGCAGATATCGGACTGCCATGCGCTCCTGAATCTCGGGGAATTAGCGATGAAATGTGCTGCTAAAAGTCTAGGCAGGATACCCTCCGAGTCCCGGTATGCTGATATCAAGTACAGTGGAAAAATAAGCTTCGCGCCCGTATTTTCAAGGTTTCAAAGTTCGCGGTCGAAATTTAAAAGTGAGTTTTTTGACGTGACTGAAATGGCGCTTAATTCATAGCAGGGTATTCAGAGTCTACCTGCTCTTGATATCCTAGAAAATTAAATGGCTCGTTGCAGATTTGCAATGAGCTCTTTATAAATTTGCTTCGCTGAGGCGACCGGTTTTTTGGATGTGAAATCGCTCGCCTCAGGCTTTTTGATGTGTAGTTATGATAATATTGATTTAAGTTTGCAATACGGATTGGTTTTAATGGTGCCATCTTTGTTGATTAAGGCCATTGATAGATAAAGTACTTGCGCAAGTCCGATAAGGTTGTAAATATCGCCAGCTATTTCTTCGTCTTCAGTAGTATTAATCATTACGAAGCATAGTGTTGGCTTCTCTTGCTTAAATGCTTTGTAAAAAAAGGTCTTGCCGTCTCTTTTTATGATGAGTACTTTATTTTGATATGGCGCTTTGTCGAAGAAGGTAAGACTGGCTTCGTTCGGTTTGGAATCTTCTTCTTTTGCAAAATAGATTAGCGTTTTATGATATTTATGTGATGAAAAAAGAGCCTCATCAGCTTCCCTGACATGAAAGCCGCCGACTGTTGTTGTGTCAAGAATTCCTCGTCTTAGGTAATCCTTGATGAGTCTGAATGTGTTAGTGGTTCCCGATACAATAAAGCTGTCGTTTTTGTAATAATCAAATATTTTGAAAAACGATTTTTTTGCCTTCAGAGCCAAGGTTAGTGCTTGGCTGGAAGTCAATCCTTCGTGGATTTTTTTGAGGAAGTAATAACCAAAAATTGAAGGATGATTGCTGGAGTCAATAAACAAAAAGTTAAGATCGTAATGAAGTATGTCAGAAAGTTTTATGCTGTTCCTGAATTTGTTTTCAATTTCGGGTAGATTCCAAATGGGGTGTTGGTATGTGCTGTTCTTGAAATATTTATCCTCATTGATATTTTTATATTCTCTGATTAATAGGCACCAGAAAACTAGCCTTATATCATCTCTTTGAAGAGTTTCTAGACTTTCAATAGACTTGTCATACATGAGCTTGTCTATTTCTGGGTTTATAAATTCTTTCTTTACAATGAAGGCGTCGCTTTCATTATGCGTCAGGTGATAAGTGTTGCCGAATCTAAAGTCACCTACCATGATGAATGGGCTATTTGTTCTTGAGCAGCGCTCGATACTATCATGCCAGATCGGGAGACCACCGACTCCATGAAACGGGCTATCGATTTCAAAAAAATCTCTCAGCCTTTGCCAGCGTACTACGTGCGAGGGGCCAATAATCATGTTAATGTCCGATCATAAAAATGTAAAAATAATAATGCTAAGTAGGCATAGATGGTTTATCAGGATTTGACTTGGTTTGCTAGACTCTGGTTTTTACCTTTGACTGAGGCTGAGTTCTGAAATAAATTTTTCGGTTGGGGCGCTGAAGTTGAAATGAAATTTACAAAGCGCAGAGGGTGCAGGGTATTCCCCGCAAGGCAGTGCCTGGAGTGGCGCTGCCCAATGCGTAATAATTTAATGCGTTCTCTATTCAGGATGGGTGCAGGTTTCGAGCAGAGAAGAAATATTGCCTAGGGCATATATATTATTCTCATGGCACCATTGCTGCCAGTTCTTAACTTCGGACCAGTCACTCAAAAAAAGGAAATCCAAATTCGATTCGCGAGCTGCCTTGAAGTCATATTTACTGTCGCCGATGAAGAGGGCAGGGGATACAATATTTGAGTCGCGTTGCTCGCGCGCAAGAATTTCCTCTTTAGCATCTGGGCTTCCGAATATGCCGCCATCAAACATCTCAGCAAGCTTTCGCTGTGCAAAAACCTCACGGAGTTCGGTCTGGTCACCGCCAGAAACGATCAACCAGCGAGTATTCGGAGTTTTTGCTCGAAGCTCCCGTATGCCACTCGCTATATCGCAGCTGAGCAGGCCGCTCCTTACGTGCTCAGCATAGCGGTGTAGAAGCTGCTCTAATGTAGGTCCTTCAACATGTTGGGCGACTATGTGTTCTAAGAAATATGAAAACTTTTTATAGCGTGAAACCCCGCCATTAGCGACGTGGTGATCAGCGAGAGCCTGGGCGGCCATTTCGCCGTAAGGCAGCGCTGCTTGGTAGAAGGCTTGGGTTTTCACTTTATTCGAATCTAGCAGCACGCCGTCGCAGTCAAAAACCAGGGTGGCGTAGTCGCCTAGATTCGATTTAATACTCTTCATAGGGTAACCAAACCTTTTTCTAGCAGGCATTCTGCGATGGTGAAGTCTTCCGGCCAGTCAATGTCATGGCTGATCAGTTTGCCCAGTGGATGAAGGTAGGGTTTACGACCAATTCGGTCATCTAGCTCCCTGTAAATACTTGCATGAGCAAGGAATACACCACTGTTTACTTCATGTACGGGGTTGAGGGTTTGCGTTCTCGGCCATTTCTCTACGTTTCTGTCATAGTTCATGGCTTCGCCATTTTGCCAGAGGAAGCCGTGCAGCAAATTTGTGGTCATCAAGGAGTCGTACCCGGTCAGTACTTTCTCATTGTGAAGCTTTACGATTTCGTTGTAATGACTGGCGCTGAGGAAGGGCGAGGTAACGTGGGTCCACAAGATATTACCTTCGCCGATCAACTCAAGCGCATGCGCCACCAACTGGTCAGTGCTGGTCTGGCTGGAAGACAGCTCTTCTCGTCGCTTATGGAGTGTGATTTTATTACTTTGAAGCGATGAGGCGTAGTCAAGGATGCTTTCGTCGTTGGTGCTCAGCACGATGGCATCAACAGCCTCAGCTTCAAGCAGTTGCTTCAACTTGATTTCAATCAAGCCGAATGCGTGGCCGCCAAATGGTTTTATATTTTTATTCGGAATGCGTTCGCTGCCTTTTCGGCAGGGCAGAAAACACGTCGTTTTTTCATATTTCATTTCAGTGGCCCATAAATGCTTTGGCAGCTAATGTCATATCGAGTTGGCGTCAGGCAGAGCAGCGGCGTGCTGGACGGGGTGTCTTGATACTGCCTCAAAAGCTTGTTGGTATCAGCATTTCGCGGGTCTTCGCCAGGATACCCATCGAAGCCAGCCATGAGAATGCGTTTAGCTTTGCCAGAGCTGGCGGCAGCCATGGCGTACGCTACCACTAGCGAGGTCGGGATAGTGCAATGGGTGTCCTCGAACGTGAAATTATCGGGCTGAACATTCAGGCCGAAATCAAGAACGTTTTTATTGGCGAGCGCACCCTGCACATCCATCGGTAGCATGGAGTAGGGCGTAATCAAAGGCTGAGGCAGTTCGATATGTGCCTCGCAATCGGCCAGAAGGCGGACGGGATGGCAAGCGACCCTGACATCAATCAATTCAGCGGCAATTGAGCTCTGCGTGTTCAGCGCCATCACAACCGGTTTATGCTGGCGAATGAAGTGTTCCAACGCTTGCCGGTGCGCCGCTACGCCAGGGCCCGTACCTAGAAGCAATACATCTTGGCCGGCGAAAAGATCCTGCGGTGCCCACTGACCTGTGGGCGCGCCACGGTAAAAGTGTCGGGCGGCATCAAGTGTATGCACGCTGAACTTCTTACCGCCTTCATTGCGAAGGTATTCAATGACCGCAAGAATATCTTCTTCGCCGAAGCGGGAGTCACCCAGCATTTCTTGAATGTAGGTTGGGTGGATACCATATTTTCCAGCGAGGTAATAATAGGGGTTGGTCCCCCAGCCATACTTAACTTGCATGGGTTTGAAGTGCTCACGAAGAAGCGTCATCAAAGGTATCAGATTCGCGGGTTTCCCAGTGCGTGCAGCAATCTCGATAGCCAGCTCCTCGGTGCGGGCGTTGCCGGGCCCTCGGCCCATGCCCGTGACTGTAGAGTCGACCCAGGTAACGCCTTCATCCATCGCGCGCAAGGTATTGGAAAGCGCCAAGCCGAGATTGTCATGGGTGTGGATCCCCAAGGCCCCCTGCCACTCACTACGCAGCCACTGGATGATCTGTGCCGCTTCATCAGGGGACATGCTCCCCATGCTGTCAGCAAAATACAGCACATCCAGCGGGTAGTTGTTTGCAAGTTTAGCCAGCGCTTTGATTTCGCTTTCTGAGCAGTTCGCGATCTGCATCAGGTTAAAGCCTACATCGTAGCCCTGTTCCTTAAGCCAGCTCGCCGCTGGGAGTGCTTCTGCAAACTCATGAACGTGGCAAGCAATACGCACCAGGTCAACCGGCGATTCACTCGCCGGGCTGGGGAACAGTAGCTGCAGTGCTTGCTGCCCCGCGTTTTTTCCGACCAGTTCACTGCCGTTAACCATCACGCCAATCGTCATGGAGGGGGGCAGATCCAGGGTGCTCAGGAAGGCATCAGTGGTATAAGCGCAGGCGCCGCTAAAACTGCTGTTTTTTAACGAACGAAGGCCCAGTTCAATCGTTTGAATGCCAGCCGCTTGCATGGCGGTTATGTACTGTGCAATCAGCGCTTCGGAGAAGTTCCAGTTATTGTAATAACCACCATCTCGAAGTGTGCAGTCCAGATGCTTCATGTCAATGTGTCCCTGTATTGATGGGTGATTGTATTGGCGCTTCAGGAAGGATCAGCCAAGTAGATATGACCATGAATCTCACTGGATGCCAATTTTCTGGGGGCGCAATATTCTGGTTCTGGCGGCAATGACAAGCCCCCGTAGGGGCCGGTCAGATAGTCCAGGCTTAATGCGGGATGGTAGTAGGGATCCCTGTAGCTGACGGACCATCGTTCTGTAAACAACTGCTGCTCTCGCTGGGCGCGTGCCATTTTCTCTGGCGAGATATCTTTCCCTCGGCTGGCGGATTCGGCATGGATCAATTGCGCGAAGGCGGTCCATAGATTACGCAGGCCAAGTTCATGAATGCGCAAGCATAAATCGACATCGTTGAACGCCACAGGAAACGCTCGTTCATCCAATCCCTGAATCGAGTCGAACAACGACTTGCGGAGCAGCAGGCATGCCGCCGTAACCGCGCTCTGCCGCCTGGTAACCTGGTTCATCCCCAGGTACCCGGCATCTCGTTGCTCCAAGGTGTTGCCGGCATGGGCAGCGAGGCCATTGACGCCAACAACTACGCCACCATGCTGGACCATCCTGTTGGGCCACAGCAACTTGGCACCCACTGCGCCGATTCCGGGGCGCAGTGCCTGCGAAACCATCTCTTTCAGCCAGCCGCTTTCGATGATTTCGATATCGTTGTTGACCAGGCCGATCAGCTCTCCCGTGGCAACGCTCGCCGCGCGATTGTTGATCGTGGAGTAGTTGAAGGGGTGTGGGTGCGCAAGAATCTTAACGCCGCGCTGAATGAGTTCGGCGAGGTAGGCCAATGTCTGCGGATCAGTCGACTGGTTGTCGACAACAATGATCTCCAGGTCTGGATAATCCGTGTTGTTCAACAGGCCTTCGATACAGGCGTGCAGCAGCTTGTACTGGTCACGTGTGGGTACGATCAGGCTGACACGTGGCAGTTGCTCAGGGAGCGGCCAGTGAGCCCTGAGCAGAGCAGGGTAGTCTGGTACGGCGCTGACCTGCGCGCCTGGTGCGAGGCTTTGGCATAACCACGTCACGGCGTCCTTGCGTTGCTTTGAGGGCGCAGCTTGCTCCGGGCTTGTACAGACATCGCTAGAGCGATGGTAGAGAACCCGAGGCAGGTGTGTTACAGATCGGCCGTTTAGCTCCGTAGCTAGTGCTATACCGGCGATTAGATCGTGGCGGTTAATGGCTGACTGCTTTTGGCCTGCGTTGAGCAGAACCAAAGCCTCTTTGACAATGGCGGCAGAGAAAATTGCGCCAGCAGAGAAAATGTCTGCGCCAATGAACAGGTCAATGTCCCAAACCGGCTTGAACCATGGCTGGCTACGTTGGCCTTGCGGTCCGTCGCGGTCACAGTCGGCATAGGCCCAAGCGCAACCATCCTCCAGCAAATTGCAAAGCTGTGCGATGGCTCGGGGCGCCAGTCTGTCACCTGCAGCGATCTGGATAATGCTGTCGCAGCCGGCTGCCAGCAGTTGTTCAACGGCGGGGAGGAGGTCGGCCGGGGCAGCTTTCGCCAACTGATGGACACTTTCAGCGTCATCGCCCAGGCTATCGAGGCTGATTTGTTCCAGGGCGGCGTCACCTTCACTGAGCAGCAACAGGCCGGGTGTGAACCTGGACGGGGTGGCAGCGATAGGCTCGCGCTTCTGGAAGGCGTCGTACCATCGTGGGTAGTGCTGCCATCCTGCGCTTTTTGGCAAGCGCGATGATTGCTCCTTCGCAACTTCTGCCACCAGGGCCTGCACTGCAGAATCGGGTTTCAGTTCAAGCTGATGCAACAGGCCTTCCAGGCCCTCCGGGCGGCAGCGCAAACGAATCGGGCTTCCTGATAGTGACTGTCCGAGGTCATTGGTCACTTCAATGACATGCAACTTGCCATCTGCCAGTTCCCACGGCAGGTCTATCGTGAAACCGTGATCACTTGTGGCGCGATACGCGAGTGCCTGGTGGTGGGTATTGCAAGTGACCTGGGCGACAACCCGGCTACCTTCGCGTAGCGTAACTTCCACATGGCGATGCGGCGCCTGTGGATCCCAAGACCAGCCGCCGACGCGCAACCCACCCGTATGCCATACCTGTGAAGCTACGGCAGCAGTTTCTTGTGGAGGCTGGGAAGGGAGCTCAATCTCACCTTCGAGCTGGATGCCTGTATTAGCAATTTGAGCGGTTATTCGGTTGGCATTTGCCAGCAGGCTCTGGCGCAGTTGCACGGTAAAGCCATGGAATTGATCGCCGTGCGGAGCATTGGGCTCATGTTGGTCTGCTCTGGCCAATGCGACACTGGCCCCATCAACGAACACCTCGATGACAGGCCGCTGATCTTGCTGCGTGATATCGATAGCCCACCCCTGCAGAACATCCCCGTACAGTCCGTTGATGCAGCCACGAAATGAGGAGAGCGCTACAGGTTTCTGACCCGCCGGCCGCTCGTTGAGGACGTTCTGTGTCATCAGGCTTGGCTCAGTGAAAATGGTAATTGGGTTACACAGTTCGCCCTTGCTTCAGTGCCTAGGGAATGGCAACGCGTATACAACGGCAAATCGTACTCGCTGGCAAGTTCCGGGGCTTGCCATTTTTCGCCAGGAGAAGGGGCAAGACTGACCACTGCATCACATCCGGTCGCCTTGGCAATCTCCGGCAAGCTGAAACCGTTCACTTGGGGTAGTGCCTGAACCGCACCGGTTGCAGATAAGGTTTTAAGCCACGGTGTGTCTTGTTTGACCAGTAGCGTAAGCGGTAACCGCTCTCGAGTGATGCGTCTGCCAAGGCGAACCCAGGTCTGGATGATCTCTGGATCATCCAGGGCGTCGCCGATCAGCAGTATATTGGGTTGGCTGGTTGCAGGCGTGGGCAGTTCGGCGCATGGTTGAATCACGAGGTTGGCTTGCGGGAACGCCTCGGCGAATGCGCTATGCCAGGACTGCCACGGTAAAACCACGCTTTCTGCCTGGTTGGCAAAGCGCTGCCAATCGTAGGTAGCGTCCAGGCCTTGCAGATGGCCGTCACGGTATACGATTGTGTAAGGAATGTTCAGCAGTGAAGGCAGATCGCAGAGCTTGGAGGGGCACTGGACCTGGTGTTCGAGCACGATGTCTTTCAGTGGCAGCGCGGCCAGGTTCTTGACCAGCTCGGAGAATTCTCCAGGCATCTCGTAGTCAAGCTCCAAAGGCAAGGGGGCAAGCGGGGCTTTCAATGTGACCCAAGTGCGATGGCTGTCCCGGTGCCAGACAAGAGAGAGGATAGAATCAGCCCCTGTGCCGTCGTGAATGTGCAGCGAATGACTTGCCTCCATCGGCCATTGCGAGGCTTTTCGTTCATCGCTTTGTTGTGCGAAGCGGGCCAGGCGGGCACGCTGTAGCGCGCCCCGGGCAGCCTTGATCGGGTCCCGCAGGCAGAACGCATTATAGCGTGCCGAAGCGTCTGGATAGCGGCGGCGCAAGATAGCGTTGTTCTGTGCTACGCGCAGTGTTTTTTCTGCCCCGAAAGAAATCCCGCCTTGATGAGCCACGAATACATTGGGCGCGCCCATATGGCGCCAGCCAAAGCTGCGCGCACGCAGGCACCAGTCGGTTTCTTCGCCATAACCTCTGGCCAGGTGAACTTCATCCAGGTAGCCGACCTGGTTGAGCGCTGCACGCTTTATATACAGACAGAAGCCGCAGCCAGTCTCGATCTCGACGGGAGAGATGTTGGCATGTTTGGCCAGTTCATCCAGCGCTGCCTGGTCACGAGCATTGGGCATGGCATGGCTGACTTGACTCTGTGGGAAACTCATCAGCTCGCCATTGTTTGTGAATGGCGTGACAGAGGCGATATCTGCGCTACTGAGAGCGATGTTGCGCAAGCGGTCGAGCCAGTTGCCCTGTACCCGTGTGTCGGCATTCAGCCATACCACATCCCGGCCAGGGCTCAGTGCCATCGCACGGTTCATGGTACGGATGAAACCCAGGTTCACAGCGTTGTTCACCAGCGTGATTTTGCCTTTACCGGCCAGCATTTTCAGCGCTTTCGCCAGAGCCGGCACGGGTGTGGCGTCTTCGATCACGACCAGGCGATGAGGCGTGCGGTTAAGTTTGCGAGCTTCGAGGGCGCTGTTGATGCATTCAAGTGTTTCGTGCAGCCCATTATAAACCGGTATCAGTACATCTACGTGCTGCTGCACACCCAGGCTGGGGTGTTCTGGAGGCGGCACAAATGACGGCGCCGCAAACACAGGGCTGCCCAGTAGCGGTGTATTGTCCGCAAAGCGGATATGCACAGCGGCGGTGGGATTTGGCACGCGTATGCGCAAGCCGCCATGGGTGGTCGGCAGGCCGGCAGCGCTAAGTAATGGGTGGGGTATATTGGCTACGGCGTCAACCTTGGCGCTGCCAGCCTCAATCTTTAATGAAACCGGAGCGTGCGGGTTGCCAAGATCAATGGCCCAGCCCTGCACTTCGCGCTGCTGCTCCAGGTAATGCACCACACCTACTGTGCCAGCGGCGCCAGTTTGCGCTGTGAGTAACTTGAGTACCTGCGCCAGTTCCTTGGGCGAATTGATCTCAGGCAAATGGGCAAGAATCATGCTGCGTAGCTTGGCCGGTGTTTCAGACTGGCTGCGTGCTTGCCATAGCAGCATGCGAAGCGTGGCGTCCCCGGGGAGTTTCTGCCATGCCATGGTGAGATAGCGAGTGGCGAGTTCCGCGTGCCCTTGTGCCAGCAGGGCGCGGCCTGCCAGTGCCTTAACATCGGCGCGTTCTGGTAGCAGCTGTGCAGCGGTTACAAGAAATAAAAAGGCCAGCTTCGGGTTACGCGGCAGAGCCGCAATCCCTTTCCATATCAACGCTTCCGGCCGGTGCTCAACGATTTGCATGGCCCGCTCCAGTACGCTGGCGGCAAGTTCATGTTCACCGGCATTGCGGTGGCGATGGAAAATGTCCATGAGCGTTTCTCGCCCATGATCGAGGTGTATGGACATAAGCTTTGGCTTGGCTACACAAATAAAAAAGAGGGGCGACCCGAAAGTCGCCCCTTTGGCATATGCCCAGCCCGAAGGCCGGACATATGCAACGTCAAAGCAGGGCTAGTTAAACTTGGCCGTGCAGTACAACGACGTTGTCGATGTGGTCGATGGCTTCGGCCGAACCAACGATGCCCAGGGCCACGTCAGCGTGCGAAACGCCAGCAGCCAGTGCTTCGGTCCAGGCAGCCTTGCCAGCTTCGTCAGCGGTACGGCCCAGTGCGGACTGGTACAGAGCGTCGACGAAGTCGCTGTTGGCTTTGTCGGAAGCTTCCGACGAACCAACGATGGCTTGGGCAACTTCTGCGCGGCTTGCGCCGTTGAACAGAGCGTCGACCCAGTTGTTCAGGCCAGCTTCTTCCGCGTCGCGGCCCAGTACGTTCACGTACAGGTCGTTAACGAAGGTAGCGTTCGAAGCGTCCAGTTCCTGAGCTTCAGCCGATACTGCGATAGCAGCAGCGATGTCAGCCAGGGAGCCGCCGTTGGCCAGAACTTCTTGCCATACAGCCGAACCGCCTTCTTCCGCGTCACGACCCAGCAGAGCTTTGTACAGCTCGTTGATGTCAGCAGCGTTGTTGGCACCGCCGAACTCGTCAGAGTTCAGGAAGGTGTTGGCGATGTCGTTCAGCGAAGTGCCAGCGTTGACAGCTTCAACGAAGGCTTTAGCGCCGTCGAGGTCAGCGTCGCGACCCAGGATGCCTTGGTACAGGCGCAGGGCAGCAGCTTCGTCGTCGCTGTGAGCCAGGGCCACAGTGTCGCCGTTGGCGAACGACAGGAACTCAGCGTTGCTGATTGCAGCAGTCTGGTTGCCGGTCAGGTTCACGGTGAAGTTGTTGCCGACTGCGAAGTCGTAGTCTTCAGCCGAGCCGTCCAGCTGGACAACGTCGTAGCCTGCGCCGGTGTTGACGATGTCAGCGTGGTTGCTGCCGCTCAGGATGACAGTGTCATTGCCCGAACCGGTGGTCACGTTGTTGTTGCCAGCGCCAGCGATAACGACGTTGTCGCCGTTGCCAGTAACGATGGTGTCGTTGCCGTCGCCAGCGTCGATCAGGGTGTTCTGGTCGCCTTTGACGGTGATCACGTCATCACCGTTGCCGGTGGTAACTACCAGGTCGATAGCCGAGGTGTCGACTGCCAGGGCAGCGAACAGTTGTACGTCGGCAGCGCCAGCAGCAGCTTGACCTTCCAGGTTCACAACCAGGTTGGCATCGCTCTGCAGGTGATAAACGCTAGCGCCAGCGGCTTCAGCAGCGGCCAGGTCAACAACGACTGTGTCGCCTTTAACGCCAGCAACGGTGCCGTGAACGGCGCTTGCGGTGCCGGATTGTGGCAGCTGAACGGTGGTGCCGGTGATGCCAGCAACGTCAACGGTGTCTACGTTATCCAGGTTCAGCAGGCTGTTAATAGCTGCGATAGTGGAGTCGGAGAGGTTGGCGCTGTCGGCGGTCAGGGTTGCCAGCAGATCGCTGCTCGATACGGGATTATCGTATTGCATTGTGTATTCCTGTTACTTCAGGCCATTTGGCCCGCTGCAATAGTGTTCTGCTTACTTGCAGAGTTTTCCCACGGAGACTTAAGGCGGGCAGCGTTCATCTTCGTAACGGGGGTAAGGGCGATATGCAGCGCCACCAACGGCTCGTTGCCGGTGGGGCCATGCATCATCTGATTGGCGACCAAGCGTTGTGGCTCGGCATTGCCGAACACAACCAGGCCTGTAAGTTCGTAATGTTTGCGCAATGGGCCCACCAGGCTGAAGCCGACGCACAGCAGGGGCAGGCCCTGTGCGCGGGCGCCGATAACGGTGCCAGTGGAGACATTGCGGCAGGGGCCAGAGCCGGCCACCATGCAGGTATAGAGCAGATCTACGCCGACCGGTTTTTCTGCCCAGTCGACGGCGAAGGATTCGATGAAGTCGTCAGTGCCTGGAGCGCCGACCCAGCCCTCACTCGATGCCACCTCACCCGCGTTCTTCAGGTGGGCTGTAAGCATGATGGGCAGTGGCTTAGTGCTCGCAGCAATAGTCTGTGCTGGCTCGGCGGTGGCGACCACCGCATAGGTGCGCATTATGGCAGGCGAAGTGTCGATACGGTCGATGCGAAGGTCGATGGGGTCGATCACTTCGTCAAACATGTGGTACTCGGTGATCAAGACAGTGGTAACGCCACCTTTGACCCGCGCCACGATGGTGTCGCCCAGCTTGGTCAGCATGTTTTTGCTGACGCCCTCGGCAGGGAAGAAGTCGATAGAACCTTTACCTAGCGGTGCTTGCTGCAGGGCAATGCACACCGGCTTGTCGGCAGGGGGTTGCGAGGCGTAGCGGAAGATATACATGCCCGGCTCGAGCAGCGTAACCCGAGAGCTGATTTTCAGGCCGTCAAGGGTCTGCGAAGGCATAGACATGGCGTTGTTAAGCTCCTTTTAAGCAAAAACACTGGTAGCTAACTTGCTCAAACCCGTGCGTGCACCAAACGGCCAGTGATGGCTCCCTGCGAGTGGCGAAGATGCCGTCCGAGGGAAATGTTGTCAACCACGATTTCTAAAAAAAATTTCATATCCGCTGGGAACTTAGCAATCTTGTTAGCACTCGGGGCAGGCTGTTTGGAATACCTGAGCGGAACGCAGGGATTAAAAAATTTTACCTATAAGCAGCGGAAAATCAGAGATTTACGGATTCTTTAGCGCAATATGTTCGCATGGTGCGGTTTTTTTGACATGGCTTCAACTGCTTTTTCTGCGAGGAGAACCGTTGGTCGCCTGATGCTCACCCGTGCAGAGGCTGGAAAATTCCAGCCAGATTTCTCGTTAGAAATTTCATGATTCAGGCGATTGGTCACGGAACGAGTCGTCTTCCGGACAATCTGACACGCAGCTGTCCCGATGTGGGTGTTACACTGCCCGCCGCTTTCGCCTACCTCAGTATGGATACCATGAGTTCACAACCCGAAAATAACCTGCAGGCTGCCCTCAAAGCTTGTAAAAGCAGCTTCCTTTCGGTCGGTTTCTTCAGCTTCTTCGTCAACACGCTGATGCTAGTGCCTACTTTATACATGATTCAGGTCTCTGGGCGCGTCGTGCCGTCCGGCAGCACGTCAACTTTGTTGATGCTGACATTGATCCTGACCGTCCTGTTGCTGACTCTAGGCTCGCTCGAATGGGTTCGGTCGCGGATTATGGTGCGTATAAGCAATAGGCTAGATGTGCTGTTGAGCAGGGATGTGTACAGAGCCAGCTTTAAGCGGTCACTCCAGAGTGGGGGGGCTGATGCTACAGCGCAGTCGTTGAATGACCTGACGTCTTTGCGACAGTTTTTCACGGGAGCGGGCGTGTTCGCATTCTTCGACGCTCCGTGGTTTCCCATTTATACGGCCGTGATGTTCCTATTCCACCCGTGGTTTGGGTGGATGACGTTGGCGTGTGGATCAATTTTGGCCGTCTTTGCAGTGATTAATCACCGTGTGACAGGTCAGGCTCTAGCCATAGCGAACAAAGAAAACGTAGCTTCCAATGTGATCACGTCTAAGACGCTGCGTAATGCCGAAGTGATCGAGTCCATGGGTATGCTGGAAACGCTCATGAACCGTTGGGCGAAGCGTCAGCGCTACGTGATGATGCTGCAATCACAGGCTAGCGATAAGGGCGGGGTCGTTAGCTCTATTTCGAAAATGTTCCGCATGTGGTCGCAATCGGTCATGTTGGCGTTAGGTGCTTATCTCGTCATTCAGCATGAAATCAATCCAGGTCTGTTGATGGCTGGTTCCTTGTTGCTTGGTCGGGCGCTGTCCCCTATCGATCAAATGATCAACAGTTGGAAGGGCTTTGTCGCTGCCAAGGTGCAGTATGACCGTCTGAATAAAGTCATGGACGACCTTAATAAAGAGCCTGAGCGCATGCCGCTTCCCGCGCCTGAAGGTCATATCCAGGTTGAAAATCTCATCGTCGCGCCGCCGGGCGCCAAGTCCCCAGTACTGCGCAATATCAGCTTCGTAACCCCCGCGGGTTCCATCGTCGGCATCGTCGGCCCAAGTGCAGCCGGCAAGTCCACCCTGGTACGGGCTTTGATGGGTATCTGGCCGCCCCAGCATGGTGTCGTCCGCCTTGATGGTGCGGATATTGCCAGTTGGGACAAGCAAGCCCTCGGCCCTTATGTGGGTTACCTGCCGCAGGACATTGAGCTGTTCGAGGGCAGCATCAGCGAGAATATCGCGCGTTTCGACAAGGTAGACCCTGACAAGGTCGTGCAGGCCGCGCAAATGGCGGGTGTGCACGAAATGATCCTGATGCTGCCGGACGGCTACGATACGGTCATCGGCAGCGAAGGGGTAAACCTCTCCGGAGGTCAGCGTCAGCGTATCGGTCTGGCTCGCGCCATCTACGGCAACCCGCGATTGATCGTACTCGACGAGCCTAATTCGAACCTTGACGATGTGGGCGAGCGGGCGCTGGGCGTTGCCCTGCAAAAGCTCAAGGAAACCGGCGCGACCGTGTTCATTGTTTCTCACCGCCCCAATATCCTTACGCGCCTGGACCGCATTCTGGTCATGGCTGGTGGCACCATTTCGCTGTACGGCGAGCGCGACCGTGTTATAGCCGAGCTGGCTGCCCAGCAAGCCAAGCTTCAGCAGCGCGGCGCCCAGGCGGCTGCGGCTCAGTCGCCTACTACCCCGCCTAACACGCCTGCCGCTACGCCGGTTGCGCCCACTGCCGTTGTACCAGCCGCCAGCACCAGCACTGGCGCTTGAAAGGATTTCTAGATGAGCAGTAAAGCGATCACAACGTTCGACCACAACTTCGATGACATGCCTACATCGGATCGCGGTATTCGCCGCATCGGGCTGACCATCGTTTTTGTAACGTTCGGTATTTTTGGTACTTGGGCGGCTTTCGCGCCTCTGAGCAATGCCGTGCACGGCACCGGTGTGGTAACCGTGCAGAATTACCGCAAGACCGTGCAGCATTTGGAGGGTGGCATCGTCAAAGAGCTTCATGCCCGTGATGGCGATCTGGTACAGAAGGGTGACCCGCTGATTGTACTGGATGAGTCGCAGCTGAGCGCGGAGTATGAGTCCACTCGAAACCAATTGATTGTCGCACGTTATAAAGAGGCACGTCTCCGTGCAGAGCGTGACGGCTTGGGTTCGATCCCGCCAGTGACGATGGAGGGTACCGATTCTGACCGAGCGCAAGAAGCGTTGGCCGGCGAGCAGCAGGTGTTCAAGGCCCGCCACGATTCTTTGCAGGGTGAGATCTCGGTCAACCGTGAGCGGATCCAGCAAATGCAGCAGCAGATCGCCGGTCTGAACGACATGATCCGCACCAAAGCAGGCCTGAACAAGTCGTACTCCGGCGAAATCAAACAGCTGAAAGAGCTGTTGGCCGAGGGCTTTGTCGACAACCAGCGTTTGCTGGAGCAGGAGCGCAAGCTCGACATGCTGAAGACTGAAGTGGCTGACCACCAGTCAAGCATTACCAAGACCAAGCTGCAGATCGGGGAGACCGAGCTGCAGATCGTGCAGTTGAAGAAGAAGTTCGATGCTGACGTGGCCAAAGAGCTGTCCGACGTCCAAGCCCAAGTGTTCGATCTGCAGGAAAAGGAAGCGGCGCTGCGTGACAGGCTCTCCCGTGTGGTGATCCGTGCACCGGAAAGCGGCATGGTTCTGGACATGAAAGTGCACACCATTGGTGGCGTGGTCAGCGCTGCCACACCTTTGCTGGATATCGTGCCAGCTCAGTCGGAGCTTGTGGTGGAAGCCAAAGTGGCCACGCGAGACATTGACCGGCTTGAGCTGGGCAAGACTGCGGACGTTCGCTTCTCCGCGTTCAACCAGGCCACCACCCCGGTCATCGAAGGCAAGTTGACCCGCATTTCGGCTGACAGCCTGGTCGATGAGCGTTCGGGCGACCAGTACTACCTGGTCCGCGTCAAAGTCACCGAAGACGGCATGAAAAAACTCGGCAACCGCAAGCTGCAACCTGGCATGCCAGCCGAGGTCCTCATCAACGCAGGCGACCGCACCATGCTGCAGTACCTGTTGAAGCCGGCGCGCAACATGTTCGCTGAATCGCTGATCGAGGAATGATTGTGCTGCGTTTGCTACCTGGATTAATGATGTGCATGGTCGCCTGGCAGGCGGTGGCCGTGGAAGGGCAGGGGGCGGTAGGTGAGCAGCCGAAAGGGGTTTCGGCATCCACGTACACGTTGGACCTGGCGGGGTTGTACCGTGAAGCGCGCCTGGAGGACCCACGGGTCCTCGCCGCTTACGCGCGCGCGCGCTCTGCCAGCGAGCAGCAGCGGGCAGCGCTCGGTAGCTTGTTGCCACAGGTGTCGGCCAACGCCAACTCAAGCCGCATCCTGCGCGAGAACGAGATTAGTCGCGACCTTTACAATACTGAAACTTACTCGCTCAGCCTCACCCAGTACCTGTACAACAAGCCGGCGTGGGAGCGTTACCAGAAGTCCAAAAGCGTAAAAGATCAGAAGGGTCATGAGGCTGAAGATGCGCTTGCAGAAGCTACCGTCGACTTGGCGAAGCGCTACTTTGTAGCGCTTGCCGCCGACGATGAGCTGGAATTGGTGCAGGCGGAGCGCCGCGCAACCCAGAAAAACCTCGACCGCGTCAGCAGCATGTTCGATCGGCAAATGGCTAAGATCACCGACAAGCTCGATATGCAGGCACGGGTGGACTTTTTGCTTGCGCAAGAAGTCGAAGCGCGTAATCAGGTGCAAGTAAGTCGCGAAGCGTTGGCCGAAATCGTCGGCCGGCCGATTACCGAGCCACTCAGCCGAGTGCGCAACGATGTAGCATTGCAAGCTCCCACCCGGCCTTTGCAGAACTGGGTAACCCAAGCTATTGAAACCAACCCTTTGCTCAAGTCGTATCAAAGTGGGGCGGAGGCGGCCAATGCGGCGGTGCGTGAGGGTAAAGGTGAGCACTACCCGCAGCTGGGGTTGAGTTTGAGTGCGCAGCAGAACGACCAAGGCTACGACAACACCCAGGCGCCGCGCAGTGAGAGCTATGTGGCCTCTATAGGGGTAAAAATCCCGATCTACAGCGGTGGTTCTACCTCCGCGCGGGTGCGTGGCCTCTACGATGACCAGCTGGCCGCCGAGGAACAGCTGGAAGGCGTACGGCGTCAGGTGGTCAAGGAAACCACCACCGCCTATCTGACTGCGCAGGCTGCGGTCGAGAAGATTCGCGCTAACCGCAATGCGCTGTCATCGGCGCAGCAGTCCAGCGTTGCGGCGCAGAAGGCGTTCACCTTCGGTGTGGTCAATGCGGTGGATGTGCTCACTGCCGTGCAGAACGAATTCAAGGCGCGCCGCGATCTGTTGAAGACGCAGTACGACTTCATCACCAACCTGTTCCTGCTCAACCGTTGGGCGGGGGAGCTGAATCAGGAAAGTGTGGATAACGTCAATGTGTGGCTGAGCCCGGTGCCGGAAACCAGCTTGCCGGGTGGCGATGTTCCGCGGGTGGACGCTCGCAGCTGATCGGGCTGCGGGCCTTCAACCGGGGTGTTGCAGCGTCTGCCCAATCGAGCGCCCCCCCATTGCGCTCGATATCTTCCCCGCCTCCATAGCCAGGGGCGGGCAAGCAACAGTCGTCCGATTCGGAATATTCCTACACGTTTTGTTGTGGCGGCTTTGGGCCGTGGAACTTATGCTCCCCTCCATGGCGCCTACGCCATTCTGCGGCGCCTGACCGGCCCTGGGTCGTTCCAGGCGAGCTCATAGCTGCCAGCGTGTGTCGCGCCAGTACTTTGTAAGTCGAGTAGTGCGTACGACCTATGTATACTTCGGCATGGAACCGAAAATGCGTGGCTGGAACTGCCCGCGTCAAACCTATTAACACATGCCCGCACGGCACTATCGGAGTTGGTTAAGTCGCATGAAAGCAATCGTTACTGGGATCACTGGTCAAGACGGCGCCTACCTGGCGGAACTGCTGCTGGAAAAGGGCTATACAGTCTATGGCACCTATCGTCGTACCAGCTCGGTTAACTTCTGGCGCATCGAGGAGTTGGGCATTCACACCAACCCTAACCTGCACCTGGTCGAGTACGACCTCACCGACCTGTCGGCCAGCATTCGCCTGCTGCAAACCACGGAAGCCACCGAGGTATACAACCTCGCTGCGCAGAGCTTTGTTGGCGTATCGTTCGAACAGCCACTGACCACCGCCGAAATCACCGGCCTGGGTGCTGTGAACCTGCTCGAGGCCATTCGTATCGTCAATCCGAAGGCACGTTTCTATCAAGCGTCGACTTCGGAAATGTTCGGCAAGGTCCAGGAAATTCCACAGGTCGAGACCACCCCGTTCTACCCGCGTAGCCCTTACGGCGTGGCCAAGCTGTACGCTCACTGGATGACCATCAACTACCGTGAGTCGTATAACATCTTTGCCACCAGCGGCATCCTGTTCAACCATGAGTCGCCACTGCGCGGCCGTGAGTTCGTGACCCGCAAGATCACCGACTCGGTGGCCAAGATCAAGCTGGGCCTGCTGGACAAGCTGGAGCTGGGCAACCTCGATGCCAAGCGCGACTGGGGCTTTGCCAAAGAGTACGTCGAAGGCATGTGGCGCATGCTGCAAGCTGAACAGCCTGATACCTTCGTGCTTGCCACCAACCGCACCGAAACCGTACGTGACTTCGTGTCCATGGCGTTCAAGGCTGCCGGCATCGAAATCAACTGGAGCGGCAAGGACGAGGCAGAGCAGGGTACCTGCGCAGCCAGCGGCAAGGTACTGGTTGTCATCAACCCGAAATTCTACCGCCCGGCCGAAGTCGAGCTGCTGATCGGCAACCCTGACAAGGCCAAGCAAGTGCTGGGTTGGGAACCGAAAACCAGCCTGGAAGAGCTGTGCCGCATGATGGTCGAAGCCGACCTGCGTCGTAACGAAAAAGGGTTCTCGTTCTGATGCAAATGGCCAGTAAACGCGCGCTGATTACAGGTATTCACGGGTTCACCGGCCGTTACATGGCGGCCGAATTGCGGGCCAGTGGCTACGAAGTTTTCGGGACTGGGAGCCAGCCTTTGCAGGCCCCCGACTATCGTCAGGCCGATCTGACCGATGGGCCGGGCCTGCGCGCGTTGCTGGCCGAACTGCAGCCAGATGTCGTCCTGCATCTGGCTGCCATAGCTTTTGTCGGGCATGGTGCCGCCGATGCGTTCTATCAAGTCAACCTGATAGGCACACGGAACCTGCTCGAAGCCATTGCAGCCTGCGGCAAAACACCAGAATGTGTGTTGATTGCCAGCAGTGCCAACGTGTATGGCAACGTTTCCGAAGGGATGCTGGGCGAACAGACCCCACCGGCGCCCGCCAATGATTACGCGGTCAGCAAACTGGCCATGGAATACATGGCGCGGCTGTGGTGTGACCGGTTGCCTATCGTCATCACGCGTCCTTTCAATTACACCGGTGTTGGGCAGGCAGACAACTTCCTGCTGCCCAAGATCGTTTCGCACTTCCGCCGCAAGGCTGACACCATCGAGCTGGGCAATCTCGATGTCTGGCGGGACTTCAGTGATGTACGTGCAGTCGTGCGGGCATATCGTGGCCTGATCGAGGCGCGCCCGTTGGGGCAGGTGGTCAATGTAAGCTCGGGCTCTACCCACTCGCTGCGTGAAGTTATTGGCAAATGTTCCGCCATCACTGGGCATTCCATCGAAGTACAGGTTAACCCGGCATTTGTTCGCGCCAATGAGGTCAAGACCCTGTGCGGTGATAACAGTTTGCTGAAAGCGCTGGTGCCCGGCTGGCAAACACCCTCGCTGGATGAAACCTTGGGATGGATGCTTGCTGGTAAATGAAGCTCATCCTTTCTGTCGAGCCGGTGCGCTTCCCTCTTACCGGTATCGGGCGCTACACCTACGAGCTGGCTTCCCGCCTGCAACAAAGCAGCGAACTAGAAGAGTTGCGCTTGTTCGCCGGGCGCAGATTCTTGCAGGCGCTGCCTGAGGCTACCGATAAATCGGATGCCGTGCATGGCTTGAAGCGTCTGGTGCAAAAAAATGCGCTGGCAGTGGAGGCCTATCGGCGCTTGATGCCGTATTTGCGTGAGCGTGCGTTGCGTGGCCATGATGACTTCATCTATCACAGCCCCAATTACTACCTGCCAAAGTTCGCCGGCCGTACCGTGGCGACATTCCACGACTTGTCGCCCTTCACCTGGGCGCATTGCCATGCGCCGCAAATTGCCCGCTATTTGCAGAAGGAGCTCAAGCTGACACTTGAGCGTGCAGATGCGCTCATCACCGATTCGAGCTATACCCGACAGGAATTGGCGGACTATTTTGCCTGGCCGCTTGAGCGTATTCACACCGTTCCGTTGGCCAGCTCGCCAGAGTTCCACCCCCGTCCGTATGTAGCGTTGCGCGAAGCGCTGTCGCGTCATGGCCTTGAGCCGGGTGGCTATAGCCTGTTCGTCGGCACCATTGAGCCGCGCAAGAATATCGAGACCCTGCTGGATGCTTACGGTCGGTTGCCTCTTGCATTGCGCCAGCGCTGGCCGCTGATCCTTACGGGCTACCATGGCTGGCGCAGCGAGGCGATCCACGGCCGCATTGCCCAGGCACAACAGCAAGGCTGGGCGCGCTATCTCGGTTTTGTTGCCAGCGAAGACTTGCCCCTGCTGTTTGCCGGAGCACGGCTGTTCACCTTCCCATCCCATTATGAAGGGTTTGGCTTGCCCGTACTCGAGGCCATGAGCTCAGGGGTGCCTGTGGTGTGTTCCAACAGTTCTTCGCTGCCGGAAGTTGCAGGGCCGGCGGCGTTGATGTGCTCGCCCGACGACGTGGAGGGCCTGACTGCATTGTTGTGCCAGGGCCTGGAAGACGAAACCTGGCGCGCAACTGCGGTGCAGCAGGGGCTGCAGCATGCCGGGGGTTTCTCTTGGGAGCGCTGTGCACAGGCAACCATCGAGGTCTATAAATCGGTCAGGGAACGATGATCAAGGTCCTGCATTTTTTTAAAACGTATTACCCCGACTCCATGGGGGGTATCGAGCAAGTCATTTTTCAGATTGCAGAAGGTACTCAGGCCCATGGCGTGCAACCCGAGGTGCTATACCTGAGCCCGCGCGGCGCTGCGCGCAATGAAACAGTGGGCAATCATGTAACGCACCGATCCAAGCTTGATTTGCATGTGGCCTCGACCGGCTTTTCGTTGTCGGCCATGAAGGACTTTGCCGAGTTGGCCGCCCAGGCTGACATTGTGCATTACCATTTCCCTTGGCCCTACATGGACCTGGTGCATTTCCTGGCGCGGCTGAACAAGCCCACGGTGGTCAGCTACCATTCCGACATCGTCAAGCAGAAGTGGCTATTGAAGCTATATCAGCCGTTGATGAACCGGTTTTTTGCCAGCGTTGACCGGATAGTAGCATCCTCGCCCAACTATGCTGCGCACAGCCCAGTGCTGACGCGGTTCAAGGACAAGGTCGAAATTATTCCCTACGGTCTCGACCGTGGCACCTATCCCAAGGCGTCGGTTGAAAAACTGGCTTATTGGCGTGCACGTCTGGGCGAGCGCTTCTTCCTCTTCGTAGGGGCCCTGCGCTATTACAAAGGGCTGGATTATCTACTGGAAGCCGCGCACATCAATCGGTTGCCGGTGGTGATCATGGGCGGCGGCTTTCTTGAGGCGCAGCTCAAGGCGCAGGCGCAGCAGAAGGGCCTTGGCAACGTACAGTTCCTGGGTGGCCTTGGAGATGACGACAAGGCAGCGTTGCTTGAGCTGTGCTATGCATTTGCCTTCCCGTCCCACCTGCGCTCCGAGTCATTCGGCATCTCACTGCTGGAAGCGGCGATGTATGGCAAACCGTTGATTTCCTGTGAAATGGGTTCTGGTACCACCTTCATCAATTTGGCTGGCGAGACCGGTCTTGTGGTGCCGCCGCGTGACGCTGCAGCGCTGGCTCAGGCCATGCAACGCTTGTGGGATGACCCGACGTTGGCGCAAGCCATGGGCGCCAAGGCACTGCAGCGTTACGAGGAAGTATTTACCGCATCGGCAATGGCCAGTGCGTATGCCGGCCTCTACCGTCGCCTGTTGTAAGCGTTACCCACTCGATGGGCTACGCTGCCGTTCAGCCTTGACGGCACTTGGGTAAATTGAGATCTGATTTCATGGAACGACGCACCATTCTTGTTACAGGCGCCAGCGGTTTTGTCGGCAGCGCAGTCTGTAGTCGGCTGGCAACGATGGGTAGCTTCGCAACCCGTGCGGCTTTGCGTGGCACTGGCCGCGGAGATACCACGGGCGTTCAGGTTGTGACGGTAAGCGACCTGGCTGCCACCACCGATTGGGCACCGGCACTGGCAGGTGTCAGCGTTGTGGTGCATGCCGCAGCCCGGGTGCATGTGATGAAAGAAACCGCCGCCGATAGTTTGGCCGAGTTCCGTCGGATCAATGTCGAGGGCACCCTCAACCTGGCCCGTCAGGCAGCGGCAGCTGGTGTGCGGCGTTTTATTTTCATCAGTTCGGTCAAGGTCAATGGTGAGGCGAGTCAGCCCGGCCGGCCCCTGTGCGCCGACGATGCACCGGCACCTCAGGATGCTTACGGCGTGTCCAAGCATGAAGCGGAGCAGGGGTTGCGCCAACTGGCGGCAGCTACCGGCATGGAGGTTGTGGTCATCCGCCCGGTGCTGGTTTACGGGCCAGGTGTCAAAGCCAATTTCCGCAGCATGATGCGCTGCGTGCAACGGGGCTTGCCCCTGCCTTTCGGCGCGGTTGATAACCGTCGCAGCCTGGTGTCGCTGGCCAATCTGGTCGATTTGATCATCACTTGCATCGACCACCCGGGCGCCGCTAACCAAACCTTCCTGGCCAGTGACGGCGAAGATGTCTCGCTGGCGTATCTGTTGCGTGCGCTTGGCCGTGCACTGGGCAGGCCCGCCCGGCTTTTGCCTGTGTCCTCAGCCCTGTTGCACTGGGCAGCCCGGCTGCTTGGCCGACAGGACCTTGCCCAGCGCTTGCTCGGCTCGCTGCAGGTGGACATCGATAAAAACCGGCAACTGCTCGGCTGGCGCCCCCCTTACACGTTGGAGCAAGGACTGAACATGGCCGCTCGATCTTTTCTGGAAAACCGCCGCGTATGATATGGCTGATCGTCGTGGCAGGCGTCGCGTCCTGGTGTATGACCGCAGTATTGCGCCGCTATGCGCTGTCGCGCAGCCTGCTGGATATCCCCAATGCTCGTAGCTCGCATACCTTGCCAACCCCCCGTGGTGGTGGCCTGTCATTCGTGGTGGCGATGCTGGTTGCCATGCTTGGCCTGGCTTGGGCCGGGTCCATCGCTCCGGTACAGCTGGTCAGCTTGCTGGGTGCGGGGGGGCTGGTTGCACTGATCGGCTTCATGGATGACCACGGGCACATCGCTGCACGGTGGCGTTTGCTGGGGCATTTCGCAGCGGCCGGATGGGGGCTTGCCTGGCTTGGCGGGATGCCGCCTCTTTCTGTCTTCGGCCTGGCGCTGGGGCCGGTCTGGTTAAGCAGCATCATAGGGGTACTGTATCTGGTGTGGCTGCTCAACCTTTACAACTTCATGGACGGCATCGATGGCCTTGCCAGTATTGAGGCCATTTGCGTATGTCTAGGCGGGGCCTTGCTTTACTGGGTTAGCGGCCATGCTCAGGCTGCATGGCTGCCGCTATTACTGGCGGCGTCCGTGGTTGGCTTCCTGTGCTGGAACTTCCCGCCCGCCCGCATCTTCATGGGCGATGCAGGCAGTGGCTTCCTCGGCATCGTGCTGGGTTTGCTGGCATTGATGGCGGGTTCGGTAAACCCGCTATTATTCTGGGGGTGGTTAATACTTTTGGGTGTGTTTGTAGTCGACGCCACATTTACCCTGGGGCGTCGCCTGTTGCGCGGTGAAAAGGTTTACGAAGCGCATCGTAGTCATGCCTATCAGTATGCTTCGCGCCACCACGGCAGCCATCGGCCTGTAAGCCTGGCGGTGGCGGCGATCAACCTCGCTTGGCTGTTGCCAATAGCGCTGGCGGTGGTGCTCTTCAAGGTTGATGGCGCCACGGGAACCCTGGTCGCTTATGTGCCTCTCATAGTCTTGGCGGTCACCTACCATGCAGGGAAAAAGGAATAGGATGGGCGGGCAAGGAGGCCATCGTAGAGAGCTGCTAACGCCGTGGTATGGCCGGCCAGCGCTCAGGTCATTCAAACGAGGTTCTTTTGCGCTGAGGAGTGCCGAATGAGCGACGAGAAGAAAGACAGAATGCGCCAGTATCTGGTCAATCTGTCCCGGCGTCAGAAGCGGCTCATTCAGGTGTGTACGGACATCTCGCTGATCTGGTTCGCGTTGTGGCTGTCCTTTATCGTGCGCTTGGGCCTCGATGAAATGTACAACCCCATCGTCACGCACGCCTGGCTGTTCGTGGCTGCTCCTGCGGTGGCCATCCCGTTGTTTATACGGTTTGGCATGTACCGGGCAGTGATGCGCTATTTTGGCAATGATGCCCTCGTCACCATCATCAAGGCTGTGACACTGTCATCGCTCATTCTGGCGGTGGTGGTGTATTGGTACAGTAACCATCAGGTTGTTGTGCCGCGGTCGATCATTTTCAATTACTGGTGGTTGAGCATGGTCATCATCGGCGGTTTGCGCCTGATCATGCGGCAGTATTTCCTGGGTGACTGGTTCACCGGGGCTCATCAGATTCCGTTTGCCAATCGCGATGACGGCCTGATCAAAGTAGCTATCTACGGAGCGGGTACGGCAGGCAATCAGCTGCTGGCTGCGCTGCGAATGGGGCGGGTGATGCGGCCCGTGGCGTTTATCGATGACGATAGCGACCTTGCCAACCGTGTCATTTCGGGCTTGCAAGTCTACAAGCCCAAGCATTTGCAACAGATGATCAAGGAAACGGGGGCTCAAGAAATTCTTCTGGCGCTACCCTCGGCCTCACGCGCAAGACGAAAGGAAATTCTTTCTTTCCTTGAGCCTTACCCATTGCACGTACGGAGCGTGCCAGCTTTCGCCGACCTGGCCAGTGGCCGGGTAAAAGTGGATGACATTCAGGACGTAGACATCGCCGATCTGCTGGGGCGTGACCCGGTTCCCGCCCAGGAAGGGCTGCTTGAGCGCTGCATCTACAAGCAAACCGTGTTGGTCACCGGGGCGGGGGGCTCCATAGGTGCCGAGCTGTGCCGCCAGATCATCGGGCTGGGGCCTACCACGCTACTGTTGTTCGATCACAGTGAATTCAACCTTTACAGCATTTTGAGTGAGTTGGAACAGCGCATCTTGCGTGAGTCGCTATCGGTAAGGCTGTTGCCGATTCTGGGCTCGGTTCGCAATCAGCAGCACCTGGTTGATGTAATGGCCACCTGGCGCGTCGATACGGTCTACCATGCGGCAGCCTACAAGCATGTGCCGATGGTCGAGCACAACATCGCCGAAGGTATTCTCAACAATGTTTATGGCACGTTGTGTACTGCCCAGGCAGCACTGCAGACCGGTGTCGCCAACTTCGTGCTCATTTCCACCGACAAAGCCGTGCGGCCGACTAATGTCATGGGCAGCACCAAGCGGTTGTCCGAGCTCATCCTGCAGGCGCTGAGCCGCGAGGCGGCACCGGTGATGTATGGAGACAGCAGCAAGATTGCCCGGGTGAACAAGACCCGGTTCACCATGGTGCGCTTTGGCAACGTTCTGGGCTCTTCCGGGTCGGTGATTCCGCTGTTTCACAAGCAGATCAAGGCGGGTGGGCCGTTGACGGTAACTCACCCGAAAATTACCCGTTACTTCATGACCATCCCCGAAGCTGCCCAACTGGTGGTGCAGGCCGGTGCCATGGGGCAGGGCGGCGATGTGTTCGTGCTGGATATGGGTGAGCCAGTACGCATTGTCGAGCTGGCCGAAAAAATGATCCACCTCTCGGGGCTGAGTGTGCGCAGCCAGGGCAACCCGCAGGGCGATATCGCCATCGACTTCACGGGGCTACGCCCCGGTGAAAAGCTCTACGAAGAGTTGCTTATCGGCGATGACGTATCGCCCACAGCCCACCCGATGATCATGGCCGCCAACGAAGATTTCCTGGCGTGGGATTTTCTGCGTGAGCGGCTGACCCAGTTGCTGGCTGCGGTTGCCGACGATGACTTCACCCGTGTGCGACAGTTGTTGCGAGAACTGGTCAGTGGTTACTCGCCTCAGGGAGAAATTGTGGATTGGGTGTATCTGCAGCGGCGCCAAGGGCTGTTGGACCGATAGGGCGGCAGCTAATGCGGCCCGCTTGCCGGCGATGGCCGCATAACCGCCTTGATTGATTAACCGCTGCCCTGGGGCAAGTTCGTCGCTACAGCTTAAACCCGCTCTGGCCCTACCAACGGCTCTGCAGTACGCCGTTGTTGAAGATGTCACGCCGCTCCAGGCGCCCCACCTCCTGATGCTTGGCCAATGCATAAATGCGGTCGAAACCCGCGCGACCAATGTTCGGGAAATACGTGGCCAGCGCCTGCTCTACCGCGCTGTCATAGTCCGCTTCGGTGATGTACCGATAAATCTCTCGGAAGTAGATAAAACCAAACTGGAAGCCCAGGATTTCATCCGGGTAATCCGTTTGGCCGAAGAAGCAGTTTTCCAGGTCGATGGCGCGAGCTTTACCCTGTTGGGGCAGCATGACATTGGCAACCCACAGGTCCATATGCGTAATGCCTCGGCGGTGCAATGCATGCAGCAGCTCGAAGGTAGCCTCTATCACGGCGCTCACTGCTGCGGGCGCCTCACGGGCTTTGCTCAACCCGTCGACGTGATCGTGCAGCAACTCGGTAATCAGGAAAAAGTCCTGGATCAGCCCAAGTTTCGAGCTGGTGTATCCATAACCGATCAGCCCCGGTACCCGGGCGCCTCGCTTGGCCGCTTCACGCGTGTTAATCAGCTCTTCAATGGGCCAGTCGTACATCCCGTTGCGCTTTGGGTTACCACGTTGCATGCGCCATTTTTTTTTCAGTGAGTCGAGCTTTTCGCGTTTGGCAAAAAGCTTGCTGGCGCTACACGGGAGCGGCGCACTCACGCGTTTGGCGGTTGGCGTCTGTTCCACCAACTGCTCGATAGCTTGCCGGGTATGGCTGGGGAGGACGGTTTGAAAATGCAGGGTGGCATCACGATAACGCACAACATGGGGGTACTCGTTTTGCCAAACCCGGGGATCGCCTACCACGTCACATCCTTATGGAATCAAAATGCCATCAGCCTAATGGATCCAATGATACATTTCTCTGCCTTATTCCGTACACTTTTTTACAATTCTGCACGATGAGCGGGAGAAGTCACCTTCATGGCTGGCAACCGGCTATTAGCAGCACATACAATGCCAGGTTGCTTTACATGGGCACGCAAGCACCAAGCAGTCTTTCAGTTCAGGGGCCAAACAGTTGCTGCTACCCAGGCCCCGCTGCAGTGGGGCTATTCAAGGAACGATGTACATGAAGGAACCGAGTTGCAATGTCGTATTACCGTAACCCCCATGATGTAACGCGCATGCCCGCCTGGCAGGCGCTGAATGAACATCGCAAAGCCATGCAAGGCTTCAGCATGCGCGAAGCCTTCGCCGCCGATGCCCAACGCTTTGACCAGTTCTCCCTGAGCTGCTGCGGCCTGTTCCTCGACTACTCGAAAAACCTGATCACCGAACAAAGCCGCGACCTGCTGGTGAACCTGGCCAACGAAGTGGGCCTGCAGGACGCCATCAAGTCGATGTTCAGCGGCGAAATCATCAACGCTTCCGAAGGCCGCCCGGTGCTGCACACCGCCCTGCGCCGGCCGGTGGGCGACAAGCTCAGCGTCAACGGCGTGGACGTCATGCCGGAAGTGCACAAGGTGCTCAACCAAATCACTGAACTGGTCGGGCGCATCCATTGTGGCCAGTGGCGCGGCTACAACGAGACGCCGATCACCGACGTGGTCAACATTGGCATCGGTGGCTCGTTCCTTGGCCCCGAGCTGGTTTCCGAAGCGCTACTGCCTTACGCTCAGCGTGGCGTACGCTGCCACTACCTGGCGAACATCGACGGCAGTGAATTCCACGAGCTCTCGGCCAACCTGCGCG
>NZ_JBNRIK010000019.1:0-65197 GCF_053557975.1 Pseudomonas sp. XP2
TCATGAACACGTAGACATAACCCGGGCGCAAAGCGCGCAGGGTGTAGGCAGAGTGTTGCAGCGGGGGGAAGCTTTGGTCCAAATTGAAACCCGCACTGGCATAGCGGCAGGCGGGTGTGTCGCCGGTGCGTGGCACGATGGCATAGCGCACCGGCAGGATGGGGATGCGTGCGCTGCAGGCAGGGCCGGAGGTGGCACTGCTGACACTGGCGTCATTCATGGGTGGGTTCCTTGCTTTCGATCAGTGCGTGCAGCTCGCGGAGGCGGCCTTGGGGTGACTCCTCTAGGTTGGTGTAGATCTTCCCCGCGTGGTCATCGGTCATGAGCCACCTGTGCCTGGCAACCAGCCTGATGAATTCCCCAGTGACTTCCTCATCGCCAAAGTTGAGGGCTTTCAGTTGCGGCAGCAGGCGTTCGATCCATTGCCGGATGTCGGCCAATGTGTGGGTGGCGTGTTGTGGCAGTGCTAACACCTCATGCGCCAACGTGAGCACGAAGTGCTCGTGCATGCCTGCTTGCAGCCGCTCAAGTTCAAGCTGGCGAAGGGGTAATGCAGGTTCCTGATAAGAGCGGGCAGTGGTCGGGCTGCGCTCGAGCTTTTTCCACGCGTGCACCGGCCCCCAGTTGATTCGCCAGGCCAGCGACGTCACAGGGCCAAGCCACGTAGCTGCATGGTCTTCATCCAGTGCATCCAGCCAGGCCGCAAGGTGGTCAGGTTTGAATTGGTAAGTGGCCAGCCCCTGGTCTGGAAGCGCGATCTGCACAAGGCTGGTGAAGTGGTCTGCCAACGGGGCAAGGCCGATCTCGGCATCCAGCGCGATGGCACCGCCAATGGGCATCCAGGTCGATATTGCATGGGCAAGCAGTTCGGGCGCTTCTGACACGTCTACCAGCAATGGTCCAAAGTCGTGACGGTCGTCCAGGGTGCTGCGCCTCCACAGCCAGGCGTGCTGGGTATTTCGGCTGATTTCATTGACGAGCTCGAGTACCGAAGGGGCATAGGCCGGGACCCGTTCGCCCTCTTGAGGTATTGGTCGGTAGGCCCAGTGCTCGAGCACGCGGGTCAACAGCAACATGAACCGAGCGTTATTTGCGAAGTGCTCGTCTGGCCGCGCATTTGAAAGGGCTGTTTTCATTGGCCTGGCCCTCTGATGCAGCGGCAGTCGGGCAAAGTGCAGGTGCCATCGGGCCGGCGTCCGCACTGGCGCTCCAGGGGCTTCCCATTGACCGGCGCGCCGCTGATGGAAAAGAGGTTGCTTGCCCCATCTGCCGACTTGAGCATCTGGCCGGTGATGCGAATCGTCGGGCTGTCCAGTGTGATGCCGGTTTCATCGATTCGAATGGAGCCCCCAGGGCCTTGGATGACCACTGCTTCCGATGCTCGAAGTTCATAACGGCGAGTACGTCTGCGGATTTCCCCTCGGGCTTCAAGCTCGGCATGCCCTTCGACCTGCTGCTCAAGGTTGCCGCCAATGCGGGTGTGGTGATTGGCTGTGATCTGGTCGTGGCGGTGATTGCCGATGGTTTCCACACGATCCTTGGCGATCTTGATTGTGTGGTTTTGACCGATGTCGAGCGTGGCGTCATGCCCGATGGTGACGTGCTCATCGTTGCCAACCGTTTCATTACGGTCGTGGCCGATCAGGATTGATTCGTCGTTATTGACCTGTTCTTTGCGGTCATTGCCTACCTGCGTATTCTCATCGTGCCTGACCACATTGTTCTGGTCCTTCTGGGCATGAATGAACACTTCCTCCTGACCCAGTTCGTCCTCAAAGCGCAGCTCATTGAAGCCATCGCCCTTGTGGGTCTGGCTCTTGATGGTCATGCGGGTCTTGTGGCGGGGAAGGTCATACGGCGGCAGCTGGTTGCCGCAGTAGGTACGGCCGGTGATCATCGGCTGATCGGGGTCGCCATTGACGTAATGGATGATCACGTCCTGGCCGATGCGCGGGATGGCCATCGAGCCCCAGCTGCCGCCGGCCCAGCCCTGGGATACCCGAATCCAGCAGGAACTGAATTCGTTGTCCTGGCTTTCGCGGTCCCAGGGGAAGCTGACCTTGACCCGGCCCCATTCGTCGCAGTAGATCTCTTCACCGGGTGGCCCGACCACAGTGGCCATGTGCGGGCCGTCAACGCGTGGTTTGGGCAACGGTGCCGGGCGCCACTCGGTTCTGCCCGGCACCAGTACCGCCTTTTGCTCGTATCGTGTGCTCTGGTCAGCCCCGGCAGCTTCTTCCTGCAGGCTGGTGAACTGGCTGCCTTCGTGGCTGACTGTGCTCACTCGCCAGTGCACATTCAGGTCTTCGCGCGGGTGGCCGGTCAGGGTGAAGCTCAGGCCCGGTTGCAGGCGTATATCGTCGCCTTGCACCTCGGCAATGCGCACGTCGTGGCGCAAGGCGGTGATGCGGTTTTCGGTGAACGGCTTGCCAACGGCATCGCGTTTGTAGCGGCCTGGGTAGTCGAAGCACTCATAGTCGGCGGACTGGTGCTTCAGATAGGGGCCTGAGGCCCTGTGTTCCTGGCGGTAGGCGGGGTGGGTGAAGGTGTAGTCGCGTTGAACCTGCCGTGCGGGACGCACCTGTTCGCTGTAGCGCAAGCGCCGCAGGCAGGGTTGGGGCTGGTCGCCGCCTCTGTTGGCGTGGTACAGCACTGTGTAGGGTTTGGTTGATTCATCGCCATCGACAAACCCTTCATCGATGATCTTTGCTTTAGCTGCGTTGCACTCGATGTGCCCCAATGTCAGCAGTCGGTCGGTGATGATCAGCTTGTGATGCTTTTCAGTGTGCTCGAACCGATAGACCAAACCTTCTTCAGCAGCGATGCGCGCAAAAAAGTCGAGATCGGTTTCGCCGGCCTGTACGCAGAATTCCCGCGGGTGATAGTTGAAGCCAGTTCCGAAGTGATACTGGGTGATGCCTTGTCGTTTCAGCATCATTTCGAGAATTTGCGGCGCGGTCTTGTGCTGGAAGATGCGCCAGTTCGAGCGCAGTCTGGCGCGGGCCAGTTGCGGCTCGACCAATGCGTGATAGTAAGTGCGGTGTAAGCCGCTCTCGCCCTGGCTGAAACTGCTGACCAAGCCGTGCACGTAGCGGACGGGGCGTTCACCATCGCAGATGGTGAACAGCACGGGCTTGTCGAGCAGGTGGCCGAAGTCGACATCGTGTTCGAAGCTGATGAGTTTCAGGGTCAACTTGAACGGTTGGCTGAGTTCCTCCTTGAGCTCGAACGACACCACTTCGAATTCAGTTTTTCCGACCACGGGCTGGAAGCTGTATCGCAAATCAGATTGGGTAGGCATAAGCAGTCCTTGTCCGCCGTCTGAAGTATCAGAAGTCCGGGCAGGCAAGCCTGCCCGGCTCCGCAGCTAGATCACACAGCTGTTTCTTTGGGCTTGCGCCAGTCGTCTGCACCTGCGGTACTTGCCGTAATGTGCTCCCACTCAATGCCGCGGTAGGCCATCGAGACTTTGAAGAACTGGGTGAAGTCGCTGTTGTCCTTGTCCTGCACGTGTGGCATTTCGAGGTCGATATCGATGATCACAGCGTCGATCAGCTTGGTCGTAAAAAAGCGTTCCTGGGTGCCTTCAACCGAGGTCCGATACCAGCTGAGCTCGACATTGGGCAGCATTTCTCCGCTGGACAGCGCGCTGTAAAGCAGCGGTACCGCCTTGTTCAGGGCACAGGTGAAAATCAACGGCCCGTGTACCCGTTGGCCGGCCGGCTGCCCGCTTTGCGGATCTGTGGGCACGGTGATGCGGTGATTGACTTCCTGCACCAGGATCTGGTCTTCGTGACCTTCTACGTAGATGTTGCCGACTGAGTCGGCGGTGAAGGCGCCTTTGGTGATGTTGCCTTGGGTCTTGCCTTCGATGGCGATGTAAGCGGGTGTTGGCATGGCAGTTTCTCCTGCGTCCATGTGGATTGACACGCGCACAACAGTGGCGTGGCCATCGGAAACGATGGGCTTTTCAACAAGGCCGAAGCCTCATCAATTCGTTGATTTCTGTTGGCCTGGATAACCGCGGCTTACTGCTGCAAGATGCCGTTGAGCGACTCCAGTACCTCGGTGGTAATCAGGTGCAGGCGATAGCTGTAGATGCCGTAAGCGACCGCCATGGCGATGGCCGAGATCACCAAAGGACTCCACCAGGGCCACTGCCGGTTCATGCGGAAATTGCGTGGGGCCACGTTGGTGTAGGGGTCGCAGACTTCTTCTGGCGTGGGGCCGCGCAGTTCGCGGATGATTTCGTGCAGTTGGTGAATCAGTGCGTTGAGTGTTTCTTCGCCTTTTGGCGCGAGCGCATACTTGCCTTTCAGCCCAAGGCACAGGGCGTAGTACATGAACTCCAGTACGTCCTGATAACGCGTGGGCTCCTGCATCAGGCGGGTAATCACGGTGAAGATTTTTTCCCCGCCCCAGGTTTCGTCGTGGAAGATGCTCAGCAGTGGCTCCTGGCTCCAGCAACTGCTCTTGCCCCAGGATCGTTCCATGACGGCCTCGTCTATGAACAGGCACAGGCCGTAGGAATACGCCAGCAACTGAGCGGGCTCGTAACCGTGCTGGCGCATTTCTTCCTGAATATTGTCGATCTGGTTACGTACTTGCTGGTGCACATCCTTGATGTTTGGCAGTTCGTCCAGCGTGCGCAGGCGTATGACCAAGCCGAACAACGGTGACGCGGCATCCAGCATCAGGTTGGCGAAGCCGCCCCGCAGCTGAAATTCCGGGTCGGCGGGGTAGCCTTCCGAGGCGGGCTCTGGTTCAGGGGTTGCCGTGGATGCTTGCGCATTGGTTGCCGTGGCCTGGGCGCTGGATGCCGGCTTTTTAAGGGTTGGATCAAGCGGGCTGACTTCAGCGTTTTTGTCATCGATGGGCGTTTTATTGTCTTCTCCCATTTCACTCACTCCTGATCGCCCAGAACTGCAGTTCAAGCCCTGGGAAATCGCCCGCAATATGGATGCCGAAGCCATTCGCCTTGGCCATGCATGCCCAGGCGGGGTCGCGCCGGTCCAGCTCGAAGTAACTGAAGCCCGCATGGAAGGGCAGGTCGCGTGGCGCCACCGGTAATGGCAACAGAGGGATACCCGGCAGTTGCAGCGGCACCAGGTTGCTCAGTGACTCAAGCGAGGTGATCTTGGCTTTCTGGATGAACATCTGGCGCAACGTTTGCGGTGGCAGGTCGGCGCGCACGGCGAGGATGAAGTCGGCTTCGTCGATCAGCCGACGGTCTTGTAGCGTGGTCGTCATCACGCCGAATTGTTCGCTTTCCAGCGGCAGTGAAACAGCGCGTGGCTGCAACACGGTGCTCAGGGACCGGCGCAGGGTGTCTTCCAGGGGCTTGAACGAGGCGCGCAGCGCAGTGTGGTGGTACGCGGGGTACTCTTGCGGCAGCCTGTTCTGGTCGGTGAAGGTGACGAATTCGCCACAGGCTTGGCTCATGCACAGGTACAGCTGCTCGGGGTGCGTTTGCGCTTGCCTGGCCAGATGCTGGAAACACGGCCACCAACGGTTCATTGCCTGCAGCAGGTTGAAGTCGCGGATGTCGGCGATACCGGACTGGCCCGAAGCGCCTATACGCGTGGCAAGGCCGCGCGCCCGCTCGCGCAACGTGTTGGTGATTTCGTCAAGGAACCGTTGCAGTGCCGGCACCGCCCGCACCGACACGCTGGTGGGGTAGAACGCTTCGTCCAGTTGCACGCTGCCGTCGGGGCGTCGTCCCAGAATACGTGCCAGGGCGAGGCGGGTGTAGGCGCTGCTGTCTTCGGTGGTGCGTCTGAGCTGCAGGTTGGGCACGGCAAGGTCTACCTGTACCAGGTCACCGTCAGCGGTGTGGGTATCCTTGATTTCCTGTGCCTGGGCGGTGTAGCGGAAGTTGGCGGCATTGTCGGGCCAGCTCACTTCGCGGCCGCCATTGGTGCGCAGCGGCAGGCACAGATACACCTCGCTGTCTTTACAGGCGTCGTCGTCGATTTCCAGTGGCGGCGGTGGAGGCAGGTCGGCGGGAATATCGAACACCGTCCCGTCCGGCATGACGCCCCGCGCCCGGGTGATGGCGATCTTGCCCAGGCTCAGGTATTCGTCGTTCAGCTGAAGTTCGCTGAAGCCTTAGAAGGCTGCATTGAGGCTGGCGAGGCGCTGGTGCAGGGCTGCTTCGCTGGCCCTGGCCGCCTGCTGGAAATGTTGTGGTTTGACGAACAGGCCTTCGGGCCAGAGGACGGGGTTACGTGAACTCATGGGCGCTCCGTGTCAGCGTGCGTAAGCAGTAAGGGCAAAGGGTGTCGAGGCGCCATCAGTCTTCTTCCTTGAGCAGGATGTGCGTGTCGTTGACCAGCACCGACAGCATGATCTGGCGGCCGCGCGGCGGAATGCGCAGCACTTGCCGCCAGGTGGCGTTTTCATGGCCTCGGTAGTCGCCAATCACCGCGACGAAGCGCGTTTCGGCGTGGATGGGCTCGAACGGGATGTACTTGAACTGGCCAGGGCGCAGCAGGTAGTCGTCACCACGGATGTAGGTACTGCGCAGTGCCTTGGCCGGGTCCTGGTCCAGCAGCTGGTACACCGTGTTGCGCAGCAGTGAGTCGTCGCGCAGTTGCAGGATCTTGATGGCGATAGGCGTGGCCACAGGCTCTGAGGTAACGGCCGTGGTGCGCGGCAAGGTCAGCACCACGGCAGGGTCGTCGTAGCTGCCAGGTGCGCCTTCTTCCAGGGGCGAGCGTGCCGGGTCGCTTTCGTCTTCGTCGTGCATTTCGACCGGGGACATCGCAGGAAATTGCACCTGCAGGTATTCGAACAGGGTCCCGATTTTTTCGGTCAGCGCATAGGGGTCCCCGGCACTCAGGGTCACTGCGTAGGGGCTGGGTTCCAGGGCCGGCTCCTGTTCGTCCGCTACGTCAAGGCTATTCGGATTGCCGTTGAGGGTAGGGCTGGCATTGATGCTGAACGCGACCTGGGTCGCATGATCCTTGGGCGGCCCGATGGGCAACGAAGGGTCCATGACGACCTGGCTCGCTCTGCTCAAAGAGGTGCAGCCGGTGAGCCCGACCAACGCAAGCAGCAGCGGCGCGATCAGTAGTGGATGACGCGTCATGGGTGTTCTCCTGCAATCAGGCGCTGCAGTGGGCATTCTCCGAATGCCTCGGCATCAGCCGCTGCGTCCAGCGCTGCCAGAGGGTCATTGCCCACGGCTGCCTTGAAGACCGAGCAGATCTCGACCGCTGGTTGAGGGGCAGAAGGATTTTTTGGCCAAGGGGTGGCAGGCTCTTCGGCTATCAGGCGGTCGAGCACCCTTTGGTCCGGGTTGAACAGGTCCTCCAGCGAGCGTGTGCAGGCTTGATCCTGGGCGTACTGAACCTGTAGCCGGTAAGCACCAATGCGAAGCTGGTCACCTTCAACAAGCCGCCTGGGTGCAAGCGTTTCCAGGCTGGTGGAGCTGTCATTAAGGTAGGTGCGGTGGCAGTGGTCGATCACGCAGAAGCTGCCTTCGAGCCAGCGTATTTCGCAGTGCAGGGGCGCAACGGTCTGAGCACGGTCATTGATCCGCCAGCTTGCCCGTTCGCTGCCGATGGTGCCGCCCTTGCAATCGAACCGGTGCCGGGCAGTAACGTCGTGCTGCAGTTGGTCGAGGTTGGTGATGCTCAAGGTCACTGAATTCATGAACGTCCCCGGAAGCGTACAATCGGGCTGATCTGGCCATGCCGATCATCGACGAAGCTGGTCCAGCCCAGGTAAGCGCCCTGGCTGCGGTGCAAGCAGAAGGGTGACAACGCGTTCTGTTTCAATCGCAGCTCCAGGTCGTAGGCCAGACCGTCACGCAGCAGAAAGTCGATCAGTGCGCGCAAACGGCCGAAGTTGATGCCGCTGGGCAACAAGTCCCGCAGCTGCGCCTGGTCGAGCTCGCTGATCACGATGGTGAACTTGCTGCTGCGGGTGCGCGTGCGGCTGCCGACCATGAACGTGCTGCCCAACTGCCCGTTGGCACGCCCCAGGGTTACAAGCTGCCTGGATGTGGTGGTGACTGAGCGCGTCTCGAACTCGCGGATTTGCACATGCTTGAGGTCGAAGCAGTGCGCAATGATGCCGGCCACAGTGCCCGGCGCACGGCTGCGGCTGGCGATCACCCCGGCAAAACTGAGCAGGCGGCTCCAGGGCAGCGCCGTGTCCCCTCGCAACTGCGCGTCGTTAAGCCCCAGCAGGGCAAACACATACTGCGAAAACCCGTCACTGGCACCCGGCTGGAAACGGATGTAGTAGCGGTACTTGCGCCATATACGGTGCAACAGGCTGAGCAGGTAGTGGTTGAAAAAGTCGAAGAAGGCCGGGCGTACACCGATGCCCTGCGCATGTTCATAGGCCACCTGTTCCAGGTAGTAGGTGGGCAGTGGCGAATCGGTGCCATGCAAGCCCAGAAACGTGGCAACGACGCGGTAGCGTTCTTGCTCAGCGGGCATCCTCTGGGCTTTGTACACGTCCGACACCGGGAAGCTCAGCCGTGGGTCGCAGGCCAGGCGCACCCGCCGCCGGGTGACTTCGTCTGGCCAACGGGGTTCGAGGTCATCGCCATGCAGCCCGTGTAGCCGCTCCAGCAACTGGAAGAAGTTGTACTGATGCGCCTCCGAGAGCAGCTTGTCGGCTAGATCAGCGGTTGCTTGCCGGTCTGTATTGGCCATGTGTAGTGCTCGTTATTGGTGGTGTTGATCACTTCCAGCTGATGGAAGGAGTTGATGCTGGCGTACAGGGCGAAGAAGTGGGCCAGCACGCAGCTGAACAGGTACAAGTCGCCTTCGCAGAGGAAGGCGGTCTGGTCCAGTTTCAGACGGGTGTGCAGGCCGCGAATGGGCTGCCCCTTGATCAGCCAATCCATGGGCTGTGTATGAATGTCGCGCATGCCGGCCAGGCGTTTACGGGTGGTGCGGGCCTGCTGGATGTCGTGCAGGGCCATGAAGTCGTAGGCGCGGATCACGGCTTTCAACGGCTCTACCGAGAGCAGGGACAGGTAGTTGAGCGACATGTTGGAGATCAATGCCCACTGCAACTGGCCGTCCAGCACCGGCCGACAGGGGCGGGTGGGCTTACAGAGATTGGTGTAGGTGGCCAGCGGGGGCGTCAGTTCGGTCAGGACGTTGATGTCATCGATGCCCAGCGCCAGCGGCAGGTCCCGATTGGTGCAGGTCAGGTCGATGGACGCGGTTTCCAGTTCGCCTATGTAGCTGTTGGCATCGGCGCGGACGAAGGCGATTCGATGCGTGACGCCATCGCCGCGCAGAGACTCTTCCAGCTGGCAGCGGTAGTACAGCGCTGTGCGCCCCTGAACCTGCTCGATTTCATGGGCGAACGACTCGAAGGGGCGGAAGGTTCGCAGCTGCTCACCGGTGTTCCCGTCAGTCGTCGTTCGGGTGCTGATGACCTGGTCGACACTGAAGATTTCGTAGCCGTGCGGCTCTGTGCCCTTGGGCTTCAGTGGAACAAGGGCCTCCTGGCCGGACAGGTCGATGGGCTCGGCGCTGTGCTGGAACAGGTTGACCGCAGGTGCGCAGAACAGGTTGAAATCTGCTCTGCCGACACGCAGCGTGTCGGGTAGCTGGCGGGTGAAGTGAAATTCGAGGCTTACCTGCTGGCTGTAGTGAGCTGGCCAGATTTTTTCCAGCCCGGTCACGCTGAAAAAATGGAAACGTTGGGGGAAGGCGAAGTATTCCTGCAGGATTCGGTAGCCATCAAAGACGTTCTGCGGGTAAGGCAGCAAGGCGTCGTCGGGGCTGAACCCCGGGAATGCGATGCTGTTTGCCGGCAGCCGGCGAACCTCGCCATTGATGGTCACGCTGACATGCTTGAGGTATTGAGAAACCCACAGGTAAAGCGTGCGCGCGCTGAGGGTATCGCCACTGAGGTAAAAGTCGAGGCTGGTACAGCCCAGGCTGTTCAACGGCCGCTCGACCAGTGTTTGAAGGCCGATGCAGACCACGGAACTGTCGAGTGTCTGGGTGGCGCCCACCGTGTCGATCTCGAACGGATGAATGTTGACCGCTGTGCAGGTGCGAAACTCGCAGGCCACACCGTCCACCCGTTTCGAGAACAGCCGCGACCCTCTTGGGATGCGCTGTGACTGGCTGAGGGATTGCCTGACCGGGCTGAACTGGATGATTGTCGCGCTGGGCAGGGGCCGCAAATAGTTCGGCCACAACAGCTGCAGCATGGGATGGGTCAGCTCTGGCAAGTCGTCTTCCAGCTTCAGCCGTAGCTTGGCGGTGAGGAACGCAAAGGCTTCCATCAGGCGTTCGACATCGGGGTCGCTGGCACCTTTGCCAAGCAACCGGGCAAGTTGTGGGTTGTCTTTGGCGAAGTCGTTGCCGAGTTCGTGCAGGTAACGCAGTTCTTCGCTGAAACTGTCTTTCAGTGACATCGGTCACCTCACTCGGGTGTAGCGGTTGTGCCCGTTGACCATCAGCTCGAGCTGCAGGTGCTCTGCGTGGTTGTTGACCTGGACCAGGCAATCCAGCCTGAAATGCAGCTCTAGCGGCGTATGAGCATCGGGCACTGCTTTGAGCGTGCGTATCTGTATGCGTGGCTCGAAGCGCTGTAGGGTGCGGCGGATATCCGCGCTCACCTGTACAAGCAGGTCGCCGTTGTTCACGTCATGCCCGTTGAAGTCGCGCAGGCCCAGCTCAGGGCTGCTCTGGGAGCACCCCAGGCGGGCATTCAGCAGCGTTTCGAGGTGGCACTTGATGGCGGCGAACTTGTGGGAAGCGCTCTCCCGTCGGGAAGGCTCCCGGCTGGTATCCTGATCCCGCATCAAACGATCAAAAAGACCACTCATTGCGTATCGAGCCGCCCGACCAGGGAGATTTCGAAATTCGCGCCCATGTACTTGAAGTGCGGGCGCACGGCGAGCGAAACCTGGTACCAGCCTGGGTCACCGGCAACATCCGAGACCTCGATTCTGGCGGCTCGAAGTGGCCGGCGGCTGCGAACGTCGGCAGATGGATTCTCCTGGTCGGCGACGTACTGCTTGATCCATTTGTTCAACTCGGACTCAAGGTCACGGCGCTCCTTCCAGCTACCGATCTGCTCGCGCTGTAACACCTTGATGTAGTGAGCCAGCCGGTTGACGATGAACAGGTAGGGCAACTGGGTACCCAGCTTGTAGTTGGTCTGAGCCTCCAGACCCTCGGGGGTTTTCGGGAAGTTCTTGGGCTTTTGCACCGAGTTGGCCGAGAAAAACGCCGCGTTGTCGCTGTCTTTGCGCATGGTCAGGGCGATGAAGCCCTCTTCGGCCAGTTCGAATTCCTTGCGGTCGGATATCAGCACCTCGGTAGGAATCTTGGCCTGCAACTGGCCGAGGGATTCGTACAGGTGAACCGGTAAGTCGTCGACGGCGCCGCCCGATTGTGGGCCGATGATGTTCGGGCACCAGCGGTAGCGGGCGAAGCTGTCATTGATGCAGCTGGCCAACAGAAACGCAGAATTGCCCCACAGGTAGTTGTCGTGCTGCCCGGCGATATCTTCGTCGTAGTTGAAGCTCTGGATCGGTTGTTCCTGCGGGTGGTAAGCGGAACGAAGCATGAAGCGAGGCCCGGCCAAGGCGACGTGGCGGGCGTCTTCGCTTTCACGAAATGCACGCCACTTGGCATGCCGTGGGCCGGCGAAGAGGTCTTTTATTTCCTTGAGGTTGGGCAGCTCCTCGAAACTGCTCAAGTTGAAGAACTCGGGGGCAGGTGCGGCAAGAAATGGAGCATGGGACATGGCGCCAACGGAGGCCATGTAACTCAGCAGCTTGATATCAGGGGAAGAGGGGCCGAAGTTGTAGTTGCCAACTATGGCCGCAACCGGCTCCCCCCCGAATTGGCCGTAACCTGCGGTGTAAACATGTTTGTAGATACCGCTGCAGGTAATGTCCGCAGCATTTTCGAAGTCGTCCAGCAGGTCCTCTTTACTGGCATGCAAGATTTCGAGCTTGATGTTTTCCCTGAAGTCCGTGCGGTCGACCAGAAGTTTCAGGCTGCGCCATGATGATTCGAGCTGCTGGAACTCAGGCTGATGCAGAATGGCATCCATCTGTTTGCCGAGTACCCGGTCGATTTCGGCAATCATCTGGTCGGCCCGGTGCTTGTTGATCAGTTGATCCGGGTCATTGCTTTTGAGGATTTCGGCAATGAACGCAGATACGCCCTGCCTGGCAACCTGGTAGCCCTCTTGAGCAGGTACCAATTTGGTTTCTGCCATGATCTGGTCCAGCAAGGAGGTACTGCCCAACGTGTCGGTCGTTGCGTCAGTGGTGATGGTGGTGTTGCTTGGCTTAGGCATGGGGACGCTCCGTTGTCTCAGTCTTTGTCGGGTGCTTCAAGCACCAGGTCCAGTTCTTGGGCGAGTTGTTTACGGGCCTGCTCGTTGTTAAGCAGGTGCTGCAGTTGCTTGCGGAAGGCGGGGACGTTGCCCAGCGGGCCTTTCAGGGCGACCAGCGCTTCACGCAGCTCCAGCAGCTTGTTCAGCTCAGGCACCTGGCGCGCGATCCGGTCCGGTCCGAAGTCGTTGATGGACCTGAACTGCAGGTGGACCGCCAGCTCGGCATCCGGGGCGGTGCTGAGCCTGGAGGGCACAGACACGTCCAGGCTCACGTCGGCGTCGTTCAACACGCTATTGAATGTGTGTTTATCAATGCGCACGACCTGGCGGTCCTCAAGCGCACGGCTGTCATCCAGGCCAAAGTCGCCCAGAACCAGCATCTTGTGGGGCAGCTCCACCTCAGCCTGCTCATTGCTCGTCGCGGGGACATACTTGATATTGACGCGTTCTTTAGGTGCGACGGATCCCGTGCTTTTAGACATCAGTACGTAACTCCCTGTTGAGTTGTAGGAGATTTAGAATCAAGTTGTGTTTAATGTTGTTGTGATCTTGTAGGAAGTTTCCTGCATATGTTTAATTGGTCGGGCTGGCTGCCCGTCTTCTATAAAAACCATGCATGGAAAAGTGTCCGGTGGTCGAGCGTGAAGATGTAAGTAAATATTTGTTTGTGTGCATTCGGAACTCTGTACTAGGCTTCCGCTGGATGTGTTCGAGTTGGCGGCATGCGCATATGTGCATTGGCATTTTTTTGTAGGAAATTTCGCGCCGTAATATAGGCCGTTTGTACTATTTCAGAGAGTAAGTTCAGGATGATTAACCGCTGTGCATATGGCGCTGGTCTCTCGTTGCTGTTTTGTCTGCAATCGGTGCTGGCGGGGCCCACGCGGGACTGCCCCCGGATTGTGTCCAACGTCGAGCGACTGGCCTGTTTCGATCAGGCCGCGGGCACGCCTGCGTACACACCAAAGCGACAGTGGTCAGCACCGGAGCAGCAGGCCCCCAGTGTGTTGCGCGTGATGGCAAATGAAGCTGCACGGGCACCGGATGACCTGACGTTTCGCATCGGCAGCCAGACGCAGGACAGCCCAGGCGCACCAGCGCTCGTGATTTCGGCACCCGCCATTGCATCGGGTGATGAACGTACCTACATGGCGATCAGTTGCATCCAGGCCATCTCCCGGCTACAGCTGATTGCCAGGCGCCCGATCGATGCAAGTTGGGTCAAGGTACGGCTGACCGGGGAGGGCTGGTCTACCCGTGAGACGTCCTGGCAGGTGATGGAGAACGGGCAGGTGCTCGATGCCGGGCGGGGCCTGCCAGCCATCGAGCAGATCAGGAAGCTGATCGGTGCCCAGCGTATCGAGGTTGTGAGTGAGCACGGCGAGGTCGACGGGCTGACCTTCGATGCTCAAGGCCTGGATCCGCTGATCAGCCAGGCGCGAAGCACATGCCGGTGGTAGCGCAGGTATCCGCGGCCGAAGTCGCTCGGCTGCTCGCACCGATTGATCCAGCGGTGCCTGCCGGGCTGTTCGATGTCGAGGACGAAACCTACCAGGCCATAGACCAGGAAATGGTCAAGCTGGGTGGGCTGCAGGACGCCTCGATCGACTGGGTCTACATCGAAGAAGCGTCCCGACAGTACCTGAGCCAGCAATGCAAGCATTTGCGAATTGTTGCGCACCTGAGTGCCGCATGGCTGCGTAGCGGCTGCTGGCAGCGTTGGGGATTCAGCTTGGCGCTGTTGGCCGGCATGATCGAGTGCTACTGGGAAACTGCTCATCCCAAGCCTGGGCCGAAAGGCTTTCTGGGCAAGCGCAAGTTGGTTGGCCTGGTGGTCAGCCGCTTGGTCGAGGCGCTACCGCGTCTTGACCGTTTCACCTTTAGTCCTACTCATGCAGCGGCGGCGCAGGCGGCGTTCAACCACCTGCAGCAACAGGGCACGGCACAGCTGGAGGCAGCTGTTCTCGACGAATTGGGGCGCCTGCTGCGAAAGCACATAGAGCTCGCCAACGGTGTCGGCGAGGGTGCGATACCCAAGCCACCGGCGGCGAGCGTGAAACCTGCGCCGCTGGCCGACGTCATCGCCACACCCGCGTCACACCTGTCGATGGGCAATGAGCGTGAGACACGGCGGGCTGTGCTCGCCATGGCCGAGCTCATCAACCAGCAGGACCCTTATGACGCTACTGGCTACCAGTTACGGCGTTTTGGGTTGTGGGCGCACATTCAGGCTGCTCCCCCGGCCAGGCAGGGCAACCGTACGGAATTGATGGCGGTTCCGCTGGATATCACGCGGGTCTATGAAGAGGCCATTGCCAGTACGGCATTTGACCCTGCACTGCTTCAGCGTATTGAAAAAAGCGTGACGGCTTGCCCCTACTGGATTCGTGGCAGCTTTCTGGCTGCGACCGTTGCCGCACGGCTGGCGATGGGCGAGGTGGCTGAAGCCATCCGTTGTGCGACTGCCCGGTTTGTACAGCGAATGCCGGCGCTGCAGCAGTTGTGCTTCAGTGACGGCACGGTGTTTGTCGACGACCAATGCCTGGCCTGGCTCAAAGGCATGCAAGGGCCCTCCGAGCAAAGTTCAACCTCCCACGAGTTTGGCGGCCTGCGCGAGGAGCTGGTCAGCCAGCTGGAAACCACTGGTGTAGAGCCGGTGCTCCTCAGGCTGCAAGGGCTGCAAGCGGGCTTTCGTGCTCCCCGTGAGCGCTGCCACGCCACCGTGATCGCTGCCGACCTGCTGGCCGCGCGGGGGGTGTCGTGGCTGGCCCAGAACCTGTGCGCCAGCGTTGCCCAAACGATGCAGCAAACCACCGCCAGCGCGTGGGAGCCAGAAGTGTTCCAGCGGCTTCAGCAGTACGCGACATCCCCAGCGCTGGCAGTTCAAGACAAGGAACAGGAGCCTCGATGAATCAAATATGGACGCAACTCAAACGTTGGGGCTTGCCGTGGGTAACGCGCATTGGCCTGGCGCTGCCGCTGCTGCTTGGGCTTGGCGCCTTGCTGATGCTGGTCGCTATTTGGTGGCTTGGCCCGCAATGGATGTGGCGTGAGCAACAGCCGCTGGCAAGTGTGGCTCATCGCAGCGTGGCAAGCCTGGTACTCGTGCTGGTGCCGCTTTTGTGCTGGCTTGTGGTGGTGCGCCGGCGCTTACGCCGCCTGCAAGCAGAACGCCGGCAGGCACGCGCCGTCGAACTGGATGGCACGCTACCGTTCATGCAGGCGCAAGAGAAGGCGTTGAGCCAAGGGCTTGAGCGATACCTCGACAATGCCGGTGGGCGACGCGCCCTGTACCGGCTGCCCTGGTACCTGGTGTTGGGCGATGAAAAATCGGGTAAAACCAGCTTCATCGACCGCACCGATCAGCGCTTTACCCTGACGCGAATCGACCAGGCCCAGGCACGGGGTCGACAGGCTGAAGCACTGGCCTACCCGGTCGGTTGGTGGGTCAGCGACGATGCCGTGATCATTGATCCGCCCGGTATCTTCATCAGTCAAAAGCCCCCGGCTGGTTCGGCCGCCAACGACCCCTCCGAGTCTGAACCCTTCGCGACGCTCGGTACCGAGGCCCGGTTGTGGGAGCACTTGTTGAGCTGGCTTGTGCGTAATCGAAGCCAGCGGGCGCTTAATGGTGTGTTGCTGGTCGTCGACTTGCCGGCGCTGTTGAATGGCAAGCCCGACCAACGCGTCGCGCTGGCCCATGGGTTGCGCACACGCCTGTACGAAGTCAGCACCCAGCTGGGGTCGCGCCTGCCACTGTACGTGGTACTGACCAAATTCGATCTGCTGGACGGCTTCGATCAGTTCTACGGCAAGCTTCCCGCCGCCAAGCGTGAAAGCCTGTTGGGATTCACGTTCAAGCTGGATGCAGTTGAGGCGTTCGATGCCTGGCTGGATGAGTATGACGAGCACTACGGACAGCTTCTCGCCACATTGAACGAGCAGGTGATCGATCGCCTGGACGTACTGGGCAAAACAGCGCCGCGCGGGCGCCTGTTCTCACTGCGAGCCCAACTGGTCGGGTTGCGACCCATACTGCTGGCATTTCTGCGCGAAGCCTTGGCAAGTGACCGTTTCACCACGCCACCGTTGGTACGTGGTGTGTATTGGTCGTCAGTGGTGCAGCACGGCGACATGAGCAATGCATTTGTCCGTGAAGCGGCACAGCCCTACAAGACGAAACTTCCCCTGCGTGAGGGCAAGGCACAGGGCAAGGCGTTGGTCTATTTCATCCAGCAAGCATTCAGGCGGGTTATCTATCAGGAGGCCGGCCTGGCGGGCGACAACGTCCGGGTAGCGCGCAGCAAGCGCCAATTGCTGTGGATTGGTTCTGGCGTAGGCCTCCTGGCGTTCAGTATCGCCATCGCCAGCTGGCAGCGCTACTTCGATATCAATAGCTCCAAGGCTGCCAGTGTGTTCGCCAAAAGCCAGGAGTACAGCCGTCACGAAGTCGATCTGCGGCTTGATCCGACCGGGCGCAACCTGCTGGAGCCACTGGACCAGATTCGCGATGCGGTGGCGGTGTTTGGCGACTATCGCGCGGCGTGGCTGGGTGTTGCCGATTTTGGTCTGTATCAAGGGCGCAACATTGGCCCCCTGGTTGATGAGGCGTACCTGAGCTTGTTGTCCAGGCGTTTCTTGCCGGCGTTGGCCAGTGGTGTGATCGATGCCATGAACGCAGCACCTTCTGGCAGCGAGCAGCAAATGGCCGCGCTCAGGGTTTACCGGATGATCGAGGACCGCGACAGCCGCCGGCCCGAATGGGTCGAGGACTGGATGGCCCGTCATTGGCAACGGGCATTTCCTGGGCAAGGGCAACTGCAGCGTGACCTCATGCAGCATTTGAAGTACGCCTTGGCCTATGCAGACACGGATTTGCCGCAGTACCGCCAGCGTGTCAGCGAAGTGCAGCAGGCATTGCGCAAATTGCCGTTGCCACAGCGGGTCTATGCAGGGCTGAAGCAACAGGCGCAAGAGCAGTTGCACAGCGGTCTGGACCTGCGCCACCAGGTAGGGCCTGCGTTCGATGTGGTGTACCAGCCGTCTTCCGGGGCCAGGCAAGGGGAGGAGGAGGTACTGCTGGCCGCCATGCTTACCGCCAAAGGCTTCAGGGAATACTTCGAGCCGCGCAGCCAGCGGTTCGCTGAAATGGCGATGGTCGATCAGTGGGCCTTGGGCGAGCGCAGCCAACTCGACTATTCGGACGTCGACCGCAATGCGTTGACCGAACGGCTGCATAACCTCTACAGCGCCGATTACATTGACAGCTGGCGACGCGCCTTGAATGCATTCACCGTCGCCGACTTCCGTGATCTGGACCATGGTGTCACGGTCCTGCAGCAGTTGACCGGCCCAGCAGCACCTTTGCAGCGGCTGCTGGATACGGTGAGGGATAACACCTCACTCGCTTCCCCGGCTGGTGTTGAAATAACGGGTGAACTGAATACGCTGCGCTCAGCAACGCGCAAACCCGAGCAACAGCAAGCCTTGGCCATCCAGCGGGCGTTTGCAGGCTTGGGCGCGATGCTGCAGGCCACAGGAGAAAAGCCGAGCTACTACGATGAAACCCTCGGCGCTGTTGCGGCCGTGCTGGACTACGCCAAGGCCGTACAGGACAGCCCGGACCGCGGCAAGGCCGCACTGCAAGCTGTGCATCAGCGCTTTGCGATGACCGGGCATGACCCGATAGGCACCCTTCAACGTATTGCCACAGGCTTGCCGGAGCCCATCAACCACCAGGTCAGAAAGCTCGCCGACCAGACCGCCCAGGTGCTGAACGTTGAAGCACTGCGCGAACTGGAGCGGCGTTGGGATGCTGAGGTTTACAGTTTCTTCCAGCAACGTCTGGCAGGCCGCTATCCCTTTATGGTGAAGGCACCCGATGCTTCACTCGATGACTTCGAGGCGTTCTTCGGGCCGAAAGGGAGGCTGCAGCAGTTTCATGATCAATACCTGGAGGTCTTCCTGAAGGAGAACCTTGAGGCCTTGCAATCCGCTCAGCACGGGCAATCCTTGATTCGCGCCGACGTGATCGAGCAACTCGAGCTGGCGGATCGCATCCGCGAAACCTTCTTTGACCAGCGCGGCAAGTTGAGTGTGCAGTTCAGCATCGAGCCGTTGGGGCTCAGCGCTAACCAGCGCACCAGTCTGCTGGACCTCGATGGTCAGCTGATTTCCTACACCCATGGGCCGAGCCAGATCACCGGGATCGTCTGGCCCAATACTTTGGGGCAGCAGGTGCGCAGCAACCTTACCTTGCTGAGGCAGAACGGTAACAGCAGCAGCCTGGAGTACCGCGGGCCGTGGTCGATGTTCCGCTTGCTCAGCCGCGGCTCACTCAATGGGCGGACGCCAACCAGCGTAGACCTGAGCTTCCGGACCGGTGATGGCGTGATGCGCTATCGACTGAATGCTGAAAAAGCCTTCAATCCCATCACCCAGCAACCGTTCAAAAGCTTCCGGTTGCCGCGAGGGTTGTTGCAACAGCCGCCCAAGGTGGCTCAGGTAGAGCAGGCGCATGGGCAGCCTTTATGAAAACCAGCCCTTGCGGTGTTCACTGTGAACGCAGGCCACTTAACGCTCTACCGGCCAGATACCCAAAGGTCATCCCCGGGCCAAGGGTAATACCACCACTCGGGTAATACCCGCCCATCACGCTGTGCATGTCATTACCCACCGCAAACAGCCCGGGTATCGGCTGCCCCGCGTGGTCCAGCACCCGGGCCGAGGCGTCGGTGCCCAGGCCGGCGAAGGTGCCAAGGCTGCCTGGCAGCAGTTTAACCGAATAAAACGGCCCCTCCAGCAAGGGCCGAAGCGACGGGTTGGGTGCCTGCTGCGGTTCACCCTGAGCCCTGTTGTAGGCCGACGTGCCGCGCTGGAAGGTCGGGTCTTCACCCTGTGCCGCAAAGTGGTTGAAACCGTCCACAGTGCGCTGCAACTGCCCGGCATCGATCCCGCAGCGCTTCGCCAGCTGTGCCAGCGTAGCGCCGCTGTGCAGGTAGCCACAGCGTTGGTAAAAGCGGGTAGGGAAGGGAAACGGTTTGGCCCAGCCGATGCCGTAGCGGCGCTGCGCCGCGTGGTCGCAGATCAGCCAGGCTTCAGGCGGCTCGCCTTGCGGCGTGGCAGCGAACAGTGTGTTCATGAAGTCATGGTAGCAATCGGCTTCGTTGACGAAGCGTCGGCCATCGCGGCGCACGGCAATGAAGCCGGGTTTGGCGCGGTCGATCAGGTGCGGGAAATGGCCGAAGGTTCCATCTTTGCGTGGTACCCGCGAAACCGGTGCCCAAGCGCCGGCTTGGGCCAGCTCGGTGCTTACCAGGCCACCGGCCTGTTCGCCCAGGCGCAGGCCGTCGCCGCTGTTTTCTTTGGGCGCGGCAGAGTAATGCCGGGTGCCATCCGGCGCATGCGCCATCAATTGAGCGATGCGCTGGCGGTCGTGCGGGAAGCCGCCACAGGCCAGCACCACACCCCGGCGTGCGTGAATCGCCTGGCCATCGGCAAACAGCGCGCCGCTGACCCGGCCTTCTCCCAACAGGCGGCTGGCCGGCTTGTCGGTCAGCAGCGTCACACCCAGGTCCAGGGCGCTGCGCAGCAGGCGTGCCACCAGTGCGTTGCCATTGACCAGTTGCTGGCCGCGTCGGTGTAGCAGCAGGTCGCGCCCGTGGCGCAGCAGGCGCTTACCTACATGCAACGCTGCCTTGAACGAGCGCGTGGCATTGAAAAAGGCGGCCATGTCGGTGCCGCCGGCAATGCCCAGGCCGGCCAGGCTGACGATGTCCAGCGGTGGGCGCAGCCTGTGCAGCCAGGGCCCTAGCAGGCGGCCGTCGTAGGGCAGTGCGCACAGTGAACGGCCGCCGTGTGCGCTGCCGTCACCTTCGCGCATGTCGGGCATGCGGCTGCCGGACTGAAACTGCACAGCAGTGTGCTGCTGGAAAAACGCCACCATCTCGGGGCCGTAGCGCAGGAATGCCCGCTGACGTGGGTCCAGCTCGTGGGTGTGGGTTTGCGCACGCAGGTAGCGTTCTGGGGCATCGTCGGTTTCGACGATGCCTTCGGCAATGGCCAGCGGGTTGCGCGGTACCCATAGCCAGCCCCCCGACCAGGCGCTGGTGCCGCCCAGCTGGCTGGCTTTTTCCGCAACGATCACGCGCAGGCCGTGATGCGCAGCGGTAACGGCGGCTGCCAGGCCAGAAGCACCGGAGCCGATGACGAGTACGTCACATTCGAGGGGTTGCATGCAGGGGTTCCGCTCAGGGGTTGATAGAAGGTCGCTTACGGTTTACTTCAGCGGCGAAAAGCCGGTGGGCCGCATCAGTCGCGATTGCAGGCGTACTACCGCACCCAGTTCGCGGTTGCGCCGCGAGAATTCTGCCCAGCGCGGGTCTGATGCCATCGCGGCGCGGCGCGCTATGCGCTCATCGAGGCTGGTATAGCCCCAGATGTGCACCACCTGGTTCACGTCGCCAAACTCGCTGGTAAAAAAGCCCACCAGGTTACCCAGGTGTTCGCTTTGCACTTCCAGCGCATGGCTTTGGTACAGGGCCAGCCAGTCGGCCATTTTCAGGGGGTCTAGGGTGTAGGTTCTCAATTCGTAGTACATGCAGAGGTCTCCGTTTGGGTGGCCGGCGCCTGCAGGCGCGCGGTGATGTGGTTGGCAGCGAGCCAGCCGAAGGTGAGCGCAGGGCCCAGGGTGATGCCGGGGCCGGGGTAAGTGCCTTTCATCAGTGAGTTCATGTCATTGCCGACCGCGTACAGCCCGGCAATCGGCTGGCCGCTTCGGTTCAGTACATTGGCATCGGCGTTGGTCACCAGGCCGCAGGCCGACCCAAGGTCGCCGGTGTGAATGCGAATGGCGTAGAACGGCCCGCTTGCCAGTGGCGCCAGGCACGGGTTAGGGGTGTGTTGCGGGTCGCCCATGTAGCGGTTGTAGCTGTTGCCGCCTTTGCCGAACGCGCGGTCGATGCCATTGCGGGCATCTGCGTTGAACTGCTCGAGGGTTTGCGCAAGCACCTGTGGGTCAACGCCGATGGCTTGGGCCAGGGCCTCTGGTGTTGCGGCCTGGTACAGGTAGCCGGCGTCGATCAGCGCCTGGTTGTTTACCGGTTTAGGCCGCGCCAGGCCCAGGCCGTAGCGGTTCATGGCCTCGGCATCGCAGACCAGCCAGCAGCTGGCAATGCCGTTGGCGAACATGGTCTGCACGAAGTGGTGGTAAGAGTCCGACTCGTTGACGAAGCGCCGCCCGGTCGGGTCTACCGCGATCACGCCAGGCTTGGCGCGGTCGGTGACCAGGTGCGGGAAGCGTTCACGCTCGCCACTGGCATGGCGCAGTTCGGAAACCGGCGCCCAGAAGAAGTTGGCCGCCAGGCCCTCGCCCTGGGCTGCCGACACAGCCTGGCCAAGGCGCAGGGCAGCGCCGTCGTTGGCAGCGGGCGACATGGTCAGGTGCGGTGTTGGCTGAGCGGGCCGGTAGCCAGCGGCGAGCGCGCCCGCCGCGAACCCACCCATGGCGCACACCACACCGCCACGCGCCAGTACCCGCACACGGCGCCCCTCGTGTTGTACCACCACGCCCGTGACCACGCCCTGTTCAACGATCAGCTCCAGGGCCTCGCTGCGCAACCACAGTTGGGTGCCATGGGCGAAGGCACTGGTGGCCAGGCGTGCGATCAGGGCGTTGCCGGTAGTCAGTCGGGTGCCACGTGGGTGCTGCAGGCGGTCCCGAGCGTAACGCGCCATCAGTTTCAGGCAGTGCCACAGCGACCTGGGTGAGCGGCGTATGCTGAGAAAATGCTGGATATCCACGCGGTTGACCATCATGCCGCCGAACAGCAGCATCCCGGGCGGTGGCATCTGCAGGTCCTTGAAGCGCGGGCCGAGGTGCTTGCCGTCGTATTCGACCATTTCCAGCGCCCGACCAAACTGGGTGGCGCCGGGCGCATCGGGGTAATAATCCGGTGAGTGCGGGCGCAGGGCGTAGCGCAGCTCGGTGTGCTGTTCCAGCCAGCGCAGCGCCTGGTGGCCCTGCTCGATGAAGGCGTCTGCCAATGCAGGCTCGTAGCCATCGCCGATAACGTGCCTGAGGTAGGTGCGCATGGCCTCGGGGGAGTCCTTGGCGCCAGCGGCGCGGGCCTGGTCGGTGCCATACAGCCACACCGCCCCGCCGGAAATCGCCGACGTGCCGCCGAAGTGCTCGGCCTTTTCCACCACCAGCACCTTCAGCCCGCGCCGCGCTGCCGTGGCTGCAGCGGCAAAACCTCCGGCGCCGCTGCCCAGCACAATAAGGTCAAAGCGCTGCTGTGTGTTTTCGATAGTGGCCATGGCCTCAGATCTCCAGTGGCGTCACGCCCATGAAGGCGCCGAGGTGGCCCAGTTGGGCGAAGGCCATTTCCGGGCCAGTCTGGATCGCACAGCCAACCTGCCGAGCCCGGTGCAACAGCGGGGTGATCTCGGGCGAGGTGACCACGTCGGCGACCAGGGTGTCGGGCTGCAGGGTTGCCAGCAGCGCGGCAGACAATGGCAGCTCTGCGCTTGTGCCCATACCGACGGGGGAGGCATTGGCCACAAGGTCGAAGTCTTCAAGCCCGCAGACCTGCGTGCTGATGCCGAGCCCGGGGAAGGCCCTGCCAAGCAGTTCGCATAGCGCGCCCAAGCGTGCAGCACTGGGGTCATGGAGGGTGATGCTGGCAATACCGGCCTCACCCAGTGCATAGCTGATGGCACTGCCGACTCCGCCGCAACCAACCACCAAGGCCCGCTTGCCCGCCGGCTCGAAGCCATGCTTGCGCGCAGCCCCCAGGAAGCCGGCGCCGTCCACGTTGTCGCCCAGCAAGCGCCCGCCAGGCTCGCGGCGAATCACATTGACCGACCCCAGGGCGGCCGCGCGCGCGCTCAGGCCGTCCAGGCAGTTGGCCAGGGCTTGTTTGTAGGGCACAGTGACCACGCAACCACGCAGGTTCTGCCAGCCGCGCAGGCTGTCTGCAAAGCTGCCCAGCGCTGCTTCGTGCAGGTCGATGGGCAGCATGGCGATGTTGCAGTTGTTGTTGGCGAACCAGGTGTTGAAGTTCTCGGGGGACTTCACCTGGGCGATGGGCGAACCGACGATTGCGACGAGTTCAGTGGAACCACGAATCATGCTGACCTCCTTATTGTTTTGTTGTGGAGGCAAGCGTGCTGCACGGGCGGGGGCGTCAACAATGCGCTGATCGGGCTTTTAGTGCGATAATCGCAATCATGAGCCGGTTATCGCAGTGAACGGCAGTTTTGCAACCCGTTATGAGCCAAAACAATGAACACGTCCGTCATCCACTCCCGGGACCTGATCGCCGGGTTGCAGAAAGGCCTGGCCCTCATGCAATTGTTCAGCGCCGAGCAGCCACGCCTCAGCGTGCCGCAGGCGGCCAGGTTGTCTGGCCTTACCCCCAGCGCCACACGGCGGTTTTTGCTGACCTTGGTGCACGAGGGATTTGCCGAAACCGACAGCCGCGAATACTGGCTGACACCCAAGGCTTTGCGTATTGGCCAGGCGTATGTGGACTCGGCGCAACTGCCGCGCATGCTGCGGCCGATCATCGAGCAGGTGGCGCGCCAGACCCAGGAACATGTGTCGGTGGGTACCCGCGATGGGGACGAAATCATCCACCTGGTGCGCAGCCGTTATAGCCATGTGGCTTCGTTGTCGATCAGGCCCGGCTCGCGGGTGCCGATGTATTGCACGGCCGGGGGGCGGATCTGGCTGGCCTGGCTGGGTGAGGGGGAACGGGAGGCGTACTTTGCACGCAACCCCCTGCGGCCGTTGACGCCTTATACGCTGACAGACCGGGCGCAGCTGGACGCGGAGTTGCAGCGGGTGAAGGGGCAGGGTTTCTGTATCGTTGATCAGGAATTTGAAATCGGCATGCGGGTGCTGGGTGTACCGTTGCTGGACCGGGCCGGTCAGTTGAAAGCGACGCTGACCATCACAACCCACGCTTCGCGGTTGAGTGTTGATGAAATCCGTTTGCGCTATCTGCCACCGCTTTATGAGGCGCAGGCGCTGTTGCGGCCGGTGCTGGATTGAGGCGTTCATACCGCAGGTAGCCCGCTGCGATCCGAGCTGCGATAGCTGGCCTGGCGCACGCGCGACCACTGTGGGAGCGGGCATGCCCGCGAACACCGGCGCAGCCGGTGCCATCCTTCGCGTCGCCTGCTCCCACACTGTCCGCGTCAGCTTCAGCTGAGCCTATTCAACCACCTCGGCCACGCCCTGGTCTTCACCCAGGAACCCACCACTCTGGTGCTGCCACAGCCGGGCATAGGTGCCATTCTTCGCCAGCAGTTCGGCGTGTGTACCTTGCTCGATGATGCGCCCTTCATCCATCACGATCAGCCGGTCCATGGCGGCAATTGTCGACAGCCGGTGGGCGATGGCGATGACGGTCTTGCCTTGCATCATTTCGTCCAGGCTTTCCTGAATGGCCACTTCCACTTCCGAGTCCAGCGCACTGGTGGCTTCGTCCAGCAGCAGGATCGGCGCGTTCTTCAGCATTACCCGGGCAATGGCGATGCGCTGGCGCTGGCCGCCGGACAGCTTGATACCGCGCTCGCCCACCAAGGTGTCGTAACCGTTGTGGCCCTGGCGGTCGCTGAGCTGGCTGATAAAACCATCCGCTTGTGCATTGGCTGCAGCGGCGCGGATTTGGGCGTCGGTTGCGTCCGGGCGCCCATAGGCGATGTTATCCCGAATCGAGCGGTGCAACAGCGAGGTGTCCTGGGTGACCATGCCGATGGCGCTGCGCAGGCTGTCTTGCGTGACCTTGGCGACGTTCTGCCCATCGATGCGGATTTCGCCACTGTCCACGTCGTAGAAGCGCAGCAGCAGGTTGATCAAGGTGGACTTGCCGGCGCCAGAGCGGCCGACCAGCCCGGCCTTTTCGCCTGGGTGAATGTGCAGGCTCAAGTCGTTGAGCACCTGGCGCTCGCCGTTGTAGTTGAAACTGACCTTGTCAAAGCTCACCGCGCCGCCGCGGGTTACCAGCTCGGTGGCACCTGGCGCATCCTGTACCTTGGGACCGCGGGTGAGGGTGGCCATGCCGTCCTGCACGGTGCCGATGTTCTCGAACAGCGAGGTCATCTGCCACATGATCCAGTGCGACATGCCATTGATACGCAGGGCCATGGCGGTAATGGCCGCGACTGCCCCGGTGCCGACCTGGCCCTGGTGCCACAGCCACAGCGCGTAGCCGCCGGCACCAAAGATCAAACCCACCACCAGTGCCTGGTTGACGATCTCGAACTGGCTGACCAGGCGCATCTGGCGAAAGCCGGTCTGCTTGAAGTCCTCCATGGCCGCGCGGGCAAAGTGCGCTTCGCGTTTGGAGTGCGAGAACAGCTTTACCGTGGTGATGTTGGTGTAGGCGTCGGAAATTCGCCCGGTCATCGACGACCGTGCGTTGGCCTGTTCTTGCCCGACCTTGCCCAGGCGGGGCACGAAATACAGCATGGCCAGCCCGAACAGCACGAGCCAGGCAATGAACGGCAGCATCAGCTTCAAGGCAAAGCCACCGGCCAGGGCGATGATTGCAATGAAGTACACGCCGATGCCGGGCAGGATTTCGATGAGCGTGAACAAGACCTCGCGCACCGCCAGCGCCGTTTGCATCACCTTGGTGGTAACCCGGCCAGAGAACTCGTCGGAGAAGAACGACAGGCTCTGGCGCAGCATCAGGCGATGGAAGTCCCAGCGCAGACGCAACGGCAGATTGATTGCCAGCACCTGGTGCTGCACCAGGGTGCGCAGGGCCACCAGCCCGATGCTGGTCACCAGAACGATGCCAATCCCCCACAGTACGTGGCTTTCCTGTGTGCTTGCCGCGCCACCGGCCTGCCAGGCCGAGAGCAGGTCGACCACTTGGCCGAGAAAGGCAAACAGCCAGGCTTCGTAAATCGACACCCCGGCACTGAGCAGTGCCAGGGCAAGAATGTAGCCGCGGGCGCCCCGGGTGCAGGCCCACATGAAGCGCAGCAGGCCAACCGGCGGCGGCGGTACCTCGTCGGGGGGGAAGGGGTCTAGCCAGCGTTCAAAAATGCGAAGCATGCATGTCTCCGGTAAATCAGCATCTGCCTGACAGGTAACCATACCGCACATCGGCATGTTCGACCTGCGCTACAGCAGGTTGACAGCTTGTCCGCCGCCCGAGCATTATCCAGCCATACCTACGCAACGGGTTTGCCAGCATGTCCATGTCCAACCACGCCATTTCCGCTTCGGGCTTCATTGCTCAGGCAGGTGCGTGCGTTGCCGTTGCCAAGAAATCCAAGAAACAGCCGCTCATCTGACCGAGGCGCGCTGTCTCGTCAGGTGGGCTGACGAGACAGAAGGCGCCAGGTATCCCTGCCAGACCACTTCGACTCTTCACCCGCTGACGCTGACTTTCGGTCAACATCAGGAGTTTATGCATGTCGAATTTTCGTGGTATCTGGATCGCCCTTGTCACACCCCTGCGCGCCAATGAAGTTGACTTCGCCGCCCTTGAAAAGCTGGTGAAGAAGCTGCTCGAAGAAGGCGTGGCCGGTTTTGTGGTGTGCGGTACCACGGGGGAGGCGGCGGCACTGTCCAAGGCCGAGCAACTGGCTGTGCTGGACGCCGTGCTGGCCTGGGTGGCGCCAGACAAGGTGGTCATGGGCCTGTCGGGTTACAACTTGCGTGAATTGCTGGCCTTCCAGGCCGAGATCCAGCGGCGCAACATTGCTGGGCTTCTGGTACCGGCGCCTTGCTACATCCGCCCTTCGCAGGCCGGTATCGAAGCCTTCTTCAACACGGTAGCCGATGCCGCCAGCGTGCCGCTTATCGTGTACGACATCCCTTACCGCACCGGCGTGCGCATCGAGCGCGAAACCTTGCGCCGGATTGTGCGCCATCCGCGCATCGCGGCAGTCAAGGACTGCAGCGGCGACAGCGAAACCACGATGGCCTTGATCCAGGACGGCCATGCCCAGGTGCTGGCCGGTGAAGACCTGCAGATATTCAACAACCTGTGCCTGGGCGGTGCAGGGGCCATTTCGGCCTCGGCCCATGTACATGCGCACCTTTACGTGCGCATGCTGCGGCAGGTCGATAGCAGTGACTGGGCGGCTGCGCGTGGCACGTTCTACCAGCTGCTGCCCTGGATCAGGATGGCCTTTGCCGAGCCCAACCCGGCTGTGGTCAAGGCGGCATTGCAGTTACAGGGCTTGATGACCGACGAGCTGCGCGAACCGATGCAGCCTTGCACTCAACCAACCAGAGACAAATTGCTGGCGGTGCTGGCGCTACCCGGAGCCCTGTAGGAGTAGCCTTTTTGCTGCGAGGAGGCCTTGAAGCCGAACAAGGCCTTCAGGCCCGGCGCGCCACGCGTGCCGACGGCGAGGTAAAAGCCCCTGCGCGCGTCGTGGACTCCCCCGCTGCGTTCAACAGTAGGGTGGGTGCGGTGCTGGCGGCCCTGCCGGGTTAAAGTGTCTTTACTGCGACTGAAGCTGGCATCGTGACTGGAGGCGTTGCAATGACAAAGACCGTTGTGAAAGCCCGCTTCGAAGCAACGCTTCTTCGTCCGGTAAACCCTGGGGATGATTCGTCATGGGCATTCGTGGTACTGCCAAAAGAGGCGAGTGCACAGCTTCCCAGGCGCGGAAGGACGACAGTTGAAGGCACATTGAATGGATACCCTTTCCAGGCAACCCTTGAACCGGATGGTCAACTGAGCCATTGGCTGCAGATCAGCTCTACGTTACTCGACGCTGCAAATGCTGCCATTGGCGACATCGTTACACTGGAGGTGAGCCCTGTGCCGAAGGAGCCCGAACCTGGCATCCCTCCCGATTTTCAGGAGGCACTGGCAGCCACGCCTGAGGCTCGTCTGGTCTGGACCAATACGACGACCCTCGCACGAGTAGACTGGATACACTGGATCACGTCAGCCAAGCAGGCCCAGACGCGCACAAAACGAATCGCCAATGCATGCGATATGCTTGCCTCCGGCAAGAAGCACGTTTGCTGTTTCGACCCGTCTGGTTACTACAGCAAGGCCTTCCGTGCGCCTGAGGCGCAAGATTGAGAAACGCCGCCGCGGGTGGGAATCCTGAAGCACAAGGGGTCAACCACCCATCCCAGATGCCTCACTAGCAGCAAGCATACTCATGGATCGAAAAGCAAACCCGTCATCCACCCCTGACTGGGTCATACGCAGCACTACGCCTGGCAGCGTGGAGCGCATCGAAGCCTGGTTTGGTGGCCATGGCTACGACCCGCATCGTCATGACACATACTCGATAGGCCGTACCCTTGCCGGTGTTCAGAGCTTTCACTACAAGGGGGCGCTGTGCCACGGCGTGCCAGGCAATACCCTTGTGCTGCACCCGGATGAAGTACATGACGGCATGGCTGGCACGGAGGTGGGCTTTCGATACCGTATGGCCTACATCGACCCGTCGTTGATCCAGAACGTGCTCGGGGGCGAACCGTTGCCTTTCATCGCCGGCGGGCTCTCCTGCGACCCGCGTTTGTACCGCGCCAGCGAGGCGTTCGTACAAGCCTTGGACCATCCTCTGGAAACACTGGAGGAGCAGGACGCCGTGTATGACCTGGCCATGGCGCTGCGTGCCGTCGGTGGTAAGCCACGTGGCCGCAAACGCCTGGACTACCGCAGCGCCGAGCGCGCCAGAGCGTTCATCATGGAGCATCTGCACGTAGGCATCACGCTGGAGATGCTCGAACAGGCCAGCGGGCGTGAGCAATGGAGCTTGTCGCGGGACTTTCGCGCCCTCTACGGCACCAGCCCTTACCGGTTTGTCACGCTACGGCGCCTGGACTGTTTTCGCAGGCTGATCCTGGACGGCTTCACCCTGGTCGATGCCGCCCTCGCCGCAGGCTTTCACGATCAGAGCCACATGACCCGGCACTTCACTCGCACCTACGGCGTACCGCCATTGCGTTGGTTGGAACGCTTGCGTGCTGTTCGCTGAGTTGCAGGATCGTACAAGAAAGCCGTGTTTCCCATTCGATAGGCTGGTCGCTCCAACTAGAGAGGATCGGCCATGTCCGGCATACATCAGCAATGCGTACCGCAGCCTGTGAACCTGACTCAAAAAGCTTCGCTTATCGAGCAACAGTGGAGTCCACGGGTGGTCGCGGAAATGAACGACTACCAATTCAAGGTGGTTCGCATCGAAGGTGAATTCATTTGGCACTCGCACCCCGAGACCGATGAAGCGTTTCTGGTACTCGAAGGCCTCTTGCGCATCGATCTCCCAGAGGGCTGCGTGCATGTGAAGCCGGGCGAGCTGTATGTGGTGCCGCGTGGGGTAGAGCACAGAACAGCGGCAGAGACGGAGACGAAACTCATGATGATCGAGCCGCGAGGTGTGTTGAATACCGGTCATGAAGGCGGGGAGCGAACGGCTGTGAATGACGTCTGGATCTAAGTTGACGTCTCTGATATTGGCTGGCTTCTTCAAGACTTGGAACAGACAACTATCCGAGGTGGAGGGGCCGTTTCGCGAGTCACTGGCGACAAGTTCAGCTTCCGTCAGTGTTGCGTAGCCCTGGAGGTTTTGGTGCAATTCTTGTCGGAGCCGGCTTTCAGGCGATGAGGCCGGTATTTGACCAGATGAGGTCGACAATCGTCATCCGCCAGCGGTTGACAAGGATATGGCGAGGCTCCTGCATAAGTGATAACTTAGATTAATTCTCATTTGCAGCCAATTGTCATGGACCGACCTCGATCACCTTCTTCCGATCCCATTGGCGAGCTGTATGCGGGGCACCACCCCTGGTTGGTGGCGTGGCTGCGGCGGCGCCTGCAATGTCCGCATCAGGCTTCGGACTTCGCCCAGGACACGTTCTACCGTGTACTCACCGCCGGGCAGTATGCTTCCCCTCGTGAGCCTCGTGCATTTCTTGCGACCATTGCGCGCCGTATCCTGATCGACAACGGCCGCCGCTTGCGCCTGGAGCAGGCATACAGGGAGGCGCTTGAGGCCAGTGTCGAGCATATGGAGCAGGCGTTCTCGCCCGAGCAAATCCTGCAGGCCATAGAGCTGCTGGAACGTATCGACCGAGCGCTGTCACGCATGAAGCACAGAGTTCGTGAAACCTTTATCCTCCGTCACCTTGAAGGCTTGTCCCAGGATGACATCGCACGCCATCACGACATTTCGGTGAGGACTGTACAGGCCGATTTAGTCGAGGCCATGCTGGCTTGCGACGCTGCCATGGAGGTGAGCGATGCCTGACCAGACTGCCGATTCGGTCCTGCGCGAGGCTGCGCGCTGGCTGGTGCTACTCGACGACGAGGCCGACGTTCAGTTACAGGCGCAATTCCAGGCATGGATCAGCGCGGCCCCTGAACATGCGGCAGCGGTCGCGCGCTTGCAAGGGCGTCTGAGTTCGTTGCAGCAACTACCCCGCCAGGCTGCCGGAAAAGCCCTCCGCCACGCACCACGCGCGCCCCAGGCCAGCAAGATGCAGGCCCTGGCCTTGGCGCTGGCCCTGCTTCCCATGGCCTGGATCACCACGACTTGCTGGCAACAGGGATATCTGCTGGCAGACCTGAGCACCTCAGGGGGCGCTTGGCTTGATCGCCGACTAGACGATGACAGCGAAATCCATCTGGACGGGGACTCGGCCGTGAACGTGCATTTTGATGCAGGTGAACGTCGGGTCGAGCTGCTGCGTGGCGAAGTGTTGGTCGATGTGGCCAAGGACCCTCGCCCATTCCTGGTAGTGACTGCACATGGCAGTGTGCGGGCGCTTGGCACGCGCTTCACGGTGGCGCGGCAAGGCGACTCGACGCAAGTGACCATGATCGAGTCGACCACCGCCATCAGCAGTGCCGGCCACTCACTGAAGCTGACGGCCAACCAGCGCGTACGTCTTGGCGCACAAGGCCCAGGCAACGTCGAACAGGTACGGGCAGATGCCCTTGAACAGGCTTGGCACAAGCACCAGTTGCTGGCCGAAGATGAGCCACTGAGCGATGTGCTGACGCGCTTGTCGCGCCACTACCCAGGCCTGCTGTGGGCCGATCATGCTGCCCTCGCAGGGCTACAGGTGACGGTGATGCTGCCGCTGGATGATCCGCGCCAGGCATTGCGGCTGCTGCAACGCACCTTGCCGATCCAGGTCAGCCAGTACACCCCTTGGATAACCCGGGTAACCCTGAAGCCCGAGGTGGGGCGGAAATAGTTTCAATAATCATTTCGTGTTTTCGAATTTCGTCCGTCCTCCCATGGCCAACACCATAGGAGTATCGAAAACATGAAGTCGCCGATTCGAGCGCTTACCCGTTCTACCGCGCACGGCCTCTACCTGGCCGTGCGCCTGGCACTTTGTACGGCACCACTGGCAGTGCCTGCCAGCGCATTGGCCGAGCAATCCCTGCAGCGCTATGACATCGCTGCCGGGCCGTTGGGCGAAGCCCTGGGTCGGTTCGCCCAGGCCAGCGCAACGCCCATCTCTTTTGAGTCCCGTCAGGTGCAAGGATTGACCAGCCCCGGTGTGCACGGGAGCTTCACCATCGATGGCGGTTTTGCACAGGTACTGTCCGGGTCTGGACTGGTAGCGAGCCCAACCGAAGATGGCTATCAACTCCAGCAGGCCGTACCGGTCACAGGCGCAGTCAACCTTGCAGCGACCACCATTGCCGGCAATACACCCGGCTCGATTACCGAGGATAGCGGCTCCTACACCACAGGATCGACCAATACGGCGACCAAGATGGCCCTGAGCCTGCGGGAAACCCCGCAATCGGTGACGGTGATCACCCGCAAGAAGATGGACGACCAGAACATCCAGAACCTGGACGATATCGCGCGCACGGCAACCGGTATCACCCTGACCAAGATTGGCACTGACCGCTCCACCTATTACGCGCGTGGCTTCGAGATCAGCGATCTGCAATACGACGGGATTCCGACCAACATCTCGGAAAACTACTCGATGGACGTCATGTCCACGTCGAACATGGCTCTCTACGACCGTGTCGAAGTTGTACGCGGGGCCAACGGCCTGATGCAGGGCACGGGCAACCCGTCGGCGGCGATCAACCTCGTGCGCAAGCGGCCGACCCAGGACTTTCGCCTGGGCGCGGAATTGGGTGCAGGCTCCTGGGACAACTACCGGAGTCAGGTGGATGTTTCCGGGCCATTGACCGCCACGGGTAATATTCGCGGCCGCGCAGTGGCCTACTACAACAACGCCAACAGCTACCGGGACGGCGCCGAGCGAGACAACCAGTTGCTGTATCTGGTCGGCGAGGCGGATCTGAACGACTCCACCGTGCTGACGCTAGGTGCCACCCTTCAGAAGGACAACCAGAACGGCTATGACTGGGGCGGCCTGAATACCCGCAGTGACGGCTCCTTCTACCCGCTCTCGCGCTCCACCAACCTCAACGGCAAGTGGGCGCACCTGGATCGCAACAACTACACCCTGTTCGGCGATGTCACGCACAAGTTTGACAACGAATGGACGTTGACCTTGGCCATGAACGCGATCTGGTCGAACGCCGATTTCCTTTCGGCCTATCCGAGTCGGGTATCGGGCGACAACTATCGCATGACCGTCTCCCAGGCTGACTACGACGACACCCAGTTCGCGCTGGACCTCTATGCAACCGGGCCCTTTGAGCTGTTCGGGCGCAAGCACCAATTGATGTTGGGGGCCAACAGTCGCCAGGACGAGTTCACTGCCGTCATCAAGAGCGCGGTCAACAACCCCACGATCACCATCACCGACTTCGACTACAGCGCTCTGCCCAGCCCCATCCTCAATGCGCTCGGCTCGGACTACAACTACAAGCGCAAGGAGCGAGGCCTGTACGGTGCCTCGCGCTTCAGCCTCACGGATGACCTGAGCCTGATCCTCGGCACGCGGGTGAGTTGGTCGGACTACGAGGTGGCCAGCCCGTACACCAATGATCGATACCGGGAGAATGGCCGGTTGGTGCCGTATGCCGGGCTGGTACTGGACCTGGATAAGCACCACAGCTGGTATGCCAGCTACACCGAGATCTACAAGACTCAGAGTTACTACGGTGTCGGTAACACCTTGCTTGACCCTATCGAGGGCGACAACTACGAAACCGGCATCAAGGGTGAGTATTTCGATGGCCGCCTGAACACCACGCTGGCCATTTTCCAGACCAACCTAGAGAACATGCCCGAAGCCCTGTCGGTGTCGCCAACCTGTGGCGTGACGGGTACCAGCAAATGTCATGAAGCCGGCGCGAAAGTGCGTAACCGCGGCTTTGAACTGGAGATTTCAGGCGAACCACTGGAGAACTGGAACCTTAGCGCTGGATACACCTACAGCGATCCAGAATATGTGGCTGGCAGTAACAAGGGCTCGGACTACTATCGCAAGATCCCGCGCCGCCTGCTAAAGGTGTCGACGGACTACCGCTTGCCCGGTGCCCTCGACCAGTGGCGCGTGGGTGGCGACGTGTATGCCCAGAGCCGCACCGCCGCCGATGTCAACGGGTATGCCATCAAACAAGGTGGCTACGCATTGCTCAACGTGCACGCCCATTATCAAATCAATCAACAGTTCAGCGTGCAGTACAACCTCAACAACGCCTTGGGCAAGGTCTATTACCAGTCCTTGCCAACTTCAAACAACTTCGGTGGCCTGTACTACGGTGATCCGCGCAATGTCGCAGTCACGCTACGCTACCAATATTGATGCCGTGGGTATTGGATGATCCGCATGCGCTACATGCGTGAAGCCTGTCGGATCATCATGCGGGCTCCCGAAGCAGTTGCCAACCCGTTCCGCAGGGTCATTTGAGAGATGACACGAGCTGAGTGGCCTGGCAGGTCGATAGTTAGCCATTGGTTCTCATCGGTTTGACTGACCCCCCAAGGCCCCCCCAAGGCTTCAACCTTGGGTGCCCGGTAGGTAGGGCAGCAGTCGCTCGGTTTCTTTCTTCACCACCGCGTAGCATTCGCAGCTCAGCAGTTCCAGGCGTGCCCGGTCCAGTACCCTGATCTGCCCGCGGTTGTACTCGATCACCCCCAGGCGCTGCAACTTGCCGGCGGCGTCGGTCACACCTTCGCGGCGCACGCCCAGCATGTTGGCGATCAGTTCCTGGGTCATGCACAGGCGGTCGCCCGGCAGGCGGTCGAGCGACAACAATAGCCAGCGGCACAATTGCTGGTCGATGGAGTGATGTCGATTACACACCGCTGTTTGTGCCATCTGGGTGATCAGTGCCTGGGTGTAACGCAGCATCAAGGTCATCAATTCGCCATGGCGGTTGAACTCGTCCTTGATCTTTTGCACGGGCAGACGGTAGGCATGCCCGGCGCTTTGCACGATGGCCCGGCTGGGCGTGCTTTCGCCGCCCATGAACACGGCGATGCCAACCACCCCTTCATTACCCACCACGGAAATTTCGGCTGAGGCGCCGTTTTCCATCACGTACAGCAGCGAAACGATGGCATCGACCGGGAAGTGGACATGGCGCAGGCTATCGCCGGACTCGTACAGTGCCTTGCCCAGGGGCAGGTTGACGTGCTCCAGGTCCGGCGCCAAACGGCTGAACGCCTCTGGCGACAGGGCAGCCAGCAAGTGGTTGTGTTGGGGTTTTACCGTGTGTTGCATGCGTGGGACCATCGATGGCAGCGGCTGTGGCAACAAGATTAGCCTAGCTGGGCCAAGGCTTGCGCAAGTGCGGCCGTGACGCGCCCAACGGTTCAGATGGCAGGCAAGGAGCAGCCCCGGCACTCGGCAATGACGTGGTGCTCGCATCCGTCATCCTTCAGCCGCAGCTTGGGTTCGACAAGCCGTTCGCCGTCCAGGCTCAGGCTCAGTTCGCTACCGTTGCCGTTGCGTACCTCGATGCGGTAGCGGGTGCTACCAAACCGGTAATGCAGGACATAACCCGGCCAGCCTGCCGGCAGCAGCGGTTGCAGGCGCAGGGTGTCGCCACTGCGTTGCAGGCCCAGCAGGCTTTCGACGATCAAGCGGTACATCCAGCCGGCAGAGCCGGTGTACCAGCTCCAGCCACCCCGCCCGGCGTGGGGCGCAACCGCATAGACGTCGGCGGCCATCACATAGGGCTCGACCTTGTAGGTATCGATCAACGCGTCGCTGCCCTGGCGCACCGGGTTGATCAGGCGCAGCAGTTCCCAGGCCTTGTCAGCGTCGCCCAGCTGCGCGTAGGCCATGCTCGCCCAGATGGCCGCATGGGTGTACTGCCCGCCGTTTTCACGCACCCCTGGCAGGTAGCCCTTGATGTAGCCAGGGTCCAGGTGGCCCTGGTCGAAGGGTGGGTCGAGCAGTTTGACGATGCCGATGTCACGGCGTACCAGGTGGCTGTCCAGCGCCGCCATGGCCAGGCGGGCTCGTTCGGGCGAAGCAACACCCGACAGCACTGCCCAGCTCTGCGACAGCGAGTCGATGCGGCATTCCTGGTTGCTCGCCGAGCCCAGTACCTGGCCATCGTCGAACCAGGCGCGGCGATACCAGCCGCCGTCCCAGGCGTGCGCTTCCAGTTTTTCGGCGAGTGCGGCGGCCTGGGTGGTGCAGCGCAGCGCAAAGGCGCTGTCGCCCTGGCGCAAGGCGACGCAGCCGAATGCCCGCAGCACCTCGTGGCCAAAGAAGCCAAGCCACACGCTTTCGCCTTGCCCTTGTTCGCCGACCCTGTTCATGCCGTCGTTCCAGTCGCCACTGCCCATCAACGGCAGGCCGTGTGCCCCGCACTGCAAGGCGTGGCCGAGGGCACGCTGACAATGCTGGTACAGGCCCTCGACCAGGGCCGAGTGGCCAGGCAGGTCATAGTAGGATTCTTCCCCGGCGTTTAGTGCGCGACCTTCCAGATAACCGACCGGCTCGTCAAGCACAGCATAGTCCCCGGTGGCCTCTACGTAGCGGCTGGCGGCAAGCGGCAGCCACAGCAGGTCATCGGAGCAGCGGGTACGCACCCCGCGCTGCAACGGTGGGTGCCACCAGTGCTGCACGTCGCCTTCGACATACTGACGCGCAGCGCAGGCCAGCAGGTGCTGGCGCGCCGCCGCCGGCGCGGCATGGACCATGGCCATGCTGTCCTGCAGCTGGTCGCGAAAACCGATGGCACCGCCGGACTGGTAGAAGCCACTGCGCGCCCAGAACCGGCAGGCGATCACCTGGTACATCAACCAGCCGTTGGCCAGCACATCCAGTGCAGGTTCCGGGGTCTCGATCTGCACGGTGTCCAGTGTGCGTCGCCAGTAGGCGCTGACCTTGTCGAACTCGTCCATGGCGGCCTGCAACCCCCGGTATTGCTGGACGCAGCGGGTGGCGGCGCGGGTGTCCCGGGCGGCGCCCAGGCGGAACACCACCTCCCGGCTTTCGCCAGGCTCCAGCTGCAGCGCCACTTGCAATGCCGCGCAGGGGTCCAGACCGCCGCCGGTCCGCCCCGACAGCCGTGACTGGCGCATGCCCAAAGGCGCCTGGCAATCGCCGTTGCGCCCCAGGAATTCGCCGCGATCACAGGTCAGGCCCTGTATCGGCAGGTCGCAATCGAGAAACGCCACGTGCGTGGAGAATTCCACCGAGTAGCTGTTGCGGGCGAACAGCGCGCCGCTGAAAGGGTCGGTCTCACTGACCACGTGCATGGCGGTTTTGCCAGGCAGGTCGCCCAGCACCCACTCGACGAAGCAGGTCACCGACAAGCGGCGTACCCGTGCTGACGTGTTGTGCACTTTGAGCCGGCTGAACTTGACCGGCGCATCCTGCGCCACATGCACCCAGAGCTCGCTGCGCAGGTCTTGTTCGACATATTCGAACACGCTGTAGCCAAAGCCGTGGCGGGTGCAGTAACGGCCAGGGCCTGGGCAGGGCTGCGGCGTCGGTGACCAGTACTCGCCGGTATCCTCGTCGCGCAGGTAGAAGGTTTCACCACTGGCGTCGGTAACGGGGTCGTTGTGCCAGGGCGTCAAGCGGTACTCGTGGGCGTTTTCGTACCAGGTGTAAGCGCTGCCGGCCTCGGAGAGCACGCTGCCGAACTGCGGGTTGGCCAGGATGTTGACCCATGGCGCGGGTGGCGGTGAGCCGGGTAGCAGCGCAATGACGTACTCGCGGCCGTCGGCGCTGAACCCGCCATAGCGATTGCCCAGCATCACCGTGGTTTGTTCGGTCGGTGAGGGGTTGGCAGGTGCCGGTCGGCGGCTGGCAGGGTTGGCTTGAACAGCCGCCGGGACCTTTGGCTGACGGCGCAGCTGCAGTTGCTCTTCCAGCGTGCCGAGCGTGTCGTCAAGCACCAGCCGGGCGACGGACAAGGTCAGCAGCCGGTCCTCGGCAGACAGTTGCTGCGCAGGCCTTACATAAATGCCGCCGGGGCGGTCGAGCAGGGCCGCTTCACTGCCGGAGGTGACGATCCCCATGATCAGGTCTTGCAGTTGCTGGCGGTAACCGGCCTGGTCTTCGTTCCAGATCAGCAGGTCGAGTGCGAGCCCTTTCTGGCGCCAGTAGGCATGGGCCAGCACCATTTGCTTGACCAGATGAATGTTGGCCGGGTCGCCGATCTGCACCAGCACGATCGGCAAGTCGCCCGATACCCCCTGGCCCCACAGGCCGGACTGGTTGCGCCGGTTGCTGGCCAGCAGCGCTGCGTTGGGCCGCAGGCTGGCGTTGGGGTACAGCACCGAGGCGGCCATCTGTTCAAACAGCCTGGCGTCGGCCAGCGAGCCGTTGAGCTGGTGCAACAAAACCTGGCTGTGCGGCCAGGCGAGGTCGAACACCCGGTCGGCCAAGTGCCGGTCGCGGTACTTGGCCACTTGCTGCAGGCAGGCGTCGCGGCTGTCGGCGATGCCTGTGACCAGGTCGACCGTGGTCGCATGGCCGGGCATCAAGGTAATGCGGCAGCGGATGGCCACGATCGGGTCCAGCACCGCCCCCGCGCTATCGGACAGCGCCTCGCTGTCTTGATCCATGGCCGCCGGCCGCGCCAGGGTGCGCCCGCGGCCGATGAAGCGGGCCCGATCGGTTTCGTAGGACAACGCCTCGATGTCGGCCCCGTGCACCGCCAGCACGTGGCACATCCACGGCACGGCGTCCAGCTGCGAGCGCGGCCGCCGCGTGCACAGAATGGCTTGCAGCGGGCGGATCAGTTCGGTCTGGATGAACAGCTTGCTGAACGCCGGGTGCAGGGCATCGCTCAAGGCCGGTGCCAACACCACTTCGGCGTAGCTGGTCAGCTCCAGGGTGCGGGGCTGGTCGCCATGGTTGGTCAGGTGCAGGCGTCGCAGTTCGATGTCGTCTTCGGGCGACACGGCAATTTCGGTATGGCAGTCGAAGTCGTGTTCGCGCACGCGAAACTCCGCGCGGCCGTCGCTGAAGATCGCTTCCTGGAGTTTGGTGCGGTGCCGTGTTGGCTGGTAGGAGGTGGACCAGTAGGCGCCGCTGGCGACATCGCGCAGGTAGCAGAAGCTGCCCAGGTCGTCGCGGCTGGCGTCTTCGCGCCAGCGGGTCACCGCCAGTGTGTTGCGCTGGCTGTAGCCACTGCCCACGTGGTTGACCATGACGTGATAACGGCCGTTGGACAGCAGTTGCACAGCCGGTTGGGCCCGGTTTGGCTCTTTGAACACCCGCAGCCGTGCCTCGGGGTCGCGTTCGGCGGCGTCCTCGGCCGGGGCCTGGAGGGTATGCAGGTACGGCGCAGCGGTTTTCGGCACGCGCTCCTGCAACAGCAGCATACTGGCGTGGAACCGCGGGTCGGAGGCGAAGCGCCGTTGCATGGGCTTGTTCAGCAGCAACGCGGTCAGGGCCAAAAAACCCATGCCCTGATGGTGGGCCATGAAGGAGCGGATCACGACGGCGTCTTGCCCGGGGGGCAGGCGTGCCTCGCTGTAGTCCACGGCCTCGTAGAGCCCGAACCGGCCAGCCAAACCAAGTGTGGCCAGCCGCTGCAGGTTATGGCAGGCGGCAGCGGGCGTCACCATCAAGGCCAGTGCGCTGGCATAGGGCGCCACCACGCGCTCTTCTCCCAGGCCACGCTTGAGGCCAAGCCCTGGTACGCCGAATGCCCGGTACTGGTAGTTGAACTGCGCGTCCAGCGCGTTGTAGGCCGATTCCGAGACACCCCAGGGCAGGCCCGACAGTTTGCCGTGTTCGATCTGCCGTTTGACGGCGGCATGACAGGTTTGGTCGAGGAGTGTGCCCTCATAGTTCGGCATCACCAGCAGCGGCATCAGGTACTCGAACATCGAGCCGGACCAGGACAACAACACAGGCACGCCGGCATTGCTGGTGAGCAGCCTGCCGAGGGCGAACCAGCTGTCCTGGGGCACCTGGCCCTGGGCGATGACGACGAAGTTGGTCAGGCGCATCTCCGATGCCAGCAGGTCATAGAACGCGGTGTCCAGGCGGTGTTCGTCGGCGTTGTAGCCGATGGCGAACAGGTCGCGGTGGCTGTCGTACAGGAAGGTGAAGTCCATGCTGGCCAACGCGTCAATGCGGTTGGCCAAGGCGTGCGCCTGGGCGATGCGCTGGCGGGCAACTGCCCGGACATTGGCCACCGCCAGGCGCTCGGGGGGCGGCCACTGGTCTGCGTCAAGCTGTGCCAGCTGGCGCCAGGTCAGCGGAGCGTGGGGGGCCTGATCGTTACCGGGGGGCAATTGCAGCTGCTGCAGTTCGCGGTTCAGGTCCAGGCATTGCTCATTCAGGGCATTCAGCCAGAACGTACAATCGTCGGCCGCTTCTGTGCCAGGCGCCAAGGCAGCCCGTTGCGTGATCAGCGGCTGCAACTGTTCGACCAGCATCGGCAACAGCGTGGCGTATACGTCGCCCACTTGTCCATGAGCGAGCCGCACCTGCTCGCGCAGGGCCGTGATCGGTTGGGTGTCCGCGCTTGTGCGGGCATAGGCGGCCAGCAGCGTGTCGAAGGTGTCGAGCAACCCCTGGGTCAGTCGCCGGTCGAGCAGGGATGTGTCGGCCATTTCCAGCAGGCCGGGCCTGAGCGTCAGCAGCAGGGCGGCCAGGTTGCCGCTGTCCACGCTGGAGACATACAGCGGTGGCAATGGCTTGAGGGTCTGGGTGTCGTACCAGTTGTAGAAGTGCCCTTTGAAGCGTTCCAGGCGGGCCATGCTGTCAAGCATGCAGGCCAGGCGCTCGAACAGGCGGCCCGTACTGAGGTAGCCGAAGTCATGTGCCGCCAGGTGCGAGAGCAGGGCCATGCCCATGTTGGTTGGGGAGGTGCGGTGAGCGATGCTGGCGAAGGGCGGTGCCTGGATGTTGTCGGGGGGCAGCCAGTTGTCGGCAGGGCAGACGTAACGGTCGAAGAAGGCCCAGTTGGCGCGGGCGAGGCGATGCAGGAAGACCATGTCTTCGGCGCCGGGCATGAGGGCGGTCAGGGCACTCGGGCGGCTGAGCCACCAGGCCAGCGCCGGGCCGAGCAACCACAGCGCAAGGATCGGCGAGGCAATCAGCAGTACCATCGGCTGCATCGCCAAGGCACCGGTCAGCACCGCCACCAGGGCCGGTTGCCCCCATTGCTCGCGATACACTGCCTGCAAGGTATCTGCACTGCTGCGTTCGTCCTCGCGCGAGGGGTTCCATTGCAGCAGGCTTCGTTTGCTGACCGCCAGCCGCCACAAGGTGCGAAGGATGGCATCCAGGCTGTACCAGGTCTCGAAGGGTAACCAGGCCAGCGACAGGCCGGCGCGCACGAAGTAGGTACCCGAGGTGCGCAAAGCGGCCAGCAGGTGCTCTGACAGAGGTACATCGGTGGTCTTGCCCAGCACTTCGAGCAGCGAATCCAGCACTGGCCGCGTCAGCAACAAGGCCAGCAGGGCCAGCGTCCAGGCGAGCGGCGTAGCACTGGCCAGCCAACCCCACAGCAGCAGGGCCAGCAGCGCCGCCGGCTCAAGGCTGCGGCGCAGGTTGTCGAAAATCTTCCAGCGCGACAAGGCGCTGAGCGGGCTTTGCGCCACGCTGTGGCTGCCCGTGTGCAGCCAGGGCACCAGCCACGGCAGCAGTTGCCAGTCGCCGCGTATCCAGCGGTGTCGGCGCTTGCTGTCGGCACTGTAGCGGGCCGGATAGGTTTCGAACAGTTGCACATCGCTGAGCAAGCCCGAATGCGCGTAACACCCTTCGATCAGGTCGTGGCTAAGTACACGGTTGTCGGGAAAACGGCCCTCCAGCGACTGCTCGAAGGCGTCCACCGCATAGATGCCTTTGCCAATGAAGGAGCCGCTGAGAAACAGGTCCTGATAAACATCCGAAACGGCCCGTGTGTAGGGGTCGACACCGGCGTCACTGCCAAACAGGCGCGCATAGCGCGAGCGCGACACGCTGGGCAGGCTGATGCCTACCCGCGGTTGCAGGATGGCGTAGCCTGCCTGGACCCGCCCCGTGTGCGCGTCGAACCGTGGGCGGTTCAGAGGGTGCTGCATGGCACCAACGAATTGCTGTGCGGCACCGCGAGGCAATTGGGTGTCGGTGTCCAGGGTGATCACATAGCGCACATGGCCGAGTGCTTGCAGGTCGCCGACAATACGCATGAAGCACGCGTGGCCGTGCCCGCGCAGCACCGCGTTCAACTCGGCGAGCTTGCCGCGCTTGCGCTCGCGGCCCATCCAGCAGCGCTCGGCGGCGTTCCATACGCGTGGCCGGTGAAACAGATAAAAGCGCGCGCCGCCCGGGCTTGGGTACTTGCGGTTGAGGGCCCGGATACCTTCACTGGCCTGCTCGAGCAGCGCCTCATCCTCGGGCCGGCTTTGTTCACGGGCATCCATGAAATCGCTGAGCAGGGCAAAGTGCAGGTGCTCGTCACGGTTGGCCAGAAAGCGTACTTCCAGCCCTTCGACCAGCTCTTCGACATCGCCGGCATTGGCCAGCAGGGTGGGCACCACCACCAGCGTGAGGGCGTCTGCGGGAATACCGGTGGTGTAGTCCAGCCTTGGCAGGAAGGAGGGTTTGACGGTCAGTGTCACCAGCCAGTTCACCAGGCCGATGGCCAGACGGCTGGTGCTCAGCAGAACCGGCAGGGCCATGGCGGCCAGCACTGCCAAAGGCCAGCCCTCCTGGTCAATGGCGCGCATGAAGCCCCACGCCAGCAGGCAGGACAGCAGTGTCACAGGCACAAGGTAGAACGCCAGCGGCGCCCGGTGCAGCAGGCGTTGCCAGCGCTCGGCCAGCGGCACCCGTACGGCCAGGCGCTGTTCCAGCAACGGCAGGCCGCCCCCCACCAGGTAGAAACCCACATGCTCAGCCGGTTCGCCCGGCGCGGTGCCTGCTGCCTGGGCCAGTTCGATGGCCGTGCGCGCCACCGCGACCTCGCTGAATGCGCTATGGCGCGCCAGGCGCTCGACGCTGTGCCGGTAGTGGTCACGGCTGGTGAAGTCCATGGCGGGGTAAATGCCCGTAGGGTCGCGGTTCAGCGCTTGTTCGACATGGCTCAGTTGCTCGACGAACAGCTTCCAATCGATGGTCGACAGCAGGCGCAGGCTGCCGATGCTGTTGCTGATGGACACCTGGTCGATGGCCTGCTGCTGGGCATCGAGCTGCACATGGCCTTCGATGCTGCGCGCCGACTCACTGAGCATCTGTTCCACCCACAGCAGCGGCTGGGTCAGAGAGGCACTGTGACCCTGTAGCCGCCTGGCCAGTTCGGCGACGAAGGCAGCGGTCATCGGCGGTTGCGAGCGGGCCATGTCGGCGACCACCAGTACCACGCTCTTGGCGTCGCGCTCGGCGGTTTCGCCAAGCCGGTCGGCCCAGACATTGGCCAGGTCGCGGTCAGCCCAGTTGGCCATGACCCGGGCTGCTACACGGCGCAGGTTTTCTATCAGGGCCAGGCGCAGCATGATCGGGATGGCCCAGAGCTCACCCAGGGTCAGGGTGCAGGCCTGCTGATAAGCCTCGACGAAACGACTGAAGCTTTCCGCGTCGATGCGCCCGTCACCGTGGGAAATGGTTTCCAGGGCAATGTCGTAGACACGCGGCAGGCCGGTCGAAGGGCCGTTGTCCAGTTGCGGCAGCTGCAGGCTGTAGTTGGCCGGCAGGTCGTGCTTGGCAATGCGGATATGGGTTTCGACCAGGTAAAAGTTGTCGAGCAACCACTGCGCGGCCGGTAACGCTGGCCGGGAGCTGGGCAGGGCGCCTGCGAGGGCAGTGCAACTGGCAGAGAGCATGCGTTCGTTGTCGGCCAGGCGGTCCAGCAGGGCGTCTTTGGCCGGCCGCAGGCTCAAGTGGTGCTGCTGGGCCAGCCGCAGGCCGTGCTCGGCCATCTGGTCGGCGTTGTACAGCTCCGAGCGCAGCAGGCTTTCATAGGTGAAGGTATGCCGGGGTGAACGCCAGCGCCCCGCGTGGGCGTACAGGCGTCGAAGGTAGCTGCGTGCGCGTAGCCAAGGATTGTCCATGGTGTGCCGGGTTGCCGATCTGGCCTTTCAGCACTCAGTCTGCGGCGGTTGCCCTGGCAGCGTCTGTACGTTAGCGAACAGACCCGCCACGGCGCTGCGCCTATGCTGAATCCCCGCAATCCCTGCACCCTTTTGCCATGGCGCGCGGTGCTTTCATGCCTGCCCATCCGGCAGGGGCAGCAATGCCCGCATCAGCTGAAAGCCAGGCATCCCTGCGCCACACGGGCGCGCCTACACTGTCGGCAGGCGCTTTTCCATTGGCTGGTAGACCAGTCCCTCAAATTCGCCCACTTCGCCTGCCAGGGTGAAACCGTAGCGTTGGTAGGCCGGCACCGAAGACAACGACGCCTTGACCGTCACCACGTCAACCCGGGCATGTTCCAGCGCTGCATTCATCAGGCGCGTGCCGATGCCCTGGCGTTGCCAGCCCGGAGCAATGAACAGCATCGCAACGTGGCGGCCTTCCTTGAGCTCGATCAGCCCCGCGATAGCGCCCTGCGCGACACAGGCGAGCATCAGGTTGTCACCTTGCATGCGCTCGGCAAAGGCTTGTGGCGCTGCCACCCTGGTGAAGGTTTCGACACCCTGCGCAGACAGCGAGGGTGCGACCGCCTGCGTGAAGGCGTCCAGGCACAAGGCGCTGACGTGGGGGAGGTCATCGGGGGTGAGGTTGCGTATTTGCATATTGCTCGTCCATGTCTGTAAACGTAATCAGGATGTCTTCGAAAAACGCCCCGATCGGTTCGGTGGGGTGGCACAACTGTATTTCCAGTACCCACACCACTTCGCTCGGGACGATTTCCACCTCGGCCAGCTTGTCCTGGCCATACAGTACGTGCGGGAAGTCGGCGACGCGATGCCCGGCCAGGTTGCGTTCCAGCTGCCAGCCCTTGGCCTGGGCACTGCGTTCGGCGAAGTCATAGAGCTCGCGTCCGGTCAACCCACGGCCCCACGCCAGGCGGGTTTCGTCGAACACCGCGTGCAGTGCCTTGACGCAGGCGTGGTGCAGCTCGTGCTGGCCAAACACGAAGGTGTCGCCATAGTCGCCTTCGTAGCCATCCCAAACCGGGCCGACATCGACCACGACAATGTCCGTAGTACGTAATACACGATCCGGGTCGATGCCTTGGCGCGGTGTACGTACGGTGTCGTCGCCAAAGCGGATGTAGGTGGGGTGCCAGGTGTGGGACGCGCCCATTGCCTGCAGTGTTTGCGCCGCCATCTCCAGTGCCTGGGCGGTGGTCATGCCGACGTGCAATTGGCTGGCGATCGCGGCCACGGCCCGTACTGACTGCTCGCGGGCAGCGAGCATGCCATCCAGTGAGTAACGCGGGCCGACCTTTTCCAGCTCTGGGTGCAGTGTGTTGGCGGTTGAAAGCTGGGGCGCCAGTGCGCCGCTGGCGACAAAGGCCTCCGCGACAAAACGGTGGGGTGGCACGCCTGCGGCGAGGCATTGCTCGCGGGCCTGGCTGATCATCGTGGCATTACCGCACGCGTAGACCTGGGTGTCGGCCCACCGATGCGCCTGGCCCAGCGCCACCTGCTGCACGCGTGCCTCAGCCGAGAGCACCGGGTGCCAGCGAAAGTGGGGGTATTCAAGGCTGGCCTGTTCGAGAAACGCGCGGTCATAGAAGTCCGCCGTCGATGAACCACCCCAGTACAGCGTGACCTCGGCAGCGTGGGCCATGGCCGTCAGCAGTAATGGCTTGATGCCGGCGTAACCTGTGCCGGTGGCGAACAGCACCAGCGGGCGTTGGTCTTCATGCTGCCAGGTACAGGCGCCCACCGGCCCCTCAAGCTTCAGTACAGCGCCTGCTTGCAGGGTGGGCAGCAGGCCTTCGGTGAACACGCCGCCGCTGACCTTACGGATGTGAAACACCAGTTGCCCCTGATCCTGAGCGGGCAGGTTGGCGATGGAGAAGCAGCGGCTGTCACCGTTGTCGAGCCGAAATCTCACGTATTGGCCGGCCCGCACTTCCAGTGGTTGAGCCGGTTGCAGCACCAGTTCGACGATATCTGCACTGAGTTCGCGCTTGCTGTGAACCTGTGCGTGAAACGCCAGCGACGGGGCGTCCAGCGACCAGCCGGGGATCTCCAGACGCATGTCGCTGCAGGCGTGGCTCTGGCACAGCAGCATCTCATCGGCGGCCAGGGGGTAGGAGGGCGCGGGGGTGTCCGCATCTCGCTGCTTGTCCTGATACCGCCCCGACACGACTTTGACCTTGCAGGACCCGCAGGCGCCGCGGCGGCAGGAGAACGGTACCGGCAGGCCGCTGGCGAGCATGGCGTCGAGCAGCAGTTCCTGGCGGGTTTCGAAGGTTTTGCCCGAGGGCGACAATTCGATGACGTGGCGGTTTTGCATGAACACCTCGGGGCAATTGAAGGTTCGATTGTTGCTATAGTCCAGGACCAGCAGAACCTCCAGTTTTGGATAATTCACATGGTCCAGCTTCGCAAATGGCAGCCACTGCTCAGGCTCGATGGCGCGCAGGCTTCATACCGGCAGATCGTCGAAGGCCTGGTGGCCGCGATCAGCGAGGGCCGCCTGCGCCCTGGCACGCCGTTGCCGGGCACGCGGGAGATGGCGCAACTGCTGAACGTCAACCGCAAAACGGTGATCCTTGCCTATGAGGAAGCCGAAACCAAAGGCTGGCTGCAGAGCGTGCAGCGCCGGGGTACCTTCGTCAGCCAGCAGCTGGCGACTGGCACAATCACGGCGCCCGCCGCCTCGCGCTCCTTCGCCTTGGCGCTGCCAGAGGAGCCCGCCGTTGCCTATTTCGAGGCAAACGAACGGGCGGCAGCGCAGCAGGGGCGGCCAGAGGCCTTGTTCTTCGACAACGGTGCCTGTGACCATCGCCTGCTGCCCCAGGCTGTTCTGCATCGCTATTACCGCAATGCCCTGCGCAACAGCTTTGCCAGCAACAGCGTGCGCCACGGCAGTGATTGCAGCAGCCTCTACCTGCGCGCCGCCTTGGCCGACATGCTCAGGCACAACCGCAGCCTGAACGTTGGCGCCGAGCATATCTGCCTGACCCAGGGTGTGCAGATGTCACTATCACTGTTGGCCAGCGTGTTGCTCAAGCCGGGGGATGCGGTGCTGGTCGAGCGCCTGAGTTATCCGCCGGCGTGGGAGATTTTCCGCCAGCTGGGGGCCCGACTGGTGACCGTGGACCTGGACCATGAGGGTTGCCGGGTGGACCAGATCGATGCCCTGTGCCGGCAGCACAAGGTGCGGATGATGTATTTGACGCCCCATCACCAGTTTCCGACCACGGTCAGCTTGCCAGCCGGGCGCCGGCAGCAGTTGCTGGAGCTGGCGCGGCTGCACGATTTCTGCGTGGTCGAGGAAGACTACGATTACGAGTACCACTTTTCCGGGCGGCCCTATCTGCCTTTGGCCAGCGACCGGCAGCAGCGGCATGTGATTTACATCGGCACACTGTCCAAGCCCTTGGGCAGCACGTTCCGTTGCAGTTATATCGTCGCACCGGTGGAGGTAACGGCAGTGCTGGAGCGCAGGGCGACGCTGACCCTGGGGCAGGGCGATGCGGTGATGCAGCGGATGCTGGCGGACTTGATCAATGATGGCGAGCTGAAGAAGCACTTGCGCCGGGTCAACCGCGAGTACCGTCGGCGTCGGCAGACCCTGTTGGCTTGCCTGCACGATGCGTTTGGCGAGCAGATTACCGTGCAGGAGCCGGAAGGTGGGCTGGCGCTGTGGGTGCGGTTTGCCGACACGATCAATGTGGATCAGTTGGTCGACAAGGCACTGGAGCTGGACCTGGTGGTGCGCAGCGGTCGCCAGTTCTCGCCGTTTGGTCATGCCGAGAATGCCTTGCGCCTGGGTTTTGCTTCGCTGGATGTCGATGAGCTCCGGCAGGCCACCCAGCGCCTGGCGCAGGCAGCAGAAAGGTGATGTCACGACCACGGGGATTCAATTGTCTGGTGCCGCCTGGACTGGCCTCATCGCCGGCAAGCCAGCCCCCACAGCATTCATGCAAGACCTGAGGTCAATGCGGTCCAGGTGGGAGCTGGCTTGCCGGCGCAGGGCCGCACAGCGGCCCTGCGGTTGAGCAGGTTATCGGCGTTGCCACACCTCGCCTTGTTCGGTCACTACCCAAGGCCTGTCAGCCGCATCCACCAGCACCCCGCCAACCCAGCGCTGCGCAGGGTTGTGATCCAGCCAGTGGGCCTTGCCTGCAAGCACTTGCTCGGCAAGCGGCGTCAGCCGCAGCAGTCGCTGCGCCCAAGCTTCTCCCGGGCCTTCAACCAGCAGCGGGTGTGGCGCGTGGATCAACGGCTGCAGCAGCACATGGAACATCTGGTCACCGAGGTAAGGCAGCGGGTCATCCTGCATCATCAACTGGCCAAACACGCGGCCGGCCGGTAGCGCGCCGCGTGAAGCCAGCACGCGCAGCAGCAGGCGTTCGGTAAGGCTCAAACCGTCATGTGCCCCCGGTAGCTCCTGCAGCTGGCGCGCCAATGCCCCGCCCAGCAACGGCAAGGCCGGGTGTGCGTGGCCAGCGAGGCTCGCCCAGCCTTTTGGATTGGGTGCGGTGTAGGCCGCCCATGCCTCGCGGGCCAGGGCGAATGCATCCTCACCCAGCGCGCGACGTTGCGGCCACAACCAAGCCAGCAGGTCGGGGGCCAGTTGCCCAATGCCGATAAAGCGCTCGATGCCGGGCACCTGGTCAATTTCGATCAGCTCCAGCCGACGCGGCAGGCCAGGCAGGCTGGCGAGTACGCGAATCAGGAACAGCTGGTCGTAAGCGTCGGCCTCGCACCACAGCACAATTTCGCTGTCGCGGTTAAGCCCTGCCAATGCGCTACGTTGTGCTGCCTGGCGCTGTTCAAGGTCTTGGGGGCTCAGCCGGAACGCTTGTTGAACGTAGGCGCTGCGAACCTGCCAGTACTGCTCATCAGGCCGTGCCGGTACAGGCCCCATCACCATGGGGTCGTCGAACATCTGGAAAGCGCCGGCAAACCCGGCGGTGCGCAAGCTGTGGGCGATGTCGTTGCCGCAGCGCCAGTGCTGCACGTTAGCCTCGTCATCGGCAGAAAAACCGGGGTGGCGTGCTGCAAAAGCCACGGCATCGGCATGGGCCTTGAGCTTGGGCCAGCTGGCAAAACCGGCCTCGCGGGCCACCAGCCATTGGGTATCGGCAAGCCGGTAGTCGGGGCCGGGCAGGCCAAGCGTGCGCAATTGCTCGCGGGTGTCGTCGGCTTGGTGGGTTTTCAGTTCGGTCAGCAAGCGCTTGGCGCGTTTGCGCAAGGCGGGCAGGTCGAGCAAGCCGTGGTGGCGGGAAGCATTGATGGCGGGCATGCCAACTCCTTTGGGGCTCGGTCCGCCGACAAGCCGGGAGCTGGTATGGAAATGGAGTGAAGCATGGCTCGGGCAACCCCTTTGCGCGGACCGCAGGCGCAGCCGGCGCCCAGGCCACGACTTTAACGGTGCAGCGCAGCGGGTTGCAAATGATAGTTTTCCCATGGGTTGCCGTGCGCTTTATAGTGGCGGGCTTTTCTCCGTTGAAGTCAAAGGAATGGCGACCATGCGCATACGCACCCTGCTTGCAGCAATCGGGACCAGCTTGTCGCTGGGCTCGGCATTGGCTGCGCCAAGCCAGCCAGTGCCTGTAGCGGGCGAACGTATTTCGGTAAAGGTCGAGGGCACCGGGCCGGACGTCATCCTGATCCCCGGGCTGGCCTCTTCCCGTGAGGTTTGGGCGGGGCTCGCCAGCACACTGCGCCAGCAGCATCGCCTGCACCTTGTGCAGGTTGCAGGCTTTGCCGGTTCGCCTGCCGTGCCCGCTGTGGACGGGCGCGTGGCCGCTCCTGTAGCCGAGGCGGTTGCTGACTATATCCGTAGCCAGCGCCTTGAGGCGCCGGCCATCATTGGCCATTCGCTGGGCGGTGAGGTGGCGCTGATGCTTGGCGCACGCCACCCGGAGCAGGTCGGGCGGCTGATGGTTGTCGATGCGCTGCCGTTTTACACGTTATTGATGGACCCCACGGCCACTGCCGAAACGGCTGCACCCCAGGCTGCCACATTCCGTGATGGGATGCTGCTGGCCCCGGCAGCGCAGGCCGAAGCCATGCAGCGTGCGGCCATTGACCGGCTGGCCAAGACCGCTGCGGCCAGGCCCGCATTGGTAGAGGCCGCGCTGCGCTCGGACCGCAAGGCGGTAGCCGACGCTACCTATGAACTGATGACCACCGACCTGCGCCCGGAGCTTGGCGATATCCAGGCGCCGGTGCAGGTCGTCTATGCCTATGACCCCTTGTATGGCATACCCGCTACCAGCGTCGATGCAACCTTCGCAAACGCCTATGCCGGGACGCGAAACATCAGCTTCAAACGTATCGATGGCAGCTTCCACTTCGTCATGCTGGACCAACCGCAGGCCTTCGCGCAGACGGTAGTCAATTTCCTCGATCGCTGAGGTTGGCCGCGGCGCAGCCTGCGCCCGGCAACATCTGTTCGGTTATCGCCCATAACCTGCTTCCTGCGCCTCAAGCCTGCGCCGGTACCTCCGATAGCAGCACACCCACCGTCGAATTTCGACCAGAAGTGGTGCCAATAAGGAGTACTGCCCGCATGCTTGCCAACCTCAAGATACGTACCGGAATGTTCTGGGTGCTGTCGTTGTTCAGCCTGACCCTGCTGTTTTCCACCGTCAGTGCCTGGCGGGCAGCCGTGGGCAGCGGTCAGCAGATCACCGAACTGGACCAGACCGCACACCAGTCGGACCGGTTGAACAATGCGTTGTTGATGGCAATCCGTTCCAGCGCCAATGTGTCCTCGGGCTTCATCGAGCAGTTGGGCGGCCATGACGAGAGTGCAGGCAAGCGCATGGCGCTGTCAGTCGAGCTGAACGACAAGAGCCAGAAGCTGGTCGACGAGTTCGTTGAAAATGTCCGCGAGCCAGCCCTTCGCACGCTGGCAACCGAGCTGCAGGCTACCTTTGCCGAATATGCCAAGGCGGTAGCCGGGCAGCGCGAAGCGACCCGCCAGCGTTCGCTGGAGCAGTACTTCAAGGTCAACATCGATGCCGGCAATGCCATGGGCCGACTGCAAGCGCTACGCCAGCAGCTGGTTGGCGTACTGAGCGAACGTGGCCAGCAGATCATGCTGGAGTCAGACCGTCGTCTGGCGCGTGCACAAATGCTGAGCCTGGGGCTGCTAGGGGTGACCTTGCTGCTGGCTGCACTGTGCTGGGCCTTCATTGCCCAGCGAGTGCTGCATCCGCTGCGTGAAGCCGGTCGGCACTTCCAGCGCATTGCCGGTGGTGACCTGAGCGTGCCGGTGCAAGGGCAGGGCAACAACGAGATCGGCCAGCTATTCCATGAACTGCAGCGTATGCAGCAGAGCCAGCGCGACACCCTGGGGCAGATCAACCACTGTGCCCGGCAGCTGGACGCAGCCGCCACTGCGTTGAACGCGGTTACCGAGGAAAGCGCCAGCAACCTGCGTCAGCAGGGGCAGGAGCTGGAGCAGGCAGCTACTGCTGTGACCGAAATGACCACGGCCGTGGAGGAAGTTGCGCGCAACGCTATCACTACATCGCAAACCACCAGCGAGTCCAACCAGCTGGCCGCACAAAGCCGCCAGCAAGTCAGCGACAACATCGATGGCACCGAGGCCATGACCCGCGAGATCCAGACCAGCAGTGCGCACCTGGAGCAATTGGTGGGGCAGGTCCGGGATATCGGCAAAGTACTGGAAGTGATCCGCTCGGTGTCCGAGCAAACCAACCTGCTGGCACTCAATGCTGCCATCGAGGCGGCCCGCGCCGGTGAGGCCGGGCGCGGCTTTGCGGTGGTGGCAGATGAGGTACGCACGCTGGCCTACCGCACCCAACAATCGACCCAGGAAATCGAACAGATGATCGGCCGCGTGCAGGCGGGCACCGAGGCGGCGGTGGCGTCGATGCAGGCCAGCACCAACCGCGCCCAGTCGACACTGGACGTGACCTTGGCCTCGGGGCAGGTGCTGGAAGGTATCTACAGTGCGATTGGCGAAATCAACGAGCGCAACCTGGTCATCGCCAGTGCGGCCGAAGAGCAAGCTCAGGTGGCGCGGGAAGTGGACCGCAACCTGCTGAACATTCGCGAGCTGTCGATCAACTCGGCGACAGGAGCGCAGCAGACCAGCGAGGCGAGCAAGGCGCTGTCGGGGCTGGTGGGGGAGATGACGGCATTGGTGGGGCGGTTCAGGGTGTAAGGGTAGCCGGGCGACGGGCGTAAAACTCGCACCTGATCGTTGTTACATTAAAAGTGGGTGAAACTTATTTAAAGTTCCCCTTGCGGGTTGACTTCGATACTACCCTTGAATAAAGTTCGATCGCCCCGAGAAAGGGCCTTTTTTCCATTCACTGAAGAATTCAATGGACACAGTATCTAGTCGCTGCCTGACCCCTGCCGTATGGCCTGGTCAGGCACTTGAACCGGAACACCGGTCCCGACACCCTGGTCGGGCAAGCCGCGCCAGAGCCTGATGCTCCGTCGTGACTTGCCGCCACCGGTGTCTGCCGGTTGGAGGCAAGCTCATGAACCTCACTTCATTCGCTTCACACCGCCTGTTCGCCGGCCTTGCGCCGCAGCTGGCCCGTGCCCGGCCGTGCCGCCTGCACGGGTACCCTGACGACAGCCAGGAGCCCCCAAGTAGATGCGGGCCGCTGGCGCGTCTTCATGCCCGCTTGAGCCCCCAGACTTCTCACTGAATAAAAGATATTCAGCGGTATCTTCCCTCCCGAACTTACTAAGTTGAAAGTTTGCCGGGTAACTATTGCCCCGTGTTTATGAAAAGGAATCAATCCATGGACTGCGCGAGTAGAAAGTTCGCTGCCGACACAACTTCCGACCCTCGGCAGCGGACAGACAACTGTCGGAAAAACCCAGCATTTTTCTGCGACCCGACATGCCTTCGTTCACTGGCTGAGTGAAACGTCTGTGTGTCGTGCCGCCGCAGCGGCAGGAGCACAGCAACATGACTGTCAAACACCGCAACACCTCATCGGCCAAGGCCGAACGCGAAACTCGCCTGTCTACCCGCGCCGCCCGTGAAGCGCGCAATGGCCTGGCCGTTACCCTCGCCAACCTCGATGCCAGCGAGCAGGGCCTGACCGAGCACGAAGCTGCCAAGCGCCTGGAGCGCGATGGGGCCAACCAGGTTGCCCACGATCCGCAACCCCACGCCTTGGTGCAATTGCTCAAGGCCCTGCATAACCCGTTCATCTATGTACTGCTGATTCTGGCCGGGATCAGCTTCGTCACCGACTACTGGCTGCCGGTCAGCGCAGGCGAAACGGACGACGCCGACCTGACCAAGGTCATCATCATCATGACCATGGTCAGCCTTAGCAGCCTGCTGCGCTTCTGGCAGGAATACCGCTCGAACAAGGCCGCCGACGCGCTCAAGGCAATGGTGCGCACTACCGCAACCGTGCTACGCCGCGAGCAGGTCGGGCAGGCCCCGCGCCTGCGCGAAGTGCCCATGGACAAACTGGTGGCCGGCGACATCGTGCAGCTATCTGCAGGCGACATGATCCCGGCCGATATCCGCCTGCTTGAATCGCGCGACCTGTTCATCAGCCAGGCGGTGCTCACTGGCGAAGCGCTGCCGGTCGAGAAGTACGACACCTTGGGCAATGTCGCCCAGAAGTCCGCCACCGGGCATGGCGCCAACCCGGACAACCTGCTCGAGCTGCCAAACATCTGCTTCATGGGCACCAACGTCGTCAGCGGCCGCGCGCGCGCTGTGGTGGTCGCCACCGGCCGACGTACCTATTTCGGCTCGCTGGCCAAGGCCATCGCCGGTTCCCGCAGCCAGACCGCCTTCGATCGCGGCGTGAACAGCGTCAGCAGCCTGCTGATCCGCTTCATGCTGGTGATGGTACCGGTAGTGTTCATGATCAACGGTGTGGTCAAGGGCGACTGGGGGGATGCCTTCCTCTTCGCGCTTGCCGTGGCAGTGGGCCTGACCCCTGAAATGCTGCCGATGATCGTCAGTGCCAACCTGGCCAAGGGCGCTGTGGCCATGGCCCGGCGCAAGGTGGTGGTCAAGCGCCTGAACGCCATCCAGAACCTGGGCTCCATGGACGTACTGTGCACAGACAAGACCGGCACGCTCACCCAGGACCGGATCATCCTCGAACACCACGTGCGCTTCGATGGCCAGCGCGATCGGCATATCCTTGAACTGGCCTGGCTCAACAGCCACCACCAAAGCGGCATCCGCAACCTGATGGACCAGGCCGTGCTGCATTTTGCTGGCCAGGACAGCCAGTTCCAGGTGCCTTACGCTTACGCAAAGGTAGACGAACTACCGTTCGACTTCATCCGCCGTCGCCTGTCCGTGGTAGTGAAAAATGCACTTGGCGATCACCTGCTGGTAAGCAAGGGGGCGGTCGAGGAAATGCTCGCCATCGCCACCCATGTGCAGGAGGGCGACCGTGTCGTTACCCTGGACCCGCTCCGCCGCCAGCAGCTTCTGGCCAGCGCCGATGCCTACAACCAGGACGGCTTCCGCGTGCTGGTGGTCGCCACCCGCGAGATCCCGTCGGCCGAAGGCAAGGCGCAGTACCACACCGACGATGAGCGCGACTTGGTGATCCAGGGCTTCCTGACCTTCCTCGACCCACCCAAGGAAACTGCCGGCCCGGCCATTGCCGCCCTGCGTGACATGGGGGTGCGGGTGAAGGTGCTGACCGGCGACAACCCGGTGGTTACCTGTAAGGTCTGCCGTGAGGTGGGCCTGGAGCCAGGCCTGCCACTGCTCGGCCAGGACATCGAGCGCATGGACGACACCACCCTGAAGCTTCAGGTCGAGGAACGCACTGTCTTCGCCAAGCTCACCCCGCTGCAGAAATCACGTGTGCTCAAGGCCCTGCAGGCCAATGGTCACACGGTCGGCTTCCTCGGCGACGGTATCAACGACGCCGCCGCCCTGCGCGATGCCGACGTCGGTATCTCGGTGGACAGCGGCACCGACATCGCCAAGGAGTCGGCCGATATCATCTTGCTGGAAAAAAGCCTGATGGTACTGGAGGAGGGGGTGCTCAAAGGCCGCGAAACCTTCGGCAACATCATGAAGTACCTGTGCATGACTGCCAGTTCCAACTTTGGCAACGTGTTCTCGGTCCTGGTGGCCAGTGCGTTCATTCCGTTCCTGCCGATGTTGGCGATCCACCTGCTGCTGCAGAACCTGATGTACGACTTCTCCCAGCTGTCGCTGCCGTGGGACCGCATGGACAAGGAGTTTCTCAGCAAGCCCCGCAAATGGGACGCCCGCAACATCGGCCGCTTCATGCTGTGGATCGGCCCTACTTCGTCGATCTTCGACATCACCACCTTTGCCCTGATGTGGTTTGTGTTCGCCGCCAATAGCGTCGAGATGCAGGCGCTGTTCCAGTCTGGCTGGTTCATCGAAGGGTTGCTGTCACAGACCTTGGTGGTGCACATGCTGCGCACCCGCAAGGTGCCGTTCTTCCAAAGCACCGCTGCGCTGCCGGTGGTGCTGGCAACGGGGCTGGTGATGGCATTCGGTATCTACATCCCGTTCTCGCCGGTGGGCGCGATGGTGGGCCTGGTGCCGCTGCCATGGGCATACTTCCCTTGGCTGGTTGCTACCCTGCTGGGCTACTGCGTGGTCGCGCAAGGGATGAAGACCCTTTACATCCGCCGCTTCGGGCAGTGGTTCTGAGCCAGGCGAGGAGAGCAGAGCATGCGAGTACTGATCTGTGCGGGACGCAACTATGCCGACACCCGGCGCTGCCGCCAGGCCCTGGATGACGTTCAGCGCCAGCGGCCGATCCGGGTGTTGATCCACGGTGGCAGCCAGTTCCTGGGCGGCGAGATCGAAAGCTGGGCACGTGAGCACGGTGCCGATCTGGTGCGCTACCCGCCGAACTGGCAGTTGCACGGCAAGCAGGCCGAACGCCTGCGCAACCTGTTCATGCTTAACGACAGTCGCCCTGATCTGTTGCTTGCACTGCCCGGGGGCGATGACACAGAGGAACTGCTGGCCAGGGCTCGCGGCGCGGAGGTTCCGGTGATTTGCGGCAGGCAACCACGGCGGCCCGAGCGGGATGAACCTGGCGTGGGATAAGCCTGCCTGCCACCAGTCCTGTGGGAGCGGATTCACCCGCGAAGAAGACACCGCCGTGGATGGCACGGGCTTCGCCCGTGTTCGCGGGGCAAGCCCGCTCCCACAGGGATCGCGCCAGCTTTTAGAAGTTGAACAAGACAGTTGCGCCCACAATGACCGCGCTAGGTTTCACGTTTTTTGCGAGACAGTCGCTGGTACAAGTACAGCGTGGGCCGAAGCCGGCGCTGTACTTGCGGCGCCTCGGTGCCGAGCTGCTCAGCCCGGCTGCGCAGCAAGGTTATTGCTCACGTTGCGCCCCAGCACCAGCACGGTGACAAAACCACAGCCCACCAACGCGGTAGCCAGGCTCAACAGCACCGCCGTGCCCATATGGTCGACCACCTGCCCGCCGAAGAAAGAGCCCAGCGCAATGATCACCTGGAACATGGCTACGAACAGCGGCATGCCACGTTCAACATCCTTAGGTGCCACCACGAACATCCAGATGTTGGCGCAGGCCGGGAACGCACCGAAAGCGAAGCCCCACAGCGCGATCAGCATGGCAGCGCCCGTCATGCCGGTGGCGAAGTGCGGGAACAGGGCGGTGCTGACAGCAATCATCAGCGCAACCAGCATCAGGGTATGCCGCACGCTGCGGTTGGCAGCGTAGCCCGCGAAAATGTTACCCATGAACCCGGCAACGCCATACAGCAGCAACAGCGATCCAATCGTAGGCCCGTCAAAGCCGGCATTCTGTTTGAAGAACGGGGCAACATAGGTGTACGCGGCAAAGTGCGCCAGGCCGATCAGCAGCACGGCAATCAGCCCGACCCGCGCTTGTGGGTTGATGAACAAGGCCGGCAGGTCGCTGATGCGAATGGCCTTTTCCGGCAGCAGCCGCGGCAGCAGGAATACCTGCGCCAGCAGCACAGGTATGCCCACCAGTGCGGTGACCAGGAACGTCATGCGCCAGCCCATCAGGCCGCTCAGCCAGGTGCCCACGGGCACGCCCACTACGGTCGCCAGGGTTACGCCGGCCATGATGATCGAGTTGGCCTTGGCTACGCCCATGCCGTCGGGGGCCAGGCGGCCGCTGAGGGCGATGGCGGTTGCCCAGAAACCACCGATACTGACACCCAGCAGCACGCGGCCGACCAACAGCAAATTGAAGTCGACGGCGTAGGCCACGATGGTGTTGGCGATGATCATGATCAGCGTCAGGCCGATCAGCAGGTAGCGCCGGTCCAGCGCGCCGACCCCCACGGAAATCAACGGCGCGGCCAGCGCGGCCATGATACCGGGCAAGGTCACCATCAGGCCGGCAAGGCCTGCACTGATGCCGAGGTCACTGGCCACATCGTTGAGCACCCCCACCGGGAGGAACTCGCTGGTGACCAGGGCGAAGGCACCCACGGCGACCGAGAGGATTGCCAGCCATTGCTGTGTGACGCTCTGCTGATTATGTTCGGGAAGGCCGCGAGGGGCCTGGCGGTTGCTTGGCATGGGGGTCGGTTCCATGAGGGATGGCGCCTGTAGCAGGCGCAGGAGCGGAGGGATTTGCAGGCGATTATAGGGATGGCCTTGCCAGGCCGACAGGCAGGCCGCTTGATAGTCATCATCAGCGTAATCGATGAAACCCCTGGTTTAGAGCGGAAACTATTGCGTTGTGGGGCCACGAAGCCAGTTTCAGGGCGGTGTCACAGCCGTTTGCTTCACCGGTAAGACACCGCCCAGCACCATCTGGGTGACCGTGCGGGTGGCGCGATCAAAGTCCAACTTGTCAGGTATAGCCACGCCTCTGAGCTGCGACATTTGCCAGGCAAGATTGGTATAGGTACGCGTTGCCGACCAGATGAAAATCATCAGGTGTTCGGGGTCACAGGGCGCCAACCGGCCATCCTCGATCCAAATGCGCAGGCAGGCAACGTTGCGCCTGGCTTCCTCCTGCAGCATGTTCTTGCACACCTCAGGTAGGCGTTTGCCGCCTGAGAGCAACTCCTGGCTGAACACGGCGGCGCTGAACGGGTGCTCTCGAATGATGCGTATCCGGGCTTTGACATAGGCCCGCAGGCCCACTATCGGGTCGTCGCTTTTTCGCAACGCTGCCGAGGCCCTCACCAGCGGCTCGATGAAGCTCATCAGCACCTGGACGTACAAATTCTCTTTTGTCTGGAAGTAGTAATAGAGATTGGCCTTGGGCAACCCGGCGCGCTCGGCAATTTCGTGCGAATGGGTGGCGGTGAAGCCGGTGACGGCAAACGCTTCGCTGGCCGCCTGCAGAATAAGCTTGTGATTCTTGCGCCGGATACCGGGGTTGCCCAGCGCGTGGTCGACCGAGCCGAAAGTGGCGTCAGCACCCTCGCTGGTCGTGTGTGGCAGGTCGGGTTGGGCGTACATCACGGTTTCATCTGGGCTTTTTGAGAATCGGTGTATAGAAAAGTATATAGCGAGTGTTATGCTTTTCTTCAGCCGTTGCAAGGCTGCCATTTACACACCAGGGCCAAACTCATGCATTTTTTGATCAGGCAGGCGACGGCCGCGGATTGTGATGCGATCAGCCAGGTCGCGGCACGCACTTTTGCGCTGGCTTGCCCGGCGAATACGCCTGCGACGGAAATTAGCGCCTACATCCAAGGCGCGCTGATGCCAGCCGACTTTGAACGCTTGAACCGGGAACCGGAAATGCGCCTGTCGGTAGGCCTGATGCGCCGTACGGTCGTCGGCTACAGCCTGGTCAACCTTGCCCCAGAGCCCCTGGGCATTCCGGCTGCCGATGGCATCGCCGAGCTCAGCAAATGCTACGTGCTGCCCGAATACCACGGGGCGGGTGTGGCCCAGCGGCTGATGGCTGATGGCTGATGTGCTGCAGGGCGTTGTGGGGGCTCTGCGGTTGACGGTCAATGACAGCAACAGCCGGGCTATTGCTTTCTACTTGCGCAACGGCTTTGCAGTGGTGGGTGAAACCACGTTCCAGTGCGGGGCGGATGTACATCGGGACCTGGTGATGCTGCACGCAGGCCGGGCAGCCCCCTGAGGGGGGCGGCCCGGCTGGTCTTGCGTGCTAGGGCGTGACCAGCACATCACACTGCGATTCGTTCAGTACATGCTTGGTAACGCTGCCAACCAACAGCTCCTCCAGCGCGCTCGCACCCTGCTTGCCGACGACGATCAGGTCGCACTCCAGCGCCTGTTCCTGCTCGGCAATGCGCCAGCCAGGGTCACCGTGCTCCAGAATCTGCCGTGCATCGGCAATGCCCGCGGCCTCACTCAATGCAGCGAGTTGTGCCTGTGCGTCCTTGCGGATGACATTGCGGTAGTGGGTGAGGGTGCCGTGGTCGATATGGGCGAAACGCACGCTGCCTTCGAACGGGGCTTCGTACACATGCAGCAGAATGATTTCGGCCTGTGGGGCAATGGCCCTGGCCAGTTTGATGGCGCGCAGCGAAGCGGGAGAGAAATCGACCGGCACCAGCACCGTGCGATAGGTATCACGAGGGGCCGGCTTGACCACCAGTAAAGGGCAGGGCATGTGGTTGAGCATTTTTTGCACGGTTGAACCCAGCAGCAGGCGCCGCGCCACGCTCTGGCCCTTGGCGCCGCATACCAGCAGGTCGCTGTGTTTGTCCTGCACCACCCGGGTGATTTCCGTGATCACCGAGCCGCTGGCGACCTGCACACCCGCGGAAATGTTGTAGCGCTGGAACAGCAGGGCTGCCAGTGCGCGGGTTTTTTCGCCGGCGCTGTCCAGTACCCGCTTCAACAGGTCGTCATCAGGCGCCACCAACTGCTTGAGGCGCTCGAAGGGGGCCGGGTTGGCAACGTAGAGCAGGTCCAGTGAGGCCTGTTGCGCGTTGCTCAGGTAGGCAGCGCGCTCTGCCGCGTTGCGGGCATAGGGGGAGAGGTCGGTGGCTACCAGTATGTGTTTCAGCGGGTTCATGTGGGGCTCCTTGTCCATGGCCGCGCGCAGTGTTCGACGGTTGTGCACTGTGCGCCTGGCGGTGCTTGAGTCATTCCTTGCTTGCAGCCATCGTCGCGCGAACCCGGCGCGAGGGCTTGATTTGAGTCAATGGAGCGTAGATGCCGCAGCGGATCATGCCGGCAGCAACAGGCGCAGCCCCCCCGTCATCACGATGGTAAATACCACCACCGGCAAGAGGGAAAACCGCGTTGCTGCGTACACCGTAAGCCCCAGCGCAATCAGGTCGGCCTGGTGCCCGGAAACGAACTTGGGTGCGATTACGGCAATCAGCACGCAGCCGGGCGCGGCGTTCAGCACCTGCGTCAGTTGCGGCCCAAGGGTGCGGTTGCGCAGCAGTAAAAAGCCCAGCGCACGGGTCAGGCAGGTGACCACGGCCATGCCCACGAGGGTGACCAGTGTAGGAAGGTCAATCATGGTTTGGCCCATAGGTAAGCAGTGACCAGGCCGGCCACGGTGCCCGCGAGCACGTACCAGCCACCGGGAATCAGCAGGTAGAACAGTGCGGCGGTGAGGAGGCTGAACAGCCAGGGCACGGCGGCGTGTACGCCTTTCCACATGCCCTTGAGCAGCACCAGGAAGACCGCGGCAAAGGCCATGTCGAAGCCATAGCTGCGCAGGTCGCCGAGCAGCGGCCCAACCTGCGCGCCGAGGCTGGTGAACGTGACCCAGGTGGCCCACAGGCACAGCGACACACCCATGAAATAGCGCAGGCTGAACCCGCCGCGCTGGCGCGCATCGGCCAGGCCCATGGCCCAGCTTTCGTCACACATGAAGAACAGCGCCCCCAATGCCTTTGGCAGCGGCAGGTGGCGCATGTACGGCGCCAGGGTTGCGCCCATCAGCAGGTGGCGGCTGTTGACCAGCAGGGTCATGGCGATAATCACCCATATTGCCGGCGGTGAGGTCCACAGCTCGACAGCGGCAAACTCCGAGCCGCCACCGAAGTTAAGGCCTGTCATCAGAGCCACTTCGCCTGCTGCCAGGTGGTGCTGGGAAGCCTGCGCGCCGAGTACCAGGGCACAAGGGATGAACCCCAGCAGCACCGGCAGGGCGGCAACGGCACCACGGCGCAGTTCGCTTTGCGGCGTGGTGGCAGGGGGATCGTTCAGTACAGGTTCAAGGGTATTCATGGTCACCTCCAGTGGAGGTAAATTATTCCAATGGAGCGCTAGAATTGGCTTGCGTAGTTGCGCTGATGCACACAGCATTTGGTATCTGCTACCGACAATATCGAAAAAGAGATCTATAAATGCCAATCAAGCTCGATGCCATCGATCGGCGCATCCTACGGGCGCTGCAGCGCGACGGCAGGTTGCAGAACCAGGAGTTGGCCAAGCAGGTGGGGTTATCTGCTTCGCCGTGCCTGCGTCGGGTGCGCCTGTTGGAGGAGGCTGGAGTGATCGAGCGCTACGTGGCACTGGTTGACCCGGCCAAGGTCGCGCTGGGCCTCACCCTGTTCGTGCGGGTGTGGCTCAAGCGCCAGGACCAGGACACCACCGACGCGTTCGTCGAAGCCGTGCGCCAGTTACCCGAAGTGGTGGAGTGCCATGTGATGGCGGGCGATTGCGACTTGCTGTTGCGGGTGGTGGCGGCAGACCTGGAAGCCTATCGACGCTTCCAGATCAAGCATCTGACCAGCCTGAGCGTGGTGCAGAACGTCAAGACCGAAGTGCCGATGGAAAAGATCAAGCTGACCACCGAGCTGCCGGTGTAGTCGTGCTTTGGCTCAGGCTCGCCTGGCGCGTTCTGCAACACGCCTAACTGCTACTGGGCTGTCCGCCCTGCAAAAGCAGCTCGCTAAGTTTGTCCATGGCCGGTGTCGCTTGGCTGCCTTTGCGAGTGACCAACTCGTAAGGGTCGCTGACCGAGCCCATGGCCAGGGGCAGCATGCGTACTTGCTGGTTCATCGCGCATTGCCGGGCCACGTCAATCGACACCAACGCCACAAAGTCGGGGCGGTCCTGCAGCAGCGACAAGGTCGCCAGGATCGAGGTGGTTTCAACCAGGTGCAGCGGGAAGCGCAGCCCGGCGTCGTGGAATTCACGCTCCAGTTGCACGCGCATCGGCATGTTGGCCCGGTATACGATCCAGCGGCTTTCGGCCAACTCGGCAAGGCTGACGGTTTGGGCGTGTTTGAGCGGGTGGTCGACATTGGCGATGACCGCCAGCGTCTCATCCTGGACAAAGGTGCTGGCAAACAGCTGCGGCGCGTTGCTGACACTGGTGCGGCACAGGGCCATGTCCAGCCGGCCGCTTTCGATCTGTGCCAGCAGCGACTGGCTGGTGTCTTCGATGATCTCGAACGACATCTGCGGCTGGATACTGGCCAGCTGTGATACGGCCCGCATCAGCAAGGGCACGGCGCCCATGATGGCGCCCACCGCCAGCCGGCCGCCCACACCGCGCAGGATGGCATCCAGGTCATGGCGCAGGTTGGAAATATCGGTTTGCACCACGCGCGCGTAGCGGATGGCGCAGTGCCCGGCGGCAGTGGGCTCCAGCCCGCGGTTGGTGCGGTTGAACAGCACCGTGCCGAAGGTGGTTTCGATTTCCTGCAGCGCCTTGCTGGCACCGGGCTGGGTAAGCCCGACGCTGCCAGCCGCACCCAGCAGCGAGCGGTGCTCGTCCAGCTCGATGAGCAGGCGCAGGTGACGGGCGTGCAGCCTGGACATGATCGAATTGAGTGACGGGGTCATCTGGTATGCGTCCTGGTTATACCGATATGGATTGTTCTCAATACCATGGCCAGGCGCGCATTCCTATACTGGCGCTGCACAGTGTCGCATCCAGTGCGGCTAAACCGCCCAGAAAAACAAAGCCAGGAGCCTGCTGAGCCTTATGTCCCTGATCAACTACATCACCCAGATCCAGTTCGATATCGGCGCCATTGCCCTTTTGCCTGCGGAATGTGAGCGCATTGGTATAACCAAGCCTTTGATCGTGACCGACCGTGGCGTGCGCGCTGCCGGTATCGTCGATACGGCGTTGAACACCTTTGCCGACAGCGCTGCCCAACTGCCGATCTATGACGGTACCCCACCCAACCCCAACGAGACTGCGGTGCGCGAAGCCGTGGCCATGTTCAAGGAGTGTGGCTGTGACGGCATCATCGCCATCGGCGGCGGCTCGGCGATCGACCTGGCCAAAGGTGTGGCCGTGTGTGCCAGGCACGATGGGCCATTGAAAAACTTTGCGGTGATCGAGGGTGGCCTGGCGCGAATCACGCCGGCAACCGCGCCGGTGATTGCCGTGCCAACCACGGCAGGGACGGGCAGCGAGGTAGGGCGGGGCGCCATCCTTATTCTCGACGACGGGCGCAAGGTGGGCGTGATTTCGCCCCATGTGGTGCCCAAGGCCGCCATCTGCGACCCGGCGCTGACCCTTGGCCTGCCTGCACAACTCACCGCTGCCACCGGGATGGATGCGATTGCTCACTGCCTGGAAACGTTCATGGCGCCTGCATTCAACCCACCTGCAGACGGCATCGCCCTGGACGGCCTGTGGCGCGCTTGGCGCTTTATCCAAAGCGCTACCCGAGACCCGCAGAACCTCCAAGGCCGTATCAACATGATGAGCGCTTCGCTGCAAGGTGCACTGGCCTTCCAGAAGGGCCTGGGCTGCGTGCACAGCCTTAGCCATGCATTGGGCGGGATCAACCCGCGCCTGCACCATGGCACCCTCAACGCGATTTTCCTGCCTGCTGTCATCACCTTCAACCGCAAGGCCGCAACTGTGCTGAACGAGCACAAGATGGCGCGTATCGCCCAGGCGATGGGGCTGGCAGACGAAAACCAGATCGAACAGGCCATCCGCGACATGACCCGCGCGTTGGGCCTGCCGACCGGCCTGCGCGAACTGGGTGTCAGCGAAGAGCAGTACCCACGCATAATCCAGGGCGCGTTGGCCGATCACAGCCATCGGACCAACCCGCGTGAGGCGTCTGCCGAGGACTACCAGGGGTTGCTTGAAGCGTCGATGTAAGGCGCCAATCCGCTGTTCAATCAATAACAACAAAAGTGAACGCCCATGAATACCAAGTATGCGCAAGCCGAGCTTGCCCCCTCGGGGGAAGCGGTCGCCAGCCCGAACCCGTTCAAAAAGTACCAGGTCATTACCGTCAGCCTGTTGCTGGTGATCGGCATCATCAACTACGTCGACCGCAGTGCGCTGTCGATCGCCAATACGTCTATCCAGCGCGACATGGGCATCACGCCGTCGCAGATGGGCATTTTGCTGTCAGCGTTTTCCCTGGCGTATGCCTTCTCGCAGCTGCCGCTGGGCATGATCATCGACCGCCTGGGCAGCAAGATCTCGCTGGGGGCGGCACTGCTGGGCTGGTCAGTGGCGCAGACGGCCTCCGGCCTGATCAACAGTTTTTCCGCATTCATCGGCCTGAGGGTGGTGCTGGGGATTGGCGAAGCACCGATGTTCCCGTCGGCCGCGAAAGCCCTGGCGGAGTGGTTCGAGGCCGAAAAGCGCGGCACACCGACGGGCATCGTGCTGTCATCGACCTGCATCGGGCCATGCCTGGCGCCACCGTTGCTGACCCTGCTGATGATCACCTGGGGCTGGCGCGGCATGTTCATTGTCACCGGGGTATTCGGCATCCTGGTCGCCGCCTGCTGGTTTGCCTTCTACAAGAGCAAGGCGCGTTACCTGGCCGAGCTGCCTGCAGAGGAACGTGAGCGGCTGCTGGCGACACAGGCCCATAAACAGCCGGTGGCAAGCGCCAGGCCGAGCCTGCGGGCACAACTGGCGGCCTGGACCGAGCTGTTTCGCCACAAGAGCACCTGGGGCGCCGTACTGGGCTTCATGGGGGTGATCTACATGCTGTGGCTGCACCTTACCTGGCTGCCGGGCTACTTCGAACGTGAGCATGGCTTGAGCTTGTACCAGACGGCCTGGGTGGTATCGCTGGCCTATGTATTCGGCGCGTTGGGCACCATTGTCGCGGGCCGCATCTGCGACCGCCTGGTGAAGAACGGCGCCAGCGTGTTGGGTAGCCGCAAGCGGGTAGTGGTGACGGCGTTGTTCGCGGCGGCGGCATTCACCGTTCCCCTGTCGTTCGGCAGCGGCTTCATGCTCAGCGTGGCGCTGCTGTGCTGCGCGCTGTTCAGCGTGAATATGGCCAGCTCGACTGCCTGGATGATTGCCAACACTGTGGTCGATAGCCAGCGCGTGGCCTCGTTTGGCTCGATCCAGAACTTTGGTGGCTACCTGGCAGGCTCGGTGGCACCGATCGTGACCGGGTTCAGCATCCAGCAGACCGGGTCGTTTGCCTCGGCGTTCCTGATCAGTGCTGCGGTGGCGGCGGTGGCAGCGATGGCTTATGTGCTGCTGCTGAAGCAGCCGGTTTCTGCTGACCAGTGATCGTCAGGCCTGTGCAATCCCTGTGGGAGCGGGGGGGGGGGGGGGGGGGGGGGGGGGGGGGGGGGGGGGGGGGG
>NZ_JBNRIK010000019.1:65267-123374 GCF_053557975.1 Pseudomonas sp. XP2
AGGCCGCTCCCACAAGGATCGCATCAGCTTCCAGAAGTCGTTTCATAACGGTTTGTGATGCCAGGCATCATGACAATATATTTATCCTTATCAATTCCAGGCCCTAGCATCGGTTGCCCGGCATCGCCCATTTCCATGAGGTCTTGATGAACAGTTCGCTTTTCGTACCCCAACGTACCGCGGCCCTGTTGCTGCAGCACTGGCGCAGCGGTGAATTGCTGACGGAACTGCCTGCCAGCCTCAGGCCCGAAACCTTGAAACAAGGCTATGACAGCCAGGATGAGTTCTTCGCCGCCGCCGCTGGTCAGCGTGCCGGGTGGAAGCTGGGTGTCGGCAGCCCCGCAGGCATGCGTGCGGCCAACCTGTCCCGGCCGCTGATTGGCCAACTGGAAGCAAAGCGCTGCCACGCGGATGGCGTGCACATCGAACTGCCGGCCGTGACCCCTGTGACCATCGAATGCGAGATCGCCTTCGTGCTTGACCGCGATATCCCCCCGCAAGCGGGACGCCTGCCGGCCAGCGAGGATATTCGCGCAACCTGCGTCACTTTCGAGGTGGTGCGCTCACGCTTCGTCGACCGCAAGCGCGTCGGCTGGCCAAGCTTCGTGGCGGACAACGTGGGCATTGAAGCGTTGGTCGTGGGCAACAGCCTTGGGGCAGGCATCAACGTACCCTTGCTTGCAGACCTGGCCGAGACCACCGAGGTGTACGTAGATGGCGAGTTACGCGCCCGCGGCTTGTCTGGCGATGCTGCGACCGACCCGCTGGTGTCGCTGGCCCACCTGTATGCCCATGCTGCCGAACGCGGCCAGACATTGAAGGCAGGTGATGTGGTGACCACGGGGGCCATGTGCCAGCCGTTCGACCTCAATGAAACAGGCCATCAGGTTAGCGCCAGGTTCCTTGGCCAGGCGCTGTCGTTCACGCTGTAACCGCCGACCATTGATCAAACGCCGCCTGCATCCTCTGCCGGGTTTGTGGGTCGGCGGGGATCAGGTGCTCGATCCGCAGTGATTCCACGGTGATATCCAGCGGCATGCCGAAGGTGGTGAAGGTCGACAGGAACCTGAGCTCGCCATAGGGGGTGCTCACGCGGGTCAGCAACACGGGCGCGATACCTGCCGCCTGCTCTGGGTTGGCCGGGGTTGGAAGATTGCGCAAGTGTTCTGCCAGCGTCGGATTGCCCACTGCCTCCCTGGATGCACGTTGCCAGGCAACGGCACGAATTTCCTGCGCATTGGCCAGATGATCGCCCAGGCCGCCAGGGCGCAGCAGTGTATCCAGAAGGTTAAGGCCAGGCGCCGCCTGCGCCGCAACACCCACCATCGCCAACAGCAGGCCGGTACTGGCATTGGCAGCGATGACCTGCCAGTTGCTGTCGATGACGATTGCAGGTGCAGGGTTGTTCGCCTGCAGGATGTGTTCGATGGCGGCATGCACCAATGCCAGTTCAGGCGCGTCGAGCGGCGAGGCCGCGTAGCGGGGCGCGTACCCGGCTGCAATGAACACTTCGTTGCAGTGCTCCAGTGGCGCGCCAAGGGCCGAAAGCAGGGCATGCAAGGTGCCAGGGCTGGCCTTGGCGCGCCCGGTTTCCAGGCAGCTCAGGTGGCGCTGCGATACGCCAGCCAATAGCGAAAGCGCCAGCTGGCTGAGCCCGGCCTGCTGGCGCAAGTGACGCAGATGCTGGCCTGCCGAAGTATCCGGCGCAGGGCTTTTGCGATGGAACAGATGATGACTCATGCCTTGATCCTTATCGTCCTTGATTGCAGCGTCCATGACCTCACAGGTCATTGAGCGCAGGCAACCCTATCACTACTGTGCCGGCAAACCCTACAGAGGAAAGGACGATGGGCTTGCGTATCTGCGCGCTGGCGTTGCTGGTGCTGTTTTCGCTGTATACCGGCTGGACGATGCAGATTGCCGAGCAGTCGCTGCTGGCGTTTGGGCTAACGCTGCTGTCGCGGCCAGACACTGCTCAGGTGGTCATTGACCTGTATCTGATGGCGGGGCTGGCCTGCGTCTGGATGGTGAGGGACAACCGTATGCGGGGCGGGAAGGGGATATCGTTGCTGCCCTACCTGTTGCTGACGGCTGTGTTCGTTTCGGCGGGGCCGCTGTTGTATCTCGTCAACAGAGGCGTTGCCGGGGTGCGTCAGCCATGAGCAATGCCTTGAGTGTTTATGCGCTGTGGATGCCATCGGGGCTGTCTGCCTGTTGGGTTTCTGCGCACTCATTACCGCGAGCATAGGTAAATGAACCAAAATATTGCATGAGTCATCTTGATGCTTTGACATAAGACTACTAATACTTAAGCACTGCCGAAGAGGGACGATCATGCAGACGCGCTTCGTTGTGGTGCCCGCAGTGCCAGTAAAGCGAGAGGTTTACCCTCGGCGTCTTGGCTTTCCCGCCGCCCTGGGAGAGGGTTATGACCTTTACGACACCCAGGAAAAGATGCGCTTGAGCCTCAACTTTGTCACACGGGCCCAAGCCGAGTTCGAGTGTGCGTGCCGCAACCGCAGCCAGGAAGGCGATGAAGCGGGTATTGTCGGTATTGGCTGATTCGGTGAAGCCCAGATAAGGGACGGGATAGCTTTAATGATGGCACCGGCGCAGCCGGTGCCAGCCATCGAGCCCTCAACCTTGTTTGCGCAGCGCTTCTACCAACTCTGCCTTGGTCATGGTGGAGCGGCCCTTGATGTCTTTGCTGCGCGCTTCCTTTATCAGGCTTTGCTTGCTCTGGCTTTCCAGAGAAACACCCGAACTGCGCGAATGACCCTGGCGTGACTTGGCCGCGCGTTTGGCTGAGTCGGAGCGGGCTGTCTTCTTCTCGCTGGCAGCCGTGTGGCTCCCCGAGCCACCCTTCTTGTCGCCACCTCCGGACTGTTTGTTGACGGTGGCCCAGGCATGGGCTTCGGCCTCTGCTTTCGACAATCCCCTGTCTTCGTAACTCTCCTCTATATGCTCGGCCTTGCGCTTCTGTTTGTCTGTGTATTTGTCCTTGTCACCGCGTGGCATGGTGTTCACTCCTGCTGGATTTGCCTGCACGGTTGAGGCCAGGCGTCCATCGAGAGTGCCGGACCATGGACGAGCGGTGCGTCATGGCACAGGCAAAAAGCTCTACCGTGCGGCCTGCCACTCAACAGTCACAAAGCTGTAACACAGCTGATGCAAAGTGTGCCGGCCATCACAAGGAGCACTTTTTGATGAAACGCCTGATGAAGTCTGCTGCACTCGCCGTTGCGGTCTCCCTTTGCGCCACTTCGGCAGCCTTTGCTGCAGAAAACGTTCGCCTGACAGGTTCCGGCGCCAGCTTCCCTGCACCGATCTACCTGACCTGGTTCAAGGACTTCAGCAAGAACACTGCTGGCGTCACCGTTGACTACCAGTCCAAGGGCAGCGGGGCGGGCGTTCAGGACTTCCTGAACAAGACCGTCGACTTCGCCGCCAGCGACTCGGCCATGAGCGAAGCAGATATTGCCAAGGTTGGCGAAGGCGTGCAGTTGCTGCCAATGACCGCCGGTGAAATCGTCCTGGCCTACAACCTGCCGGGCAACCCTAAAGGGCTGAAGCTGCCGCGCGAGGTGTACTCCAACATCTTCCTGGGCAAGATCACCCAGTGGAACGACCCGCAAATCGCCGCGGCCAACCCTGAGCTGAAACTGCCAGCTACCCCGATCACTGTGGTCGTGCGTGCCGACTCCAGCGGTACCACTGCGGTCTTCACCAAGCACCTGTCGGCCATCAACGCTGACTTCAAGCAAGGGCTGGGTGAGGGCAACACCGTCAACTGGCCGGCCACCGACAAGTTCATCAAATCGCCGAAGAACGATGGCGTAACCGCCACCGTCCGCCAGACCCCGGGCGCCATCGGCTACATCGAATACGGCTTCGCCAAGCTGGCCAAGGTCGACTTCGCCGTGCTGCAGAACAAAGCTGGCCAATACGTCGTGCCAAACGCAGAGAGCGGTGCCGAAGCACTGGCTGCGGTAAACATGCCGGAAAACCTGGTGGCCTGGCTGCCTGACCCGGACGGTGCCAAGTCCTACCCGATCACTTCCTACACCTGGATGATCTTCCGCAAGGACAACGGCAACCCGGCAAAAGCCAAGGCCATGCGTGAAATGGTCGAGTACAGCCTGACCAAAGGCCAGACCATCGCCGACTCGATGGGTTACATCCCGCTGCCTGCGTCGGTTGTCGACCAGGTGCGTAAAGCGTCTGCCAACATCCAGTAATACCCAGGCGCTCCCGGTATCGGCATGAAGCCATGCCGGGGGTGTTTGTCCCTTGTCCCGGAACTTGCCCATGAACACACCCTTTGCCATACCGGATAACCCCGATTCCGCGTGCCAGCCACCGTCTGCGAAAGACTTCCTGGTCGATCGCACCTTCCGTGCGCTTGCACGCATTGGTGTGGTGCTGGTACTGGCGCTGGTCTTCGCGCTGGTCTACGAAGTGGGCCGCAAGGCACTGCCCGGCATCGAAAAGCATGGCTTTGACGTGCTGTTCGGCAGCGTCTGGGACGTCAACCAAGGCAAGTACGGTATTCTGCCAGCGATCTGGGGCACGCTTTACAGTGCCTTCATCGCCCTGTTGATCGCCGGTTTCTTCGGCGTCAGCATGGCCATTTTCCTCACCCAGGATTTCCTTCCGGCCAAGCTCGCCGCAGTGTTCCGCACCATCGTCGAACTGCTCGCCGCCATCCCCAGCGTGGTCTACGGCCTGTGGGGCATCTACGTTGTCATCCCGGCGATTCGCCCGCTGACCGCCTGGTTGAACAGCGAGCTGGGCTGGATCCCGTTTTTCGGCACCTCCCTGAGCGGGCCCGGCCTGCTGCCTGCTGCGCTGGTACTGGCGATCATGATCCTGCCGACCATCGCTGCCGTTTCCCAGGATGCGCTGACCAGCGTACCGATGAAAACCAAGCAGGCTGCCTACGGCATGGGCACTACCCACTGGGAAGCCATCCTCAAGGTGATGGTGCCATCGGCTGCTACTGGCATCTTTGGTTCGCTGGTACTGGGCCTGGGCCGCGCGCTCGGTGAAACCATGGCACTGGCCATGCTGGTCGGCAACGCCAACACCATTTCCCTTTCCTTGTTCGCCCCGGCCAACACCCTGGCGGCGCTGCTGGCGCTGAACTTCCCGGAAGCCGGCCCGAACGAGGTCGAAGTGCTGATGTACGCGGCACTGGTCCTGATGTTCATCACTCTGCTGGTGAACGTGCTCGGCTCGATGATCATGCTCTACGCCCAGCGTGGTAACAAACAATGACTGCCTTGACGACCCCTGTAGCCGCATTGCCCAGCCTGCAACGCAAGCTGGAAGGCCGTGCCCTGCGCAGCGTGCTTTTGACCACCCTGGCATGGCTCGCGGCGCTGGTGGCCAGCGTGCCGCTGATTTCCGTGCTGTACATGCTGATCACCCGCGGCGGTGCACGCCTGAGTCTGGAAGTGTTCACCGAGCTGCCGCCGACCGGCTTCGAGATGGGTGGCGGTTTTGGTAACGCCATGGCCGGTACCTTCGTCATGGTCGGCATTGCCGCCGCCATCGCGGTACCGGTCGGTATCCTGGCAGCAGTGTTCCTGGCCGAACTCGGCCCCGACAGCAAGCTGGCCAACGCCGCGCGCTTTGCCGCCAAGATGCTCACCGGCCTGCCGTCGATCCTGGCCGGGGTGTTTGCCTACGCCCTGGTGGTGATGACCACCGGAACCTACTCGGCGCCGGCTGGCGGTGTGGCCTTGGCAGTACTGATGCTGCCGATCGTGGTGCTGACTGCTGAAGAGTCGATGAAGATGGTGCCCAAGATCATGAAAGACGCCGCTTACGGCATGGGCTGCACCCGTGCCCAGGTGATCTGGAAAATCGTCCTGCCCACCGGCCTGCCGGCGATCCTCACCGGCGTCATGCTGGCCGTGGCCCGCGCCGCTGGCGAAACCGCGCCGCTGCTGTTCACCGCATTGTTCAGCAACTACTGGATCTACCATGACGGCAGCCTGGCGGTCATGAACCCTACGGCTTCGCTCGCCGTACTGATTTACAACTTCTCCGGCATGCCATTCGACAACCAGCTCGAGCTCGCCTGGGCGGCCTCGCTGGTGCTGGTCATGATCGTGCTGGTCATCAACATTCTGAGCCGAGTCTTCGGCAAGCCCAAGTATTGAGAAAGGGAGCATCCAACTTGAACGTATCCACTGCGCAAAGAGCCGCTCCCATGGTCAATGAAGCCACCCCGATCGTCATGGACTGCAAGCTGGACAAGATTTTCTACGGCAACTTCATGGCCGTGCGTGACAGCCATGTGCCGATCAGGAAGAACGAGATCACCGGCTTCATCGGGCCGTCGGGCTGCGGCAAGAGTACCGTGCTGCGTAGCCTCAACCGCATGAACGACCTGGTGAAGGGCTTCCGGTTTGAAGGCCATGTGCACTTCCTGGGCCAGGATGTCTACGGCAAGGGTGTTGACCCGGTGGTCGTGCGCCGCTACATCGGCATGGTATTCCAGCAGCCCAACCCGTTCTCGATGAGCATCTTCGACAACGTCGCCTTCGGCCTGCGCCTGAACCGCTACAAGGGCGACCTGGGTGACCGCGTGAAGCACGCCTTGCAAGGCGCCGCGCTGTGGGACGAAGTGAAGGACAAGCTCAAGGTCAGCGGCCTGTCGCTGTCCGGCGGCCAGCAGCAGCGTCTATGCATTGCCCGCGCCATCGCCACCGAACCGGAAGTGCTGCTGCTGGACGAACCCTGCTCGGCACTCGACCCGATTGCCACCCGTCGCGTGGAAGAGCTGATGGTCGAGCTGAAGAAGGACTACACCATCGCCCTGGTCACCCACAACATGCAGCAGGCGATTCGTGTGGCGGACACCACGGCGTTCTTCTCGGTCGATATTTCCCAGGGCAGCCGCACCGGTTACCTGGTCGAGATGGGCCCTACGGCGCAGATTTTCCAGAACCCACGCGAGCAACTGACCAGCGACTACATCAGCGGCAAGTTCAGCTGAGTCAGGCACGCCAAGGTGGCCGGGTGTTGCAGCCAGGGAGGTTGCAGCAACCGGCCGCGTTACCTTCCGTTAAAGTGTTACCCGGGATTTCCAATGCGAGCAACGCGTCGTCTTGATCTTTCAGCGGTAGAGCGCGCACTGCGCGAGGTGCAAGGCCGCTTTGCCGAACTCAGCCGGCATTTCACCGAACCGCGGGATCCGTTTACCGACGAGGTGCTGCTGAACGTACTTGAAGGCTATGCACTGATTGACGACTATGTCGCTCGCGGTATCGACCTGTTCGACCTGCAGCAGCTGAACCTGATGCTGGAAATCAACGCCACTGTGCTGTGCGGCAGCGACCCGGCCCGTCGCCTGGAATATGCCCCGCACCTCGCCGCAACCGAGGCGCACTTTTTCAACAACGTCGAAGGTGGCATCAAGGACTTGTACAACTGGTACTGCTCGTACCGCAGCGATTCGATCTGGAAGCGGGCAGCCGGTGTTTATGTACGAATCCTCAGCAAGCCGCAGTTGTTCATCGAAGGCAACAACCGCACAGGTTCGCTCATTGTCAGCTACCTGCTGATGCGTGCCGGCTTGCCGCCTTTCGTGCTGTCGCTGGACAACGCCGAGGGTTACTTCAACCCGTCCTCGGTCATACGCAACTCCGCTAAACACGGTGTCAAGGCTTTGTACGAACTCCCCAAGATCAAGAAAAAGTACGCCGCTTTCCTCGAAGAGAAGGCGCCTGAGCCCGGCAAGTTCTTCCTGAGCGGCACGCCTGTGCCTGTCTGTGAGGGGCGCCGCTGATGCAACGTTACTCCATGTTCGCACGCGGGCGCCAAGCCCTTGAACGCAAGCTCAAGCGTGGCCAGGTACGCATTTCGTTCGATATCGACGACACGCTCGCCTGCCTGCCCGAACACGCTGCCGCCGAAGACAGCAAGCTGCCGAATTTCGTCCATCGCTGGTTGGGCGAGCCCCTGCGCAGTGGCACGCGCTCGCTGATCCGCGACCTGCGCCGCCAGGGCTGCAGCATCTGGATCTATACCTCGTCGGGGCGCACCCCGGCCTACATCCGGCGCTGGCTGATGCTTTATGGCATCCATGTCGATGGTGTGGTCAACAGTGACCGGCACCAGCATATCCTGGCCCAGAACGGCCTTGAGCATTCGCCTTCGAAGTTGCCATCGGCGTTCGATATCGATCTGCATGTCGATGATTCCGAAGGCGTGCGGCTTGAGGGCGTCGACCATGGTTTTCGCGTAGTGGTGGTGTGCCCGAAAGACGAAAACTGGGCCCAGAAGGTGATGGACGCGGCGGTCGACGTGCAAGCACGGCTGGCCTGGCAGCAACCGCACCGCTATGAGATGCCCGAGCGCCAGCGCTCGCAGGCGCTTGCTTCCTGAGGGCAGTGGTCAGCGCAACAACGGGGCCGCAGGGCGGCCCCAGTTCGTACAGATGTACTGATACCCGCCTGCTATTCATGCGTACACCCTAAGTCTTGCCTCCTGGCCAGACCTGGTACCGCGACCAAATCATCACGCCGCATTCGCCAGCCCAAGGCCGCTACCCGCTCGCCCGAAAGCAGCGTATCTGGCCATTTGGCCACTTCCGATAATCGCCTCCGACATCCTGTCCCCGTTTGGAGCGCGCCATGCACAACAACAATAAGCACCTGCCGCCTCGTTTCCTCGCAGCCGCCATCGCCAGCTTTTCTGCCCTGGGCCTGAGCGGCGTCGCCGAGGCCGAGATCATGCTGTACGACAAGGACCAGACAACGTTTTCCACCGACGGTTACATCAATGCCTTCTACGTCAACAGCAAGGTCGACCGTGAGGGCGAACAGTTCGACCGCCGCCAGTCGCGGGTGAAAATGGGCTTCTTGCCTAACTACCTGGGCTTCAACATGGGCAAGCAGGTGGATGACCTGAAGCTCGGCGCGCGTGCCTCGTTCTGGGTAACCATCAACGACAGTGAAACCAACGGCACCGACACCGCCATCGACGTGCGGCAGTTCTACGGCACCGTGGCCAACCCCGCGTGGGGCGAGGTGTTGATCGGCAAGGACTTCGGGCTGTTTGCCCGCTCCAACATCCTGCTGGACGAGCTGCTGGCAGGGTATGGCCAGGTCAGCGACACGCTGGGGCTGGTGGACGGCGGCGGGGTGTCGTTCGGCAACATCGGCAGTGGTTACCCGTACCCGTTCCCCACCTCGCAGATCACCTACCGCACCCCGGTGATGGACGGCCTGCGAGTAGCAGTGGGCATCATGGACCCGGTAGACACCAACGACAGCAGCCCGACCGGCAAGGCCTACCAGGAAAACCCGCGCACCGAAAGCGAGATCACCTACCAGTTCGACCTGGGCGGGGCGCAGATCTACAGCTGGGTCAACGGCAGCTACCAGACCTCGGACAATACCGATTCGACGGTGAAGTCCGTCACCTCCAAAGGTGTCGGCTATGGCGTGCAGGCCAAGATGGGGGGCTGGTCGCTGACCGGCTCGGGGTTCCAGGCAAAGGGTATCAACCCGTTCTTCACCAACAACGCTGGCGAACCGGTGTTGCGCAATGTCGACAGTGACGGCTACCTGCTGCAGGGCTCGTACACGTTCGGCAAGAACCGCGTGGCGCTGTCCTATGGCAAGACCAAGGACGATGGCAATGGCGCGGTGGGCAGCGGGGCAGACTATGAAACCCGCGGTGTGGCGCTGTTCCATGATGTGAACGACAACCTGAAGCTGGTGGCTGAGTACAACCAGTTTTCCATTGACGGGCATGACACCCGTGCGCAGAACGAAGACACCGATACCTTTGCGGTGGGTGCGGTGTTGACCTGGTGAATCCCTGGGGCCGCAAGGCGGCCCCAAATGATGCGGGCTATTACGCCCATGGAACCGCCCACCCGCTACCCAAGTAGCATTCGTCCCCCTTGCTCACCTTCGTACACTGACCCCTCAGCCACCCCGCGCCGGAGACCACGATGCAGCAGGCTCAAAACGACGGTGTGGTCCGCGCCATGTCCCAGGCTAACGACGCACGGCAGGCCGCCCAGGACCTGGCGCGCCAGTTGCTGCACCCGCACCTGGGTTTCGTGCTGTTCTTCTGTTCCGCCGAATACGACTTGCAGGCCCTGGGCGAAGCATTGGAGCAGGATTTCGGCGGCATCCGCCTGGTCGGCTGCACCAGCGCTGGCGAAATCACCCCGCTGGGCTACGGCCGCAATTGCGTGACGGCGGTGGGCTTCGATCACCGGCACTTTTCGATTGCCACCGAATTGATCGATGAAATGGAGCACTTCAGCCTGATCGACGCGCAGCAGATGGTCGAGCGCCTGGTCGGCACCTGTCGCAGCAACACCCTGGCACCGATCAAGGGCCACAGCTTTGCCCTGACCCTGCTCGACGGCCTGTCCAGCCGGGAGGAGATGGTGCTGGCCGCCCTCAGCGCAGCCTTGGGGGACATCCCGCATTTTGGTGGTTCGGCAGGCGACGACAACTACCTGACCCGCACCCATGTGTACTTCGGTGGCGTGTTCCACAACGGTGCCGCTGTGGTGGTGCTGGTCAACACCTGGCTGGATTTCGAAGTGTTCACCACGCACCACATCCTCCCACGTGAGGAAAAACTGGTGGTAACCGGCGCCGACAGCGGCCAGCGTCGCGTCTTCGAGCTGAATGCCGAGCCTGCTGCGGAGGAGTACGCCCGCCACATCGGCGTGCCGGTGGCAGCGCTCGACTACCGGGTATTCGCTGCCCATCCGCTGGCCGTGCGCATTCATGATCAGTATTACGTGCGGGCGATCCAGCAGGTGCACCCGGACCTGAGCCTGAGTTTCTACTGCGCGGTGGAAAACGGCATCGTGCTTACCGCCATGACTCCAGGCCCGCTGTTGCCGAACCTGCACCAGCTGTTCGACGGCTTGCAGCAGCGCCTTGGCCCGCCGCTGCTGACCATCGGTTGCGATTGCTTTCTGCGGCGCCTGGAGCTGGAAGACCGGCACGGCCTGGAGCCGGTCGGTGCGTTCTTGCGCGAGCAGCGGGTGATCGGCTTCAACACCTACGGAGAACAGTTCAATGGCATGCATATCAACCAGACCTTCACCGGGGTCGCCATTGCCCGCAACCGGCCTCCTGTCGGGCGCTGAACTGCAGGCCGAGGTCATCCGGCTGCAGCACGAAAACCACAAGTTGCAGCGAATCAACGGCGCGTTGATTGAACGCATCGAGTCGGGGGTAACGCGGGGTAACGACCCCTATGCGGCGTTCCAGCATTCGGTGGTGCTGGCCGAGCAGGTACGTGAACGCACTGACGCCCTGAACCAGGCCATGGCTGAGCTCAAGGCCGTCAACCGCCTGCTCAGCGAGGCCCGACAGCGGGCCGAGACCGCCCACCAGCACCAGATTCGCCTGATCACCGACAATGTCCCGGCGCTGATCGCTTACCTGAATGCCGATCTGGTCTACGAATTCACCAACAAGGTTTATGAAGAATGGTATTGCTGGCCGCACGGCGTGATGCTCGGCCAGAGCCTGCGAGAAGCCCACAGCGAGCAGCATTACCAGCGGCTGGAAGCCTACGTGGCGCGGGCGCTGGCGGGTGAAAGCGTCACCTTCGAATTTGCCGAAACCAACATCAATGGCCAGGAGCGCTACATGCTGCGCTCCTACGTACCGAACCGCCTGGCCAATGGCGAGGTGGTGGGCATTTTCGTGTTGATCCGCGACATTACCGAGCGCCGCAATACCGCTCAGGCGCTGCACCAGGCCTATCAGCACCTGGAGCAACGTGTGCGCGAACGCACCGCGGAACTGACCAGCCTCAACGACCAGCTACTGCGTGAGATCGAGGAGCGCAGCCGGGCCGAGTCGCGCCTGCGGGAGGCCAAGCGCGAGGCCGAGCAGGCCAACCTGTCGAAAACCAAATTCCTCGCTGCGGTCAGCCACGACCTGCTGCAACCGCTGAACGCGGCGCGGCTGTTCACCAGCGCGTTGCTCGAGCGCCGCGAGCTGCAAGACAGTGCCCACCTGGTTCGAAATGTCAGCAACTCGCTGGAAGATGTAGAAAACCTGCTAGGCACCCTGGTGGACATTTCCAAGCTCGATGCCGGGGTGATCAAGGCCGATGTGGCCCCGTTCGCCCTCAGCGAGCTGATGGACAACCTTGCCGCCGAATACGCCCAAGTGGCGCGCAGCGAAGGGCTTGAACTGCATTTTGTAGGTTGTTCGGCGGTGGTGCGCAGTGACACCCAGCTGCTGGCGCGGATCCTGCGCAACCTGCTCAGCAATGCCATCCGCTACACCCGCAGCGGGCGCGTGGTGCTGGGCTGTCGGCGCCAACGTGGCGGCCTGCGGATCGAAGTGTGGGACAGCGGTATCGGCATTGCCGAAGAACACCTGGAAGACATGTTCCAGGAGTTCAAGCGCGGCGACGTCCAGCGGCCGGACCAGGACCGTGGCTTAGGCCTGGGCCTGGCGATCGTGGATAAGATCGCCGGCATCCTCGGCCACCGGATCCGGGTGCGCTCATGGCTCGGCAAGGGCTCGGTGTTCGCCGTCGAAGTGCCGCTGAGCGCCACCGCGCCCAAGCCCCAGCCAAGCCAGGTGATCTGCGAGCCGATGCTTGACCGCCTGGGTGGGGCGCGGGTGTGGGTGCTGGATAACGATGCGGCGATCTGCGCAGGCATGCGCACCTTGCTGGAGGGCTGGGGCTGCCAGGTGGTCACTGCGCTGTCGGAGGAAGACCTGGCGCGGCAGGTGGACAATTACCACGCCGAGGCCGACCTGCTGATCGCCGACTATCACCTGGACAACGACTGCAACGGTGTCGACGCCGTGGCGCGGATCAATGCCCGCCGCGCCCAGCCGCTACCGGCGCTGATGATCACCGCCAACTACAGCAACGACCTCAAGCAGCAGATCCGCGAGCTGGGGCACACCCTGATGCATAAACCGGTGCGGCCGATGAAGCTCAAGACGGCGATGAGCCACTTATTGGCCAGCAGCCTGACATAGCCGCTGGCCTTTTCGCAGGCTTCTGTGGGAGCGGGTTCACCCGCGAAGAGGCCGTTACAGGTCAACGCCTCAAGTAATCGGCAAAATCGATATCGCCGGCACTCAGGATCGCCTGCACCCGATTATGCACGTTCAACTTGCGCAAGATCGCCGAGACGTGCGCCTTGACCGTGGTTTCGGCGATATCCAGCGTGTAGGCGATCTGCTTGTTCGATTCGCCCTTGGTCATGCGCTCGAGCACCAGCAGCTGCTTGCGGGTCAGGGCCTGGAGCATTTCCGGCGGGAAGCTCGGTGTATCGTTGTGGCGCCGGCTGGTACTGCTTTTTTGCGCGCGGATGATGTCGGGTGGCAGGTAGACATTGCCATTGAGGATCTGCTCGATCGCTTCGATCATCTGCGAGCGCGGCGAAGACTTGGTGATGAAACCCACGGCACCGTAGGTGATGGCCTGCAGCACGATCTGCTTTTCCTGCTCGGCTGAAACGATCACGACCGGCGTGGTCGGCGCCTCGTTGCGCAGGGTGATCAGGCCGTTGAGGCCGTGCATGCCGGGCATGTTCAGGTCGAGCAGGATCAGGTCGAGGTCGTCGTGCGCCTGGGTCAATGCCAGGGCGCTGTCCAGGTCGGCCGTCTCCATGACCTCGCTGCCTTCAAAACCATCGCTGATGACGTTGTGGATGGCTTCGCGAAACAGCGGGTGATCGTCGGCAATCAGAATTTTGTACATGGCCTTTTCACCTTGTTTTTATTGGATGGGCACGCGTTCGCAGGCAAGTGATTCAGGGAAAGGGCACGGGTTGCGCCGGCTGCAGCGGCAAGTTGGCCTGTTGCCAGGCGTCCAGGCCGTCGCGGTACCAGTACAGGTTGTTATAGCCCAGGGCCTTGGCGCGTTTTACCGCGTTCCAGCTTAACCAGCAATCGGAGCGGCAGTAGAAGACCAGCGGTTGCTCTGGCTGCCCGGCGGTGGCTTTTTGCAGGTTACGCATGAAGTAGTCCTGCCAGGCCGGGCTCAGTTCACCGTCGCCGGTGTTGGCCAACCACAGGCTGCCGGGGAGGTTGCTGTGCGGCTCGTCTTCGATGAAGCGGCCTTGCAGCCATTGGCGGCGATAGACGTCCACCAGCACCGGCCTGGGGGCTTGGCCTAGCAGGCGTTGCAGCGTGGCGGTGTCGATGACCTGGCCACCTTCGACCTGTTGCGGGGTGGGGCTGCGGTAGAGCGTGGTGCGATAGCCTTCGGCGGAGAACAGTGGGGTGGTGTCGGCCTGGGCAATACCCAATGACAGACACAGCGAAAGGGCAGCCAGCAAGGGGCGCAGGGCACGTGGCATGGGGATTTTCCTTTTTGTTATAGGCCCATTACATGCCAGTGGCGGTGCTTTGTGAATGCGACGATTAGACAGCAAAGGCAGTACTAAAGTAGTAGCTTGCGGTTAAAAAGAGAGATGCCACTTCAGCCCTGACGCTCCTGCACAGAGCAAGCAACAGAAGCTCAGCGGGGCTTGCGCAGCGCCGCATGCTGGGGGTTGAAGGTGAGTACCGCCAGCAGGGTAAACAAGGCGGTCAACCCCAGGCACACCGCCAGCGCCAGCAGGTTCAACCGCTCATAAAGCGCAAACCTCACCAGTTCCACGGCATGGGTAAACGGGTTAACAGCACACAGCCAGTACAACCACTGGCTGGCCTCGCGCATCTTCCACAGCGGGTACAACGCCGACGACAGGAAAAACAGCGGAAAGATCACGAAATTCATCACCCCGGCAAAGTTCTCCAGCTGGCGGATCGCGTTCGACAGCAACAGGCCCAGGGCGCTGAGCATGAACGCCACCAGCAGCAATGCCGGCAGCGCCAGCAGCAAGCCCGCGGCAGGTGGCTGCACGCCGTAGAGCCAGGCGATGGCAAGAAAGGCATACACTTGCAGCAGGGAAATCAACGAGGTCGCCAACAGCTTGCTGCCCAGCAGGAACGGCCGCGGCACTGGGCTGGTCAGTAACACGCGCATGCTGCCCATCTCCCGGTCATAGACCATCGACAGCGAGCCCTGCATGCCGTTGAACAGCAGAATCATGCAGGCCAGTCCCGGAATGATGTACACCTCGTAAGGAATATAGGTGTCGTAAGGCTCGATGATGGCAATGCCCAGCGCCGCGCGAAACCCGGCGGCGAACACCAGCAACCACAGCAGCGGGCGCACCAGGGCACTGAGCAAGCGCGTGCGCTGCAACACGAAGCGCAGCCATTCGCGCAGCATGATGCCGTTGAAACATTGCCAGTAAGCGTTCATCGGGCGTCGGCTCCTGAGTGGGCGCTGGTCAGGCGGACAAAGGCGTTGTCGAGGTCGCCGCCGTGCTCCAGGCTCAGCGCATCGGCGGTACCACGGGCTACCAGGCGCCCGTGATGCAGAATCAGCAGGTCATCGGTGGGCTGCACTTCGTCCAGCAGGTGGGTGGTCCACAGCACACTGAGCTGTTGCTCGCGGCATAACCGGCGCAGGTGCTGGTTGAGCGCCAGGCGGCTGGCCGGATCGAGGCCGACGCTGGCTTCGTCGAGCAGCAGCACGCGGGGTTCATGCAGCAGTGCGCGGGCAATTTCCACCCGGCGGCGATGGCCGATGTTCAGCTCGCGCACACGATCGCGACGGCGTTCGCCAAGCCCCTGGCGGGCCAGTTCGGCTTCGACCCGCAGGTTGCTCTGGCGCCGCGACAGGCCATGCAGCGCGGCGTGGTAGCGCAGGTTCTGTTCAACGCTCAGGTCCAGGTCCAGGGTGCTTTGCTGAAACACCACGCCCAGCTGACGCAAAGCCGGGCGTGCAGCGTTGCGCAGCGAGCAGCCGCACACGCGGATGTCGCCGTGTTGCAGGTCGTACAGCCGGGTAAGCAGGGCGATCAAGGTGGACTTGCCGGCGCCATTGGGGCCCAGCAGCGCGGCGAAGCGCCCGGGCGCCAGGCTGAAAGCCACCTGTTTGAGCGCTTCGCGCTGGCCGTAGGCGAAGCTCACATCAATGACGTCGAGGGCATTCATGGTGTTACCACCACGCCCCAGGGGTAGCGCCCGACCTTCACCGACTTGAGTACCTTGAGGTTCTTCGCGTCGATCACCGAAACGTCGCCACTGACGCCGTTGGTGGCCAGCAACTGGCTCTGGTCCGGGGTGAACGCCAGCTGCCAGACCCGCCGCCCGACCAGCAGGTAGTCGAGCACATCAAAGGTCGTGGCATCGACCACCGCCACATGGTTGGCCGGCCCCAGCGCGACGAACGCGTACTTGCCGTCGGCGCTGAGCTTGATGCCCACCGGTTGCACCTTGTCCGGGTGAACACCCTTGATCTGGAAATTCAGGGTTTTCAGCACCTGGCGCGTGGCCACGTCGAGGATGGTCACCGTGCCACCAATTTCCGCCGAGGCCCACAACCGCGAACCGTCCTTGTTGAACTCGACGAAACGCGGCCGCTGATCGACCAGGGTGCTGTCGGCCAAGGTCTGGGTGCTGGTGTCGATCCAGTGCAGCATGTTGGTGGTCTCACTGGTATTGACTGCCCACTTGCCGTCGGGGCTCACCGCCATGCCTTCGGGTTCGATACCGACGTCGATCTGCCCCAGCACCTTGTCGGTGACGGTGTCGATCACCGTCACCAGTGCGTCGTCCTCGTTGGACACATACAGCCAGCGGTCGTTGGGGTGCAGGGCAAACTGCTCGGGGTCCTTGCCGGAGGGCAGCTCCTTGATGATCTTGCGGGTGGCCACGTCCATCACCTGTACCCGGTCCGAGTCGCTGGCGCAGATGTACAGCAGCTTGTTGTCGTGTGACAGCAGCAGGCCGCGCGGGCGCTGGCCCACCGGCAGGGTCTCGGTGACTTCAAGGGTTTGCATGTCGATCAGGCTGAGGCTGTTGTCCTTCTCGTTGGACACCCAGGCAGTGGCGGCCATGGCGTGCCCGCTGGCCAGCGCCAGGGCGCCCGACAGCAGGCTGGGGTAAAGCAGGGCCCGGTGGAAGAGGGGGCGGCGCATGGCGAATTCCTTATTGTTGTGGTTATCGGGTCAGGGGTAGCTGCAGGTCACTTCGGGTTTGTCGTAGCCCAGGCTGTCCATTTCGTTGAAAGGGTGCAGGAAGCCCTCCTGCGGCGACGTGCTGACCAGGGCGCGCGGCTGCACCAGCGCGATTGGCTGGCGCAGTTCGCCGTTCCACGGGCGGTAGCTGAGCTTGCGGCCCTTGAAACCATCCAGTGGCAACTGTTCGCTGAGCAGCAGTTGTTGTAGCGCGCGGGGTTCGGCCTGGCGCAGCTTGCTGGCCGCGCTGGCAATGCTGCGCACGGCCATCCAGGCAGCAAAGTCACGGTCATTCATCCAGCGCCCGGCCTGGGCTTCGAAGCGTTTTTGCAGCTGCGCGGCGCCAAAGGTTTCCACGGTCTTGTGCCAGCCGGTGGGGGTGAGACCCTGGGTGCCGGCCACGGGGCGGGGGTACCAGGTCTGGTAGGGCAGGTACTCGCCAAAGTCGCCGCGCTCGTCGGCCACCAGTACAACGTCGTATTCGGCGGTTTGGGTGAACAGCGGCATGTCGGCCTGGGCGCTGCGGCGCTGGTCGTTGTCGAAAGTCCAGGTCTTTTCCGCGACCAGTTGCAGGCCAAAGCGTTTCATTGAGCGGCGCAGGGCTGCGGCGTAGGCCTGGTCGTCTTCGGTCTGGCCGGCCACCAGCAGCGCCCGCTGCCACTTGCGCAGCACCAGGAATTGCACCAGCGCATCGGCCAGCATGGCGCGCCCCGGCAAGCTGTGCAGCACATTGCCCAGGCACTGGCTGCTGCGCAGGCCGTCGTCGGGGCTGCCGGCGTTGAACAACAGGCTGTCGGGGAGGGCGGCAGACAACGCGCGCAGGCTGGCGGCCGGGGCATTCACCACGAACAGCCGCAGGCCTTGGTCGTGCTGCGCCCTGGCTGCCTGCAACAAGGCCTCGGGGCTGTCGACTGTGGCGGGGGTCAGCTGGAATTGCTGCTTCAGGAAGCGCCCGGTGCTGTTGCTGTCGACAACCGCCAGCTCGGCGCCCTGGCGCCCGGCATCGGCAGGCTCAGGAATGATGTTGGACAGCAGCGGGCCGGGATCGGGGCGATAGCCCAGGTAGCCGATGCGTACGTTTAGCGCGTCTGTGGGCTGAGCGGCGGGCGCCAGGGGCGCAGCCAAGGTCGCGGCCAGGGCCAGCAGGCAGGTCAGGGCAAGGTGGGCAGGCTGGCGCATAACACACTCCACGGCAGATGGCGCCAGCATAGGAAGCCCGCCGTGAGGGGGAAATATGCAGAAAGTAGCGCCAGGCCGGTACCAAGGTAGTAATTCGGCGCGGCTGTTGCGGTTTTACGATGGGCCACAACGCCCCGAGGAGAATCGCCTGTGCGCCTTGTCAACCTGTCGGCCCTGTGGCGGATCAACCTGTGGGTCACGTGCTGTTTCGCCCTGGTGACGCTGGCCTGTGCCGGCGCGCTGTTGCACCAGGCGGTGGCGGATGTCGAGCGTGAATTGCAGTCTGCCGAAGCGGTGGTGGCGTACCTCGGTGACACTGCCGAACGCGACCCGGCAAGCCTGCAACCCCGGCTGACCCAGAGCCTGCGCCATGTGCGGGTGCACTGGCTAGCGGCGGGTGAAGCGCTGCGGCTACCGGCGCGGAGTGGCCTGGATGCCTGGTTGGGCCGCCAGCTGTTTGACGAGCGCCACAGCAGCCGCCGGCTGCTGGACCTGAATGACGGGCGCCGGGTGTTGATTGCTGTCGATCCACGGGATGAGATCGATGAAGTCTGGGACTCCCTGCAGCAACTGCTGGGTTTGTGTGGCGTGGCCTGGCTGTTGAGCCTGCTGACCATCCGCTGGGCGGTACGGCGGGCCATGGGCCTGCTGGATGAACTGCTGTGCGCCTTGCGTCAGGTTTCGGGCGGGCAGTTGACTGCGCGCTTGCGCGAGGCTGGCCTGCCGGAGGCACGCCAGCTGGCTACCTACTTCAACCACATGACCGCAACGCTGGAGCAGGCTCGGGCCGACAACGCCCGACTGACCCAGGCCCTGCTGGCGGCGCAGGAGCAAGAGCGCACCCAGCTGGCGCAGACCCTGCACGACGACCTTGGGCAATACCTGGCCGGTATTCGTGCCCAGCTCTGTCTGTTGCGTATGGTGGCTGAGCAGCCTGCGGTGGTGACACAGACGGCGCACGACCTCGAACTCAATTGCGAGCGCCTCCAGCAAGGCTTTCGCGCGCTGGTGCACAACCTGTACCCGGTGGCGCTGCACTACATGCCGCTGGCCGAGGCTTTCGGCCTGCTGGTGAGCCAGTGGCAGGCCAGCCAGGGTATCGAATGCCGGCTGCGGGTTGGCGAGCACTTGCCGGCGCTCCCCGGGGCGAGCAGAACGCACTTGTACCGCTTGCTGCAAGAGGCACTGACCAACGTCGCTCGGCATGCCGGCGCAAGCCAGGTGCGGGTGCGCCTGCAGCGCAGTGCCAAGGGTTTGCGCCTGTTCATTCGCGACAATGGCCGCGGGGCGCACCCGCCCCAGCGCCCAGGGGTAGGCCTGCACTCGATGGCCGAACGCGCCCGTAGCCTTGGCGGGGAGCTGCGCATCTTGAGCCGGCCGGGTAGCGGCTGGGCACTGGCCCTGAACATTCCCAAGGAGGTGTGATGAATATCCTGTTGGTCGATGACCATGCCGTGGTCCGCCAGGGCTATGCCAGCCTGCTGCGGACGGTGTTGCCGGCGATGCAGGTACGAGAGGCGGCCAGTGGAGAAGAGGCCTTGACCCGTGTGCAGGAGCAAGTGCCGAACCTGGTGGTCATGGACTTCGGCCTGCCCGGTATCAGCGGCCTGGAAACCACCCGCCGCCTGCGCCAGCGCCTGCCTCAGCTGCGGGTGCTGTTTTTCAGCATGCACGACGAGCTGCCGCTGGTGCGCCAGGCGCTGGAGGCGGGGGCTTCGGGCTACCTGACCAAGAACTCGGCGCCCCAGGTGTTGATCGAGGCGGTGCAGCGGGTGTTGGCCGGGCATGCCTACATCGAACAGCCCTTGGCTACGCAGTTGGCGTGCACGTCACAGCAAGGCAGCAGTGACCCCCGCTTGCAGCGCATGACCCAGCGTGAACTGGAGATTTTCACGATGCTGGCCAAAGGTACGCCGATGCGGGTGATTGCCGAGCAGCTATGCATCAGCGCCAAGACTGTGTCCAATCATTTGACCTTGCTCAAGAGCAAGTTGCAGGTCAGTTCGCATGCCGAGCTGGTGCACCTGGGCATCAACCTGGGGGTGGTGCGGGTGGCGGGGTGAGGTGTGTCAGCTGCGCTTGCTGGGGCTGCTTCGCAGCCCATCGCGACACAAGGCCGCTCCCACAATGACCGCGTACACACAGCAGTTGGTATATACGCGGTCATTGTGGGAGCGGCCTTGTGTCGCGATGGGCCGCAAAGCGGCCCCTGCTAACTGAACTCATTTGTCCCATGTATCCGGGCATCCCTTGCACCCCTCCATGTTGGCCTCCTGGAAGTTCCCGTAATGCTGCCGCGCCCCGCGCAAATCCGCACGCGCCAGGTTGCTCTGGCCAAACTTGGCCTCCTGCAGGTTGGCATCGCTGAGGTTGGCCCCTTGCAGATCAGCCTTGCTCAGCCAGGCCATCTCCAGGTCCGCCGCCTGCAAGTTGGCCTGCTGCAGCTTCGCCCCGGACAACCTGGCGAACTGCAAGAAGGCAGCACTGAGGTCGGCCTTTTCAAACTGTGCCCCTTGGGCGAACAAGCCCCAGCCCTGAATGGCCACCAGCTTGCTGTTGCTCAGGTCCGCCACACGCAGGTTGCTCTGTTGCAGGCTGGCACGGGTCAGGTTGGCGCCCTGCAGGCGGGCTTTTTCCAGGTTGGCCAGGTCGAGCCGGGCATGGCGCAGGTCGGCATCACGCAGGTCGGCGCCGGCCAGGTTCATCTTGCGCAGGTCCTGGTTGGCCAGGTTGGCACCGCGCAGGTTGGCCCCCGGGCATTGGCTGGCTTCGGCAATGACGCAGCCGTTGATGGTCAACGGGGCATCGTTGCCATCGTCGTCGGCGCTCACGGCCAAGGCAGGGGACAGTACCAACAGCAAGGCAAATGGCAGGTAGTTCATGGTGAAAGGCTCTCAGTTGGAACAGGGCAGTTGTGGGGCGGACCTGAATGCATTCGGGATAAGCGTTATGGGGCCGCAACGCGGCCCCATAACGCTTTACCTCAGGCAGTCAACGCTGCGCAGTCTTGTTGTCCCAGCTCGGGATCTTGAACACCCAGAACGAGCCGCCCTGAGCCACCGGCTTGGTCAGCTCGGCCATGTCGCCGCCCCACAGCGGCACCGCGCCGCCGTAGCCCACGGTCACGCCGATGTACTGCTCGCCGTCCTGCTCCCAGGTGATGGGCGGCGAGACGATGCCGCTGCCGGTCTGGAACTTCCACAGCTCCTTGCCCGTCTTGGCGTCGAAGGCCTTGAAGAAGCCGTCGCCAGTGCCGGTGAATACCAGGTTGCCCTTGGTTGCCAGTACGCCCGCCCACAGCGGCAGGTGCTCCTTGTGCTCCCACACCAGTTTGCCGGTGGTGGGGTCCATTGCCCGCAGGGTGCCGACATGGTCGTCGTACATGCGCTTGATACGGAAGCCCATGCCCAGGTAAGCCGAGCCCTTCTTGTAGTTCACTTCCTCGGTCCAGTATTCCTCTTTCCACTGGTTGCCCGGGATGTAGAACAGGCCGGTGTCCTGGCTGTAGGCCATGGGGTTCCAGTTTTTGCCACCCAGGAACGGCGGCGAGACTTCCACCGGCTTGCCCTTGGTTTCACCGGGCAGCGGTTTGGCCGGGCGTTGGCCGGGGTTTTCCACCGGGCGCCCGGTCTTCAGGTCGATATGGCTGGCCCAGGTGATGTTGTCGACGAAGGGGAAGGCGTTCTGCAGCTTGCCGTTGTTGCGGTCCACCACGTAGAAGAAGCCGTTGCGGTCGGCGTGCCCGGTGGCCTTGACCACCTTGCCGTCCTTGTCCTTGTAGTCGAACAGCACCAGCTCGTTGTTGCCGGAGAAGTCCCAGGCATCGTTTGGCGTGTGCTGGTAGAACCACTTCACCTCGCCGGTGCTGGGGTCGACACCGACCTGGCCTGAGGTGTAGAGGCTGTCGTAGTCGTGGGGGTTGCCATCCTTGGAGGTGCGCGCCCAGGTGTTCCAGGGGCCGGGGTTGCCAGCGCCAACGATGATGGTGTTGGTCTCGGCATCAAAACTGGCGCTTTGCCAAGGGGCGCCGCCGCCGTGGCTCCAGGCTTCGACCTTGCCGGTTTCGGTGGTCGGGTCGTCTGGCCAGGACGGCGCCTTGACGTCGCCGGTCGGGGTGCTGTCCTTGCCGTTCAGGCGGCCCATGTGGCCTTCGACGAAGGGCCGCATCCATACCTCTTCGCCAGTGTCCGGGTCGCGGGCGAACAGCTGGCCGACCACGCCGAACTCGTCGCCGGAGCTGCCGTGAATCAACAGCACCTTGCCGCTGGTCTTGTCTTTGATCAGCACCGGGGCGCCGGTCATGGTGTAGCCGGCGCTGTGGTCGCCGAACTTCTTGTTCCACACCACCTTGCCGGTGTTTTTGTCGAGGGCGATGAGCCGCGCGTCCAGGGTGCCGAAGTAGATCTTGTCGCCGTAGATTGCCGCCCCGCGGTTGACCACGTCGCAGCACGGGCGAATGTTGTCGGGCAGGCGGTGGTTGTAGGTCCACAGGCGTTTGCCGGTCTTGGCATCGAGGGCAAATACCCGCGAGTACGAGCCCGTGACGTAGACCACGCCGTCGCTGACGATGGCCTGGGATTCCTGGCCGCGCTGCTTTTCGTCGCCGAAGGAATAAGACCAGGCCGGGGTCAGCTTGAACACGTTCTGGTCATTGACCTGGGCCAGCGGGCTCCAGCGCTGGGCATTGGTGCCCATGCCGTACTGCAGCACGTCCTGGGTGGTCAGGTGGTCGTTGGCGATGTCTTCCCAGGTGACGCTTTTGCCGGCAGGTGCAGCAGGTGCGGTGGCCGCTGTTGCCACATTGCCCAGGGCCAGGCTACCGGCCAGTAGCAGGACGCGCACGCTCAGGGCCAGGGGGGAAGGGGCGGGTAGCGATCTTATTGTCATGGTTGCAGTTCCCAGTGGAGGTTTTGGCCTGCACAGGGTGGGGCGGGGGCGCTGTCGCGGGATACGGAAAAAGTCCCGCCCTTGCCGGGAAGACTTCCCGAACGGCACCTCAATTGGCCCTTCGCCACAAGCCCTACTACCAAGGGAGTAAGGCCCGGCCACCAAAGCAGCATTCGAGCGTCCGCAGGCTGTTTCTAAGATGGCGGCACGGCCTCTGTGGTTGAGGCTTTGCGTGCAATGGTGAGGGCATAACAATGACAACAAAACGCAATGTGTTGCTTGCTGCAGGGCTGCTGGCCGCAGCGGTGCTGACCGGTACGGCCTGGGCTCATGGCAACGTGGTGCCCCAGGCGGTGGAGACCAAGGGCCTGACCCCGATCAAGGACGCCGGCGTAAGCCTGGACGGCGACGGGTGGGCTGCAGTAAACCCTTACCGCAGCTCGCCCGAGCACGACAAGGCCGTGGAAATCGGCGCCTCGGCCTACAACCAGAACTGCGCTGCCTGCCATGGCCTGGAGGCCAAGTCCGGCGGTATTGCCCCAGACCTGCGCATGCTCGATGCCGGTGACGCCGGGGATGAATGGTTTGTCGAACGGGTACGCCATGGCGCGGTTCGCGATGGCCGTGTGTACATGCCGAAGATGGCCGACTACCTCAGCCAGGAAGCCCTGTGGGCGGTGCGCACCTACCTGGACAGCGTGCACGTCGAGGAGTGACGGCCATGCGTCTGTTTGCCGTGCTGTTTTGTAGCCTGCTGCTGTGGTGCGCGACGGCCCAGGCGCAGGTGCGCAACTACGACGCGATCATCGCCGCCGGTGAGCTGAAAGTGGCGGTGTACAAGGATTTCCCACCTTACAGTTTCGAAGACCACGGCAAGCCCCGCGGCGTCGATGTGGAACTGGCGCAGGCGTTGGCCTCGGCCTTGGGGGTACGTTTGCAACTGATCTGGGCACCGCCCGGGGAAAAGCTCGATGACGACCTGCGTGACTACATCTGGCGCGGCAGCCCGCTGCGCCACCAACAGCTGGCCGACCTGATGATGCGTGTGCCTTACGACCAGGCCTACGCGCAAAAGCGCAACGATCTGGGCGAGCTGGAAAACGCTCAGGTGGTGATGTTCGGCCCTTATCAGCAAGAGCGCTGGCAAGTTGCCTACGACCAGCGCCGCCTGACGGCGGTGGCCAGTGTGGCGGTGTTCCAGCAGCACCCGATCGGGGTCGAGGTGGACAGCGTGCCGTCGTTCTACCTGACTTCGGTGTTCAACGGCATGCTCAGTGCCAACACCCACCACTACCCCGGCGTGCAGCAGGCGTTCAGCGCCATGCAGGCCGGCCAGGTGGACGCGGTGATGGCGATGCGCGGCGAAGTTGACTGGCAGCTGCACCAAGCTGCCGAACCGCAACTGGCCCTCGCGGAAAACGCCTACCCCAACCTGGGCAAGCAGGCCTGGGAAATCGGCATGGCCGTGCACGAAAGCAACCGGCAGTTGGCCTATGCCGTGGAGGAAGCCCTTGAGGCGATGATCCGCGATGGCCGGCTCAAGGCCATGTATGCCGCTTACGGCCTGCGCTACGAGGTCCCGGAGATGTATCAATAGCGGGGCACACACCTTCCCTGTGGGAGCGGGCATGCCCGCGAAGAATGCAACGCGGTGTCTGGCACCGGCTTCGCCGGTGTTCGCGGGCTTGCCCGCTCCCACAGGGCCTCGCTGAATCAGTGGCTTATGTGTTGTTCAATCAGGAGCAGGCCATGAACTGGCGAGCGACTTTCCTGCTGGCCTGCTGGATGCCTTGTGCAGCCCAAGCTGCCACCCCAGCCCCCCAGACGGACCCGGTGCCCTCGGTGATGTGGGACTTCTACCACAAGCAGCTGCTGGGCCAGGCCGCGTTCGTCTTCGATGAGCGCGTAAAGCTGCTGGCGCCGCCCTTTGCCGAGGACGCAAGGCAGGTGCCGCTGGAGATCGACGCCCGGGCATTCGCTGGCGAGGTGGTGCGGATAATTGCCTGGGCCGAACTCAACCCGCTGCCGCGCATTGTCGACTTTCAGCCCGGCGAGCGCGTGTTGCCCTGGTTGTCGATCCGTATCCGTATCGAACAGGCCACCCCGCTGCGCGCCGCCGTGCTGACACGCGATGGCCTGTGGCACGTCGGCTCAACCCTGATCGATGCCGCCGGTGGCGGATGTACCGCGCCCAGCGTGGTGCGCACCCAACCCGGTTGGGAAGACCACCTCGGAGAGGTGCTGGGCGGGCGCTACCCGCGTGGCGACAGCAGCCGCTTGCGCCTGCAGGTGGCCCACCCGATGGACAATGGCCTGGTCAGCGGTATTCCCGAGTTCTTCCTCAACCATGCCGAGTTGCTGGACGCGAACGGCCAGCGCCTGGCCAGCCTCGAGCTGTACCCGGCGGTCAGCGAAAACCCCAACCTGGGCTTCGATATCCAGGGTGCCGGGCCGACCCGGCTGCTGTTGCAGGACAACAGCGGCAACCAGTTCGAGGCGGCGGTGCCCTGACCGCGCTGCCGCACTTTACCCCTGACCAGAGGCACCCTTCATGCGTTGGATGATGCTGTTGCTGCTATGCCTGGGGCTACCGGCCTGGGCAGACCTGGACTACCGTCTCACGCCTCGGCAGATCGCCGAGGGCACCTGGTTGCTGGAGGGCAGCACCGACAACTTCGCCAAGGCCAATGGCGGCAATATCGTCAATACCGCGTTCATCGTCACCGACAGCGGCGTGGTGGTGATCGACAGCGGGCCGTCCAAACGCTACGGCGAAGCGTTGCGCCAGGCCATTGCAGCCACCACCGACAAGCCGGTGCTTGAAGTGCTGCTGACTCATCATCACCCTGACCATGTACTGGGTAACCAGGCGTTTGCCGATGTACCTGTCGGCGCTTTGGCCGGTACCGGCGACTTGCTGCGTCAGCAGGGCGAGGCCATGGCCGAGAACATGTACCGGCTGGTCGGCGACTGGATGCGCGGCACCGAAGTGGTGCTGCCGACCCGGGTGCTGCAGCCTGGTATCCACGAGGTGGGCGGGCACCGCCTGCGGTTGCTGGAGTTGAGCGGGCATACCGGCGCCGACCTGGCCATTCTGGATGAGAAGACCGGCGTGCTGTTCGCGGGCGATCTGGTGTTCTACGAGCGTGCCCTGACCACCCCCAACAGCCCGGGGCTTCAGGTGTGGCAAAAGGACTTGGACACCCTGCAAGCCTTGCCCTGGAAGCAGCTTGTGCCCGGCCACGGGCCGCTGGCCAGCGATGCCCGGCCGTTTGCACAGATGCGTGATTACCTGGGCTGGCTGGATGGGTTGATGCGCGACGGCGCGGCGCGTGGCGACGACATGGCCGAGATGATCCGCAGCCCCATCCCCGAACGCTTTGCCGGGATCAACCTGACCCGTTATGAGCTGATTCGCAGTGTCAGCCATCTGTATCCCCGCTACGAACGCCAACAACTGCAGCGCGTCGACGCCAACCCCTGACGCATTCCCCTGCAGGAGCGCAAGTCGAGGGGATGCGGCCCCGTACCAAGGAACTAGAAAACTCCGCACTGCGGGTAATTGTTGGCAACCGGGTCGGGACCAAGAATTCCCGGCACACCGGGAAATTTTCCCGGGCACAACAAAAAAACCAAAGGTAGCCGTCATGACCCGATCCCCGCGTCGCCCCTTGTTTGCCGTGAGCCTGGTGCTCAGCGCCATGCTGCTTGCCGGCGCGGCTCACGCCGCTGTCAGCAATGAAGAAATCCTCCAGGACCCGAAGAACCCGCAGCAGATCGTGACCAATGGCCTGGGCGTCCAGGGCCAGCGCTACAGCCCGCTGGACATGCTCAATGCCAACAACGTCAAGGAGCTGCGGCCGGTCTGGGCATTCTCCTTCGGCGGTGAGAAGCAGCGCGGCCAGCAGGCACAGCCGCTCATCAAGGACGGGGTGATGTACCTGACCGGTTCCTACTCGCGGGTGTTCGCCGTGGATGCCCGCACTGGCAAAAAACTGTGGCAATACGATGCACGCCTGCCGGATGACATCCGCCCTTGCTGCGACGTGATCAACCGCGGCGTGGCGCTGTACGGTGACCTGGTGTTCTTCGGCACCCTGGACGCCAAACTGGTCGCCCTGAACAAGGACACCGGCAAGGTGGTGTGGAGCAAGAAGGTGGCCGACCACAAGGAAGGCTATTCCATCAGCGCCGCGCCCATGATCGTCAACGGCAAGCTGATCACCGGCGTTGCCGGTGGCGAGTTCGGCGTGGTGGGCAAGATCCAGGCCTACAACCCCGAGAACGGCGAGCTGCTGTGGATGCGCCCCACCGTCGAAGGGCACATGGGCTATGTGTACAAGGACGGCAAGGCAATCGAAAACGGTATTTCAGGCGGCGAGGCGGGCAAGACCTGGCCCGGCGATTTGTGGAAAACCGGCGGCGCTGCGCCCTGGCTGGGCGGTTACTACGACCCGGAAACCAACCTGATCCTGTTCGGCACCGGCAACCCGGCACCGTGGAACTCGCACCTGCGCCCCGGTGACAACCTGTATTCCTCGTCGCGCCTGGCGCTGAACCCTGACGACGGCACCATCAAGTGGCACTTCCAGAGCACGCCGCATGACGGCTGGGACTTCGACGGCGTCAACGAACTGATTTCGTTCAACTACAAGGACGGCGGCAAGGAGGTCAAGGCTGCCGCCACGGCCGACCGCAACGGTTTCTTCTACGTGCTGGACCGCACCAACGGCAAGTTCATTCGCGGCTTCCCCTTCGTCGACAAGATCACCTGGGCCACCGGCCTGGACAAGGATGGCCGGCCGATCTACAACGACGCCAGCCGCCCAGGCGCACCCGGCAGCGAAGCCAAGGGCAGTTCGGTGTTCGTCGCCCCGGCCTTCCTCGGCGCCAAGAACTGGATGCCGATGGCCTACAACAAGGACACCGGGCTGTTCTACGTGCCTTCCAACGAGTGGGGCATGGACATCTGGAACGAAGGCATTGCCTACAAGAAAGGCGCAGCGTTCCTCGGCGCCGGCTTCACCATCAAGCCGCTCAACGAAGACTATATCGGCGTACTGCGTGCCATCGACCCGATCAGTGGCAAGGAAGTGTGGCGGCACAAGAACTACGCGCCGCTGTGGGGCGGGGTGCTGACCACCAAGGGCAACCTGGTGTTCACCGGCACGCCGGAAGGCTTCCTGCAGGCCTTCAACGCCAAGACCGGCGACAAGGTCTGGGAATTCCAGACGGGCTCCGGCGTGCTCGGTTCGCCCGTGACCTGGGAAATGGACGGCGAGCAATACGTGTCGGTGGTCTCTGGCTGGGGGGGCGCGGTACCGCTGTGGGGGGGCGAAGTGGCCAAGCGGGTCAAGGACTTCAACCAAGGCGGCATGCTCTGGACCTTCAAGCTGCCCAGGCAGCTGCAGCAAACGGCAAGCGCCAAGCCGTAGAGCAGTGGCCTGAGGCAAGCGGCCCTACTACCAAATGACGAGAGCCCCGCTGCCAACGATGCATTCGCCTGGCACGCGGGGCTTTTTACCATCGGTCCATCGCCTGTCGTGGGACAGGCATCGACCCGCAGAGGCTCAGCATGATCTACGCACAACCCGGAACCCCAGGCGCCGTCGTGTCCTTCAAGCCACGTTATGGCAACTTCATCAATGGCGAGTTCGTGCAGCCGTTGGCTGGCCAGTACTTCACCAACAGCTCGCCGGTCAATGGCCAGCCGATTGCCGAGTTCCCGCGTTCCACTGCCCAGGACGTCGACCGCGCCCTGGACGCCGCGCACGCAGCCGCCGAAGCCTGGGGCAAGACCTCGGTGCAAGACCGCGCCCTGGTGCTGCTGAAGATTGCCGACCGTATCGAACAGAACCTGGAAGTGCTGGCCGTCACCGAAAGCTGGGACAACGGCAAGGCGGTGCGCGAAACGCTCAATGCCGACGTGCCGCTGGCAGCGGACCACTTCCGCTATTTTGCCGGTTGCATCCGAGCCCAGGAGGGCGGCGCGGCCGAAATCAACGAGGGCACCGTGGCTTATCACATCCATGAGCCGCTGGGTGTGGTCGGGCAGATCATCCCCTGGAACTTCCCGCTGCTGATGGCTGCCTGGAAGCTTGCCCCGGCCCTGGCCGCCGGCAACTGTGTGGTGCTCAAGCCTGCCGAGCAGACGCCTCTGTCGATCACCATTTTTGCCGAGCTGGTCGCCGACCTGCTGCCGGCGGGCGTGTTGAACATCGTGCAGGGCTTCGGCCGTGAGGCCGGCGAAGCGCTGGCCACCAGCAAGCGCATCGCCAAGATCGCCTTTACCGGCTCTACGCCTGTGGGGTCGCACATCATGAAGTGCGCGGCCGAGAACATCATCCCGTCCACCGTCGAACTGGGCGGCAAGTCGCCGAACATCTTCTTCGAAGACATCATGCAGGCCGAGCCCGCGTTCATCGAGAAGGCCGCCGAGGGCCTGGTGCTGGCGTTCTTCAACCAGGGCGAAGTGTGCACCTGCCCGTCCCGGGCGCTGATCCAGGAATCGATCTACCAGCCATTCATGGCCGAGGTGATGAAAAAGATCGCCAAGATAACGCGGGGCAACCCGCTGGACACCGAAACCATGGTGGGTGCCCAGGCCTCGGAGCAGCAATACGACAAGATTCTGTCCTATCTGCAGATTGCCAAGGAGGAAGGCGCGCAGCTGCTCGCCGGCGGCGGTGCCGAGCAGCTGCAGGGCGACCTGGGCAGCGGTTACTACATCCAGCCGACCCTGCTCAAAGGCAACAACAAGATGCGTGTGTTCCAGGAAGAAATCTTCGGCCCGGTGGTGGGCGTGACCACCTTCAAGGACGAAGCCGAAGCGCTGGCAATTGCCAACGACACCGAGTTTGGCCTGGGCGCCGGCCTGTGGACCCGCGACATCAACCGCGCCTACCGCATGGGGCGCGGCATCAAGGCCGGCCGCGTGTGGACCAACTGCTACCACCTGTACCCGGCGCATGCAGCGTTTGGCGGCTACAAGAAGTCTGGCGTGGGCCGTGAAACCCACAAGATGATGCTCGATCACTACCAGCAGACCAAGAACCTGTTGGTAAGCTACGACATCAACCCGCTGGGCTTTTTCTAGACCGCGTCGCGGCCTTTTCGCGGGCATGCCCGCGAAGAGGCCGGCACAGGAAACAAAATCCCCTACCAACGCACCCCGCAAGTTCCTTCCAAAGTAGCATTCGGCCCTGGCGCCCCCCGTGTATTAATGCATCTACCGGACTCCCCCGGCACAACAAGAGGACTGCCCATGTGGAATAAACCCGCCTTTACCGACCTGCGCATCGGCTTTGAAGTGACGATGTACTTCGCCAATCGCTGATGTGCCACCCGGCCACTACGGTGGCCGGTTCCTCTGACTGCCCGTGGCTGAGCCAGTGCTGCTCATTGGTCTGGTTGCTTTCGCTGCGGGATGCTTTACGCTGGCGGTTACCTTCCAGAACAATAAGAACAGGCTTGCCAATGAGCCAGAGTTTCAGCCCGCTTCGCAAGTTCGTATCGCCTGAAATCATCTTTGGTGCCGGCTGCCGGCATAACGTCGCCAATTACGCGAAAACCTTCGGTGCCCGCAAGGTGCTGGTGGTCAGTGACCCGGGCGTTATCGCCGCCGGCTGGGTGGCGGACGTGGAGGCCAGCTTGCAGGCCCAGGGCATTGATTACTGCCTGTATACCGCCGTGTCGCCCAACCCGCGGGTCGAAGAGGTGATGCTCGGCGCCGAGATCTACCGGCAGAACCACTGTGACGTGATCGTCGCCGTCGGCGGCGGTAGCCCGATGGATTGCGGCAAGGCCATCGGCATCGTGGTTGCCCACGGGCGCAGCATCCTCGAATTCGAAGGCGTGGACATGATTCGCGTGCCCAGCCCGCCGCTGATCCTGATTCCGACCACGGCCGGCACCTCGGCGGATGTGTCGCAGTTCGTGATCATCTCCAACCAGCAGGAGCGCATGAAGTTCTCCATCGTCAGCAAGGCGGTGGTGCCGGACGTCTCACTGATTGACCCGCAAACCACCCTGAGCATGGACCCGTTCCTGTCGGCCTGCACCGGTATCGATGCGCTGGTGCATGCCATCGAAGCCTTTGTTTCCACCGGCCACGGCCCGCTGACCGACCCCCACGCGCTGGAAGCCATGCGCCTGATCAATGGCAACCTGGTAGAGATGATCGCCAACCCGGCCGATATCGGCCTGCGCGAGAAGATCATGCTGGGCAGCATGCAGGCGGGGCTGGCGTTTTCCAACGCGATTCTGGGTGCGGTTCACGCCATGTCCCACAGCCTGGGCGGCTTCCTCGACTTGCCTCATGGCTTGTGCAACGCGGTGCTGGTGGAGCACGTGGTGGCGTTCAACTACAGCTCGGCGCCGGAGCGCTTCAAAGTGATTGCCGAGGTATTCGGCATTGATTGCCGCGGCCTTAACCACCGGCAGATCTGCGGGCGCCTGGTGGAGCACCTGATTGCGCTGAAACACGCCATCGGTTTCCATGAAACCCTGGGGCTGCACGGCGTGCGCACGGCGGACATTCCGTTCCTGTCGCAACATGCGATGGGCGACCCGTGCATCCTGACCAACCCCCGTGCGTCGAGCCAGCGTGATGTCGAGGTGGTTTATGGCGAGGCCCTCTGAAGAACAGCAGCGCGCGCTGGCCGGGCTGTTGGGGCTGGGTGACCATTCGGCACGCAAAAGCCATTACCCGGAGCTGGCGGCCCGCCTTGACGAACTGGAAGCCGAACGCAACCGTTACAAATGGCTGTTCGAAAACGCCGTGCACGGGATTTTCCAGGCCAGCCTGCAAGACGGTATGCGTGCCGCCAACCCGGCGCTGGCGCGTATGCTCGGTTACGACGACCCGCAAGCGGTGCTGTTTTCCCTGACCGACCTGGCCGCCAACCTGTTTGACGGCGGTGCCGAAGAGTTGCAGGCGATTACTGCGGTTCTCGCCCGTGAGCGCAGCCTGCACGGCTACGAAACACGCTTGCGGCGCAAGGACGGCAGCCACCTTGATGTGCTGATGAACCTGCTGCTCAAGCCTGGGCAGGAGGGCCTGGTGGAGGGTTTTGTCGCCGACATCACCGAACGCAAGCTGGCGCAGCAACGCTTGCAACAGCTCAATGACGAGCTGGAGCAACGGGTTGCTGCGCGTACCGATGAATTGCTGGAGGCCCGCGATGCTGCAGAAGCTGCCAACCGCAGCAAGGACAAATACCTCGCTGCCGCCAGCCATGACCTGCTGCAACCGCTGAACGCCGCTCGCCTGCTGATCTCCACGTTGCGCGAGCGGCCATTGCCAGAGGCCGAGCATGTGCTGGTGGAGCGTACCCACCAGGCTCTTGAGGGCGCCGAAGACTTGCTGACCGACCTGCTGGACATTTCCCGGCTCGACCAGGCAGCGGTGAAGCCGGACGTGGCCGTGTACCGCCTCGACGAGTTGTTCGCACCCCTGGTCTCGGAGTTCCGCTCGGTGGCCGATGCGCAAGGCCTCAAGCTGCATGCGCGCATCCCGGACTGCGCCATCAGCACTGACCTGCGGCTGATGACACGTATCCTGCGCAACTTCCTCAGTAACGCCTGCCGCTACACCGACGAAGGCCGGATCTTGCTGGGGGCAAGGCGCCGGGGTGGCCATTTGCGGCTGGAAGTGTGGGATACCGGGCGGGGTATTGCCGAAGACCGGTTACAGGCGATCTTCCTTGAGTTCAACCAACTGGACGTCGGCCGCGCAGCGGATCGCAAGGGCGTGGGGCTGGGGTTGGCCATCGTCGAGCGGATTGCCAAGATTCTCGGCTACCGGATTGAGGTACGTTCGTGGCCGGGGCGTGGCTCGGTGTTCAGCATCGAGGTCCCGCTGGGTAAAGAGGTGCCGCTGGCCGCTCACCAGGCTGTGCCGCTGCCAAGCGTCGGCAACCCGTTACCGGGCCGCCGCCTGTTGGTACTGGACAACGAAGTGAGCATCCTCGAGAGCATGGGCGCGCTGCTTGGGCAGTGGGGCTGCGAAGTGGTGACCGCGACCGACCAGGCCGGTGCCTTGCTGGCCTTGCAGGGGCAGGCCCCGGAACTGATCCTGGCCGACTACCACCTGGACCATGGCGTGGTGGGTTGCGAGGTGGTCAGGTATTTGCGTGAGCATTTTGCCACCGCCATACCTGCGGTGATCATCACCGCCGACCGCAGCGATCAATGCCGGCGGGGCTTGCAAAAACTGGGCGCGCCGCTTTTGAACAAACCGGTCAAGCCTGGGAAATTGCGCGCGGTATTGAGCCAGTTGCTGGGGTAAACCCATGCGGCATGGCACAGGCCTGCTTGGTGCTTTGCGGGAGCGGCCTTTTATTGCGACAGGGCCACGCCTAAAGTTCAGTGCATGCCTCTTTCACGAGCCAGTCGATCAATACCTGCAGGCGTCTGGGCATCGGGTCATGATGCGGGTAGACCAGGTAATAGCCATAGTGGGGGGTGTCGACGAACCCCCCGAACGGCAAGACCAGCTCACCTTGTGCAATGCGATCCTTGACCAGTTGTTCCCGGCCGATGGCGATGCCTACGTGATTCAGGGCGGCGAGCGTGCAGAGGTCGGAGCGATCGAATGTGAGGAACCGGCGCGCAAGGCTGACGCCAGCGCCTGTGGTGTCCGCCCAGAGTTGCCATTCTGCATCGAATGCAGCGTTGTCCCAGGCTGCTACGTCATGCAGGGTGGTGCAGTGATCCAGCGGTTGCAGGTCGCCGTTCAATGCATGGGTTTCTGCGTAACGGGGGGAGCACACCGGGGCGATCCGCTCGTTCATCAAGTGAATGCTCTGCAGGCCGGGATGATGGCCATCCGAATAACACAGGACCAGGTCGATCTTGCGTGTGCGGTAATCGATGCTCTCGTTGCCCACCCTGATATCCAGCTGAATATCAGGGTAGCGGGCGGTGAACTGCGCCAGCCGCGGCACCAGCCAGCACTGTGCTACTGAGGGGCGAACGTAAAACGTCAGCTGGCCGGCGATCTCGGCGTGAGCGCGTTCCTGCACGGCCTCGCTGAGCTCATCCATGGTCCGCTGCATGACCGCGAACAGGCGCTCGCCGTCTTCGCTAAGGCGGACCTTGCGCGGCATGCGGTGGAACAGCTTGAGCGCCAGCTCATCTTCCAGGCGATTGATGCGATGGCTGACGGCACTGGCCGTCAGGCATAGCTCATCGGCGGCGCGTGAGAAGCTCAAGTGCCGTGCGGCCACCAGAAAGACATGCAGGCTGCCCAGGTGCGAGCCATTGAGTTTCACGGCGCCGCCGCCGGGCTTTTTCATTGTTCAATCCTTCCTGCGCAGTTCACTGATTGCGGTTACAGGCTAGCCTGCGTGCTGCGCCCTTTCGCCAGATAAGCGTTGAATTCCTCGTCCGGCACCATGCTGCCACCCGTCCCCCAGACGAGGTGGGTAGCCTGCTGCAGCTGGGCTGGCGTGAAGCCCTGGCGAGCCAGGTACTCGCCTGCTTGCAGCACCCGTAGCATACCGGGTACGCCTGCCAGGGCAGAGGGTTCGAGTTTGACCTTGTCCTGCTCATGGGCAATTACCATCAAGCGGTACAGGGCTTCGTCAGTCACGGTGTAGTAACCATCGATAAGCCGCTGCATGGCTTTGCCGACAAACCCTGATGGGCGTCCGACCGCCAGGCCGTCGGCGGCGGTGATGTTGTCGATGCCGAAGTCCTGCACGCTGGTTTCATCATGCAGGCCGGTGTACACCCCCAGCAGCATGCAAGGGGAGTGGGTGGGTTCGGCAAAGACGCAGTGCACCGCATCGCCGAACACCAGCTTCAGGCCGAATGCGACACCGCCTGGGCCGCCCCCTACGCCGCACGGCAGGTACACGAACAACGGGTGATCTGCGTTCACCTGGATACCCGCCTGCTCGAATTGCCGTGCCAACCGTTCGGCGGCCACGGCATAGCCGAGAAACAGCTGCGGGGAGTTTTCGTCGTCGACAAAGTAACAGCTGGGGTCTGATGCCGCCTGCTGGCGGCCTTGCTCGACCGCCACGCTGTAGTCGCAGGCGTGTTCGACCACCGTGACGCCGTTGGCACGCAGCTTGTCCTTTTTCCATTGCCTGGCGTCAGACGACATGTGCACGCTCACCTGGAAGCCCAGTTTGGCGCTCATGATGCCAATCGATAGCCCCAGGTTGCCGGTCGACCCTACGGCGATCTTGTACTGGCTGAAGAATGCGCGGGCCTGGTCGCTTGCCAGTTTCGTGTAGTCATCCGCTGGCGTGATCAGGCCGGCAGCCAGGGCCAGGTCCTCGGCGTGCTTGAGCACTTCATGGATGCCGCCCCGGGCTTTGATCGAACCGGAGATCGGCAAGTCGCTGTCCGCCTTGAGCCACAGGCTGCCTGCGTTCTGCAGCGATCCTTCCTCGACAAGCAGCTGGCGCAGCTGTGGCAGCGGGGTAATGTGCGACTCGATGACCCCGCCGGCCGCTGCCGTCTCGGGGAACACGGTGGCCAGGTAAGGCGCGAACCGTTGCAGCCGCGCGCTGGTGGCTTGCACGTCGGCCGCTGTAAGGCCCACATCGTGCAGGGCTTCTGCTGCCTTGGCGATGCCAGGGTTGAACCAGCTGGTTTGTTTCAGGGCAACCAGCTCGGCGATGATCGGGTGGCTTTGTTGCCAGGCTTCCAGGGTTTTTCCGTGAATCATGATTTCACCTGTAGTGCGGTATGTGCAGAGTAGATCAGACAATCTTTGAAAGGAGCAGGGTCAGGCACAAGGCGACTACCGAGGCCAGCACTGTCGCGGCAGTGAATTTTTTCAATGCATCACTCAGGGAAAGGCCCAGGTATTCCTTCACCACCCAGAACGCCGAGTCGGTGATGTGGGTCCAGCCTATGGCGCCGGCACCGATGGCGATCACCAGGATTTCCCGGTTGTATTCCGGGTGCTGGCCAAGGATCGGCATGACCATGCCGGCCGCGCTGATCATCGCGACGGTGGCCGAGCCAACGGCAAAGTGCATGATCCCGGCGATCAACCAGGCGAGGATGATCGGGTTGAGCTGCGTCTGGTTGAGCACATCGGCCAGTGCCTTGCCGATGCCGCTGCCCACGAGCATGTCATTGAAGGCACCGCCTGCACCGATGATCAGCAGAATGCCGGCCAGGGGAGGGAAACAGCGCTGGGTCAGGCTCAGCAGGTCTGCCATATCAAGGCCGCGACGCAAGCCCAGGGCCCAGTAGGCAAACACCACTGACAACGTCAGGGCAATCAGTGGGCTGCCCAAAAAGGCCACCCACTCGTACAGTGCAGCGCCCTTGTCCAGGACCGTGACGGCCAATGTTTTGCCCACCATCAACACCAGCGGCAGCAGTACGGTGGTGAGTGTGATGCCGAACGCGGGCATTGCCTGTTCTTCTGCTGGGGTCACCGTGCGTGCAGACAAAAAGGCCTGCTGGGAGTCGCTGGCTTCGCGTCTACAGGTAAAGCGAACCCACACCGGGCCCGCGATGATAGCGGTTGGAAGGCCAACGATCAGGCCGTACAGGATGACAGTACCGATATCCGCATTGAGCATGCCGGTGATGGCCGTGGCGGCCGGGTGTGGCGGGAGAATGCAGTGCACCACCATCAGCGAGGTGGCCAGCGGCACGCCGAGGTACAGCATGCTGATGCGGGTTTGCCGTGCGACCACGTAGATCAACGGAATCAGCAGGACAAAGCCAACCTCGAAGAACACCGGGATGCCGGCGATGAAGCCGACGAGCATCATTGCCCATGAAGCATTGCGTTCACCCAGCCTGTTCAATAGCGTGGTGGCGATGCGCCTGGCGCCTCCGGATTCCTCCAGCAATTTGCCGAGGATACTGCCCAGGCCGATGATGCCGGCAAGAAAACCCAGCGTGCTGCCCATGCCTTTCTCGAAGGCGGCCACGATTGCCGTGGGTGCCATGCCGGTGCCGACACCCACTACCAGGCTGGCGGCCATCAAGGCCAGAAAGGGGTGTACTTTAAGCTTGCTGATCATGACCACGATCAGGAGTATCGCAGTGCCCAGGACGAGTAATGAGAACGTTGGAGTCATCGTGTGGTTATCTCTATCGCTGATCGCTTCCGTGCGAGCTTCTTGTTGGTTTGCACCCATTAGATTTCAGCGATTTGATCGACTCAAACGATCACTCCTCACCCCATAGGTGAGCCCATGTCATGCATGGCGCCGGCACTCAATGTCGTGCCGACAAGCCACAATTCAACGCTGCCACCGCAACCGCCAGTGCCGCCCCGGCATAGGCCCAGATCGCCGGTACCTGGGGCAGCAATACCCCCGCAAGCATCGGCCCGAGCCCGGCGCCGATGTCGCGCCATATGGCATTGCCGGCCAAGGCCTGGATGCGTTGTTGCGGGTTGCGCAGGGCGACCAGTGTCATCACCAGCGGCAGTTGCAGGGCACGCAGCACCAGTACGAAGAAGGCGCCGATGAACAGCCAGTGGCTGCCAAACAGCAGCAGCGCCATCGACGTGGCCAGTGACAGCACTACCAGCATGCGCAGCGGCCCGAAGCGGTCGGCCAGGCGCCCACCGAAGGGGCTGAAGAGCATTTCGCTCAGGTAGCGCACCGCCATCAGCACACCCGCTGCCAGCACGCCGGACTCACCCAGGTGGGTTTGTGCGTACAGCGAAAGGCCAAAAATGAACAGGCCGTCCAGGGTCACCCCTTCGATGAAGGACCAGGTGGCAATGCTGTCTGGCAGGCGCAGGCGTCGGCCACCCCGGCTGGCAACCGGGTGGCCGGTGCTGGGCAGGGCACGCGCACGCCACAGCCCGAACAGGGCACTGATGCAGAGCACAAAGAACACACTGCGCGGGCCATAGGCCTGAGCCATCAGCGCGCCTAGCGGCAAGGCCAGCATTGGCCCGATGGAAATGCTCGCCCGTGAACGCCCGGCGCGCCGCGCCGCGCCTTGTGCTTCAGCGGTGGCGAGGGTCTGGGTGCTGAGGTTGAAGGTGGCAAAGCACAGGCCCCAGACCAGGCGCAGCACCAGCAGCGCGGCGAAACCGGCCAGCACCGCATTGCCCAATGCACACACGGCGGCGGCGAAGGCGGCAAGGCTGCACGCCGCGCGGTCACCATGGCGAGCGTAGAAGCGCACAACCCAGCCGTAGCCGATGATGCGCACCAGGCGGTTGGCCGCCAGCAGAATGCCAGCCTCGGCCAGGGTCACGCCGAAATCGGCTGCGTACATCGGCAGCAGCAGGTAGAGCAGAACGTCACTGGGCAGGCACAGGCTGAGCACCTGGGCGGCATTGCGGGAGTCTTGGTCGGCGCGGTGGGTTTGCACCGGTGTGGCAGCGGACGACATGACAGCCTCGTGACAGGGGTGAGGGGGGCAGGATAACCCACAGCGTCTCGAATATTGCACATTGGCTTCACTGACGTGTTGCCTGTAATGGCCTCTTCGCGGGCTTGCCCGCTCCCACAGGCACTGTGCAAGTATTCAAGATTGTGATGATCCTGTGGGGGCGGGCGAGCCCGCGAAGAGGCCGGTACAGGCACCAGAGGATCTGAACAGTTTGCTCATTCAGCCATAAGGCGGCGCTGGCAGTTCGGCCAGCAGGTTTTTCAGACCGTCACTCCACTGCCTGCGAATCTGCTGGTAATAGGCATCGTCGCTGGTAATGCGCTTGGGCGTCATGCTTTCCAGGCTGTTAGTGCGGTACACCAGCAAGTCCAGCGGCATGCCCACCGACAGGTTGCTGCGGATGGTGGAGTCGAACGAAATCAGGCCGCAGCGCAGCGCTTCATCAAGCGGCGTGCGGTAATCCAGGTTACGGTCCAGTATTGGCCTGCCGTACTTGCTTTCACCCAGCTGCAGGAACGGCGTATCCGGCGTGGCCTGGAAGAAGTTGCCTTGCGCGTAGACGTTGTAGATGGCCATGGGCCCACCGGCTATCTGGCCGCCGACGATGAATGAGCTGCTCAGGTCGATGTCGGCCGTCAGCTTGCTGCGGTCTCGGCTGACCACTTCGCGCAGGGTGTCGGCAACCAGCACCGTTGCATCGTACAGCGTGGCAACGTTCTGCAGGTGGGGGCCGCTGCCTTGGGTACGCTGGCGCAGCAGGTTCACCACCGATTGCGAGGTTGCCAGGTTGCCGGCGGTCTGCAGCACGATCAGGCGCTCGCCCGGTACGCTGAAGATGAACAATTTGGCAAAGGTGGAGATCTGGTCGATGCCGGCATTGGTGCGTGAGTCGCTGATGAAGACAAGCCCGTCCTCCAGGTGCATGGCGACACAGTAAGTCATGGGGTTTCCCTTGTGTTGCGTGTGGGGTGATCTTGCCGCAAACGCGCGGCAAGATCGGCCTGCAGCAAACCCGTCACTGGCGGTGCACGTGGACGCTGGCCTGCATCGCTTCGGCGCCACCGCCGCGGCGTACGCCCCTGACCGGGCAGGCGTCCAGGTAGTCCAGGCCCACTGCCAGTTTCAGGTGACGTTCTGGGCGTGTCAGGCGGTTGGTGATGTCGAAGCTGTACCAGGCCTGGTCAACCCAGGCTTCGGCCCAGGCATGGCTGGCCAGGTGCTGTTCGTCCTCGGTGCACAGGTAACCAGACACATAGCGTGCCGGTACCCCAAGGCTGCGGGCGCAGGCCAGGAAGGCGTGGGTGTGATCCTGGCACACACCGGCGCCACCGCTGAATGCTTCGATGGCCGTGGTGCCCACCGAAGTCGCCCCAGGGCTGTAGGGCATGTGCTCGGCCAGGCCTTGCATCAGCCCGATCAGCGCTGCCCGGTCGCGGTGGCTGCCGCATTGCCTGGCGGCAAATGCGATGAGCGCGCCATCGGCCTGGGTCAGGTGGCTGCCGCGCAGGAAGGGCAGGGGGGACTGCTGTTCGGCTTCGTGTTCGCAGTCCGGGTCGATCTCGACCTGGCCGCGGGCAGTCAGCGCCAGGTGGCCATGGGGTTTGTCCAGGGTCAGTACATGCAGGATGTTGCCATAGGGGTCGATCTGGCTCCTGACCTTGCAAGGCAGGTCCAGTTGCCAATCATTGATGCGCTGGCGTTCACTGCTACGCGGGGTCAGGCGCAGAAACTGAATGCTGTTGCTCACATCGCTGGCGTAGCTGTAGGTGGTGTCGTGGCGGATGGACAGTTTCATACGACCTCCAGGTAGGAGTGATGGACGGCCTGGCCCAACTGGTTGATGCGGCCGATGAAGTCGCTCAGCCAAGGGTGGAGGCCTGCGTCGAGTATTTCGTCGATGGCGGTGTAGCGCAGGCGCGCGTTCAGCTCGGCGGCCATGCGTTGGGCGGCGCGGCCGCTGCTGCCCGGCAGGCCGGCCAGGATCAGGTCCAGCTCCTCGATGCAGGCATGCAGTGAACGCGGCACGTCCACCCTCAGCAACAGCAGCTCGGACACCGGCCGGGCACTGGGCGCGGCGCGGTAAAGCTCGTTGAAGGCTTCGTACGAGGTCAGCGCGCGCAGCAAGGCGCTCCACTGGTAGTAGCCGCGGGCGGAGCTGTCGCTGACCTCTTCGGAGGCCTCGCCGAACATTTCGTAGCGCGCATCGAGCAGGCGCAGGGTGTTGTCCGCGCGCTCCAGGAAGGTGCCCAGGCGAATGAAGCTGTAGGCGTCGTTGCGCATGATGGTGCCGGATGTCGCGCCGCGGAACAGGTGCGAGCGTTCCTTGACCCAGTCGCAGAACTGGCTGATGCCGTAGCGGCCAAGCCCATTGCTGGCGATGTTGCGCATTTCGATCCAGGTGGCGTTGATGTTCTCCCACATGTCGGCGGTGATCCGGCCACGCACCGCATGGGCGTTGGTCCTGGCGGCCTGCAGGCAGCAATAGATGCTGCTGGGGTTGGTCGCATCCAGGGCGAAGAAGTGCAGCATGCGCTCGGTGTCGAGCTCGGTGTGGCGGCGGATGTAGTCGTCCAGCGTGCCAGAAGCCAGCAGCGACATCGCCAGCTCGGCATGGCCGTCGCTACGCCCGGCCTGGGGCATCAGTGACAGCGAATAACTGACCTCAAGCATGCGCGCGAGGTTTTCTGCACGTTCCAGGTAGCGGGACATCCAGTACAGGTCGGAAGCGGTTCGCGAAAGCATGGTTCAGTCCTCCACCACCCAGGTGTCCTTGGTGCCGCCGCCCTGCGACGAGTTGACCACCAGCGAGCCTTCCTGCAAGGCCACGCGGGTCAGCCCGCCGGGCACCAGGCGGGTTTCGCTGCCCGACAGCACGAACGGGCGCAGGTCGATGTGGCGCGGCGCGATGCCGCTGTCGACGAAGGTGGGGCAGGTCGACAGGCACAAGGTGGGTTGCGCGATATAGGCGTGCGGGCGGGCTTTGATCCGCGCGCGGAAATCCTCGATCTGGGCGCTGGTCGATGCTGGCCCCACCAACATGCCATAGCCGCCGGAGCCCTGGGTTTCCTTGACCACCAGCTCGGGCAGGTGGGCCAGCACATGGGACAGGTCTGCGGGTTTGCGGCACTGCCAGGTCGGCACGTTGTTGAGGATCGGCTCTTCGCTCAGGTAGAAACGGATCATGTCGTCCACATACGGGTAGATCGACTTGTCGTCGGCCACGCCCGTGCCGACGGCGTTGGCCAGCACCACATTGCCGGCGCGGTAAACCGAGATAAGGCCCGGTACGCCCAGCGTCGAGTCAGGGTTGAAGGACAGCGGGTCGAGGTAGTCGTCGTCCAGCCGGCGGTAGATCACGTCCACCTGCTGGGGGCCGGCCGTGGTGCGCATGTAGACATGCTCGTCACGCACGAACAGGTCTGCACCTTCGACCAGCTCGATGCCCATTTCCCGGGCCAGGAACGCATGCTCGAAGTAGGCGCTGTTGAAACGGCCGGGGGTGAGCAGCACGGCAGTGGGGTTGTCCAGCGGGCTGGCGCTCTTGAGCGTGTCCAGCAGCAGGTTGGGGTAGTGGTCGATGGGCGCGATACGCTGGGCGGCAAACAGTTCGGGGAACAGGCGCATCATCATCTTGCGGTCTTCGAGCATGTAGCTGACGCCGCTGGGGGTCCGCAGGTTGTCTTCCAGCACGAAGTAGCTGCCATCGCCGTCACGCACCAGGTCGACACCGGCGATATGGGCATACAGCCCACGGTGCAGGTCCAGGCCCTGCATGGCGATCTGGTAGCCCTCGTTGGCCAGTACCTGCTCAGGCGGGATGATGCCGGCCTTGAGGATGCGCTGGTCGTGGTAGATGTCCTGCAGGAACAGGTTAAGGGCCTGCACTCGCTGGATACAGCCACGCTCGACCGTGCGCCACTCGCTGGCGCGGATGCTGCGCGGGATGATATCGAAGGGGATCAGGCGCTCGGTGTCCTGGCTATCGCCATACAAAGTGAAGGTGATACCTGCACGGTGAAACAGCAGGTCGGCCTCGCGCCGGCGCTGTTCCAGCAGCTCCAGCGGGGTGTTGGCCAGCCAGCGGGCGAACTCCTGGTAATGCGGGCGGCAACTGCCGTTCGCTTCGTACATTTCATTGAAAAAAGCCCGGGACATACCCACTCCTTGCCGCCGTCGCCGGCAGCTCATTGCGTTTCTCTAGCGGTCTTCTGGGTGTGGCCTTGCTGGTTGATGGGCGCTGTGTCTCGTGTGAGCCTCTGTTGCGTTTGATTGCCTGTGCCTTGCGCACAAACAGCCTTTGCAATGACAGTGCCGAAAACGCTTGGCAGTGCCGGGAATGCGGGAAATGCGAGGGGCATTGCGGACCGGCGCTGTCGGGGGGCTCTGGCCGATGCATCAAAAAAGGGCGGTTTTGATCAGGGAGAGGGTTTTGAACCGAGATGGGGCACGGGCCGGTGCCTGGCGGGGAAAAAAGGAAGAGTTCCGGGTGCATGTCTTGGGGTGTATGTGATGCGTATATCGAGCGCCGCCCGCGCGGCGCTCGATCGTACAGACGCTGAAAACCTCAACGCCCTCGAAGGCAGGCGTAAACCACCAGTTCCACCAGCATTTCTTCGCGGGCCAACCCTGCCACCACGATCGCCGCGCGGTTAGGGTAGGGGGCCTGGAAATAGTCGGTATACAGGCTGTTGACGGTAGCCAGGTATTTACGGTCGGTCACGTAGATCAGCACCTGGGTCACGGCATCCAGCGAGCTACCGGCGGCTTCCAGGGTATGGCGCAGGTTGTCCAGTGTCTGGCGGGCCTGCGCCTCGATGCCGCCTTCCACGACTTGCCCCTGTGCATCGATGGGTATCTGGGCGGTGTAGAGCGTGCCATTGCCCACCACTGCCCATTCCAGAGGGGCTCTGGAGGCGAACAGCTCGGTCTTGATTGCAGTTTTCATGGGGTGGTTTCCTGAGTGTTTAACCGCTTCAGTCAGCATCGCTGCCGCCGCCTGCGCCATGGCGGCGCGAGGTATCGGTGCTTTCGACGAGGATGTTTTCGGCCAGCTGCTTGAGCCGTTGCCAGGTGCGTTCGTTGACTGTAAAGCCTTGCTGCAAGGTGCTCTGCGCAGGGGCGCACGCCGGTGCGGTCTGGCCAGGCCGGCTGAACAGCACCGTGACGCTTTGCTCGGCCGCATCCATGGCGCCGGGCCGGCCTTCGCTGCGCAGGTCCGGGCGCTGGACGCCGGCGGTAAAGTCGGCCATGTGGCACTGACGGGCGTCTTCCCAGCGGGCTTGCACGTGCAGCCCCAGCACCGCTGCGCGGCTCAGGTACCCCAGCAGCAGCAAGCGGTTGTGGCAGTGCCGGATGCGCAGTTCGGCCTGACCACGGCGCATGGCCTTGGCTGCCGCCAGCTCCACCACTGTCGCAGCGCAGCGCAGCACGCTCTGGCCTTTGGCGTCGATTACCAGCAGGGCGCTATCCTCATGGCACAGGGTGTACGGCTGGGCAGCTTCGGCTTGCAGGTAGAGCAGGGCTTTTTCCAGCGCACCGACGCCATCCAGACCCTGCAGTTGCAGCCAGCCCACCAGCTCGGCGGCATCCTCGCAGTCGCCAGCGGCAAAGCCCATGCCTTCGAATGCCTTGCGGCACATCACCTGTATTTCGTTCAGCGATACGCGCATGGTCAAAGCTCCCCTTGCGGCATGACCGCAAAATTCCAGTCGTCTGCGAACGGCTGGCCGATGTCACTCACCAACGGTGCGCCTTGGAACAGGGTAATACGTACCCAGCGGCTGGACTTGGGGTCGAACTTGCCCGCGCCGAAAAACGCCAGTTTGCAGCGCAACAGGTGAATCGGCAGCATGTCCCGGGCCAACAGGTTGGCGCGGATTTCACCGTAGGCAGTCTGTGCCATGCCTTGCAGGCGGCGCACTGTGCCTTTGAACGCCGGTTGCGCGATCAGGAAGTGCGCGGTCAATGCCTGAGGCTCTAGCAGCAGGTGTTGCAGCAGCGCGGCATGGCACTGCTGGAGATTGCGGGCAATGCCCAGCTGCATTTCTTTGTCGGCCCCCGGTTCCTCGGCGCGCATGCCCAGGCGCGGCTCCTCTTTTTCGGCCGAGCGGTACCAGAAGAAGTGCTCGGCATCCACCGCACCGAAGTCGTAGCCCAGCGCCCAGCCGTACTGCTGCTCTATCAGCTGGCGCAGTTGCTCAAGGGGCATTTGGGCATCCAGCTGCCAGCTTTCGTTGACACCCATGTGCTCGGCCAGGGGCGTGACCTGCGCCGGGTACAGCTCCAGCAGCAAGCTTGCCAGCAGCTCCTGGCAGCCCACCCCGGTGTGCGCCTGCGCCCAGGCCTGCAAACGCGGCCAAAGGCCCTCGCCGGCGGCTTGCGCGTCTAGCCAGGTGGCCACCAACGCAAGCTCGGTCACGGTTTGCCGGTTCTGCTCATGCTGGCGCTGGTCTTCGGTCTGAGTCTGGATCACGTGCACGCGGGCCCGCGCCAGCAAGCCCTGCAGGCGCGCCAGCTGGTCAGGTTCGGCCGCCTGCGCCAACACCACGGCCAGTGCCGTTTCCCGCGTGTGGATCCAGCGTTCCACCAGTTGCGGGTGGTTGATCAGGAACGGTGCCATGCCCAGCCCGGTCGCGTTGCCGACCCCCAGGTAGCGTTGCAGGGCCGGCGCCAGTTGCACTGCCCGCTGTGGGTCGAGTGCCTGGGCCATGTGGCTGATCTGCTCGATGCTGAAGTGGCGCAGCAGGTAGACCGTGAACATCTGCGCGCTGAACGGCTGGTTGAAGTCCGGGTTGTCTTGCAGGCAGCCAAAGTCGGCGATGCCGAACTTGCCGTTGCCGTAAACCGCAGTGGTGCGATACAGGTAGCCGACTTCAGCCAGTTGCTGTGGGTCGGGCTGGCGGCCTTGCGCCAGCGCCGTCAGAAACCGGTCGAAATTGCGCAAGCTACGGTTGGCCCGTGACAGCACCAGCACGCGGGCATCGAAGCGGCCAGCCTCCTGCAGCGGCACGTTGCGCTGCAGGTCGGCCAGTTGCGCCGCATCGACATCGCCATTGACCAGCACGAAGGTGACGTCCCACTGGTCGGCGATCACCCGGTCGCTGCGCTTTTCTGGCGGCAGGTAGGCCGAGAAGATCACGCAGTGGTAATGGCCATTCGGCGTGTCGATGCGGTAGATCGCGGTGCCGAAGCCTTGGCCGTCAAGGTCGAAGCAACAGCGCTGGATGCGCCAGTGCTGCTGCATCATCCGGCGCATGCTGCTGCGCACGAAGCTCAGCGGGCTCTGGAAGTGGCTGCCCAGCCGGGCCAGGTCCATGACCTGGCTGGCAGGGCGCAACACCGGTATTGCAGGCACGTTGGCGGACATTGTTGTTGTACCTGGATGGATCATGTTCAGACGCCTTGTTCGCGGGCCATGTGCCGGGCGATGCGCACTGCATCCCACAACGCTGGCAGGATCACCAGCGACACCGGCACTGCGGTAATGACAATGAAGGACTGCAGGGCCGTCACACCGCCTGCGCCGATGGTGATCAGTACCACCGCCGCCAGGCCCATGCCGATGGCCCAGAAACCGCACAGCCATTTCTTGGGTTTATCGTTGCTGGACATCGCCAGCGCCACGGTGAAGGCCATGGCGTCGCCATTGGTGGCCACCGAGATGAAGCTCAGGAACAGGAACAACGCGCTGATCAGGCCTCCCAGTGGCAGGTTCTGCGTCACCCCCAGCAGCAGGTCTTCGGGCTGGGCGCCATGGGCGGTGACGATGCCTGGCGTTTGCAGCTCCAGGCCGATACCGGTGCCGCCGACCACGGTGAACCAGAACATGGTCACCAGCGGCGCGATGATCGACAGTGTCATGATGATCTCGCGAATGGTGCGGCCGCGCGAGATCCGCGCGACGTACAGTGCCACCATAGGCGCGTAGCCGATGAACCAGCCCCAGTAGAACACCGTCCACCAGTCCAGCCACTTGGGGTCGGCGCGGAACATTGCCATCGGCAGGAAGTGTTCCACATGCAGGGCAAAGGCCGCCGGGAAACCGCCGAGGATGAACAGCGTCGGCCCGAACACCACCATGAACAGCGCCAGGCCGATCATCAGCCAGACGTTGATCTCGCTGACAAAGCGGATGCCTTTGAGGCCCACCAGGCACGAGACGGTGTACATGGCCGTGACCAGCACAATGGTCAGCGACTGGGTGACGATATCGTTAGGCAAGCCCCACACCGCATGCATGGCGCTGCTGATCTGCAGGCCGAGAAAGCCGATCGGGCCGATGGTGCCGGCCACCACGGCGATGATCGAGCTGGCGTCGGCCAGGGTGCCGATCGGGCCTTTGAGCGCCCGCTCGCCGAACAGCGGGTAAAGCAGGGTGCGCGGCGCCAGCGGCAGGCCTTTGTCGTAGTGCAGGTGCATCAGCACGATCGCCAGCAGGCTGCCCAGCACGGCCCAGGCCAGAAAGCCCCAGTGCACGAACGATTGCGCCAGTGCCGCGGTCGCTGCAGCTTCGCTGTGCGGTTGCAGGCCGGCGAAGAAGGGCGGCGGGCTGGCAAAGTGCATCAAGGGTTCGGCAGCGGCCCAGAAGGCGCCGCCACCTGCCAGCAGGGCGCACATGATGACGGCGATCCAGTTGAAGGTGCTGATGTCGGGGCGTTGGGTAACGCCGCCCAGGCGTACGCGCCCGCTTCTGGAAAAGCCGATGAACAGGCTGACGGCGAAGGTTGCCAGCATCAGCACTTGCCAGTAGAGGCCAAAGAACCTGGTCGACCAGGCGAACAGCGTGTTGACCAGCGCCGACACGCTGTCGATGTCGATCAGCGCCGCCAGCAGGAAGGCGCCGAGGAAGCCGCCGCTGATCAGGAACAATGGCCAGTCGATGTCGCGTGCCATTGGCAGGCCCATGGCCTGGCCTTCAGCCTGCAGGGTGGTTGGGTTTTTCATGAAGCCTCCGGAACCTGCGATTGTTGTTATTGTTGATGCTGTCCGTGCAAGGGGCTCAGGCCTGTGCCGTGGTGGCGGTTTCCAGCAGGCGCAACCAGTTCAGCCCCATGATGTTGGCCACGTCCTGTTCGGCAAAGCCACGGGCGCGCAGGCCCTGGGCGATGTTGCCGAAATCGCGGCTGTCGCGGAACCACTGCAAGGGCGCCGGCCAGTTGGCGTTGTCCTTGGAGCCTTCGCCGTAGTCCTTGTCCTTGCTCCAGCGGCCGTTGCGCATCCATTCCAGCACGGCCAGCGGTTGCGCCTGGCACAAGTCGGTGCCGATGCCGATATGCGCCACGCCCATCAGGTCGGCGGTGCGCGCGACCATGTCGCAGAAGCTTTCCAGGCTGCACTGCGAAGCACCCTTGAGGTGGAACGGGTAGGTGCTGAAGCCCAGCAGCCCACCTGATGCTGCGATCCCGCGCAGCACCGCATCGGACTTGTTGCGTTTGGCGGCGTGGAAGCTGGCCGGGTTGGCGTGGGAGATGATCACCGGTCGGCTGGACAGCTCGATCGCCTCCAGGGTGCTGCGCTCGGCGCTGTGGGACATGTCGATGAGCATGCCGACCCGGTTCATTTCGGCGATCACCTGGCGGCCAAAGCGGCTGATGCCGTTGTCTTCGCGCTCATAGCAGCCGCTGGCCAGCAGGCTCTGGTTGTTGTAGGTCAGTTGCATGACAAACACCCCGAGCTGGCGGAAGACCTCCACCAGGGCGATGTCGTCCTCGATCGGCGAGCAGTTCTGGAAACCGAAGAAAATCCCCACCCGGCCTTCCTCGTGCGCCAGGCGGATGTCGCTGGCCGTGCGCACCGGGCGGATCAGCTCGGGCCAGGTCTCGAAGCGGCGGTTCCATTCACCCAGGCGTGACAGGGTTTCGCGGGCGTTTTCGTGGTAGGCGATGGTGGCGTGTACCGCACTCAGGCCACCGGCCTGCATCTGCTGGAAAATTTCCGGGCTCCAGTTGGAGTACTGCAGGCCGTCGATCATCAAAAGGTCATGCATGGCGTGTACTCCTTCAGGGCCGCAGGTAGGTGGTCTTGACCACGGTGTAGAAGGCACGGGCGTACTGGCCCTGCTCCCGTGGGCCGAAACTCGAAGCTTTGCGGCCGCCGAACGGCACGTGGTAGTCGGTACCGGCGGTCGGGAGGTTGACCATCACGCAGCCGGTCTGGGCACGGCGCTTGAAGTGGCTGGCGTGGCGCAGCGACTGGGTGATGATGCCGGCGGTAAGGCCGTATTCGGTGTCGTTGAGCGTGGCCAGCGCCTCTTCGAAGTCACGTACGCGGATCACGCACGCGATGGGGCCGAACACCTCCTCGCGGTTGATGCGCATGTCGTTGCGGCTGTCGATGAACAGCGCCGGGCGCATGTAGTAGCCGTCGCTCTCCAGTTGCAGGCGTTCGCCACCTTCGATCAGGGTGGCGCCTTCGGCCTGCGCCAGTTGCAGGTAGGCCAGGTTCTGTTCCAGCTGGCGCGCGTCGGCAACCGGGCCGATCTGCACGCCGGCCTCCAGGGCATGGCCGACCTTGAGCTGGCGCATGCGCTGGCGCAGGGCCTCGACGAAACGGTCGTGGATGGCGTCGCACACGATCAGCCGTGAAGACGCGGTGCACTTCTGCCCGGTGCCGAAGAAGGCGCCGTTGAGGGCGCATTCCACGGCCAGTTCGAGGTCGGCGTCATCCATGACCACCAAGGCATTCTTGCTGCCCATTTCCAGCTGGCAGCGCACCAGGTTACCTGCGGTGGCGACCGCCACGCGCCGGCCAGTCTGCAGCGAACCGGTGAACGTCAGGGCATCGATGTCAGCGGACTGCACCAGCGCCTCGCCGACGTCGGCGCCGCTGCCCATCACCAGGTTGAAGGTGCCGCTGGGCAGGCTCTGGCGGCTGATGATCTCGGTGAGTGCCCAGGCGCTGGCCGGCACCAGGTTGGCCGGCTTGAACACCACGGCGTTGCCGAAGGCCAGGGCCGGGGCGATTTTCCAGGCGGCGGTGGCCATGGGGAAGTTCCACGGGGTAATGATGCCCACCACACCCACCGGTTCGCGATGCACTTCGATGTCGATCCCGGCGCGCACCGAGGCGGCGGTCTCGCCCATCTGGCGCAGTACTTCGGCGGCGTAGTAATGGAAGAACTGGCCGCTGCGGTTGACCTCGCCGATGCCTTCGGCCAGGGGCTTGCCTTCTTCTCGCGAGAGCAGCTCGCCGAGCTCCTGCTTGCGCGCAATCAGTTCATCGCCGATGGCCATCAGCACTTGCTGGCGGGCTTCCAGGCCGCTGGCGGCCCACAGGGGCTGTGCGGCACGGGCGGCCTGGATGGCCTGGCGGACCTGTTCGGCGCTGGCCTGCTGATACTGCCCGATCAGGTCGCCGGTGTCCGAGGGGCTGTAGTTGCCCAGGGTGGTGTGGCCTTCGCACCACTGGCCATCAATGTAGTTGTTGTAGGGCTTGTGTGACATGGATGAACGCCTCTGTTTGCATGGCATTCATGATGCGAGCAATATGCAGCAAATAAAAATTAATAAAAAAAATGCTTTGATAAGGAATGCTAACCATGTTGCCCGAGCTGAAGATCGCCCAGTTGCGCTACTTCGTACTGGTCGCTGAACTCAAGAGCTTCCATGCGGCCGCCCGACAGGCCTTTCGCACCCAGCCGGCGATATCCCTGGCCGTGCGTGAGCTGGAGCAAAAGCTGGGGCAGGCACTGGTCGAGAAGGGTGGGGGGCGGGTAGAGCTGACGCCATTCGGCGAGCATTGCCTGCCGTTGTTTCGCGGCTTGATCGAGCACCATGACCGCATTGCCCGTGAAGCCACGCTGCTTGCCCGGCATGAAATCGGCCAGGTCAGCATCGCCACCGTGCCTTCAGTGGCCAGCCGCATGCTGCCAGGGCCGCTGGCCCGCTTCGTGGCCGCGCACCCGAACGTACAGGTCAGCATCCAGGATGGCACGGCCGAACGTGTGCAGCAGTTGCTGGCCCAAGGGCAGGTGGATTTCGGCATCAGCAGCCTGTGGGTGGACGATGAGCAGCTCGAATTCGCCCCGATCGTGAATGATCAGGTGGGCGTCGTGTGCCGCAGTGACCACCCGTTGGCGCAGGCGGGTGATGCCCTGCACTGGGCGCAGTTGCAGGGCGAGCCGATGATTCGCAATGGCACCTCGCAACTGCTGGCCGGCACCGAGGCCGAGGGGTTGCTGACGCACAGCCGGCTGTTCATTTCCAACATGATTTCGTTGATCGCCATGCTGGAGGAGGGGGTGGGGATCAGCACGCTGCCGTACCTCGCCTTTCCGCAGGAGAACGAAAAGCTGGCGTTCGTACCGCTTGTGGAGCCCAAGGTCGAGCGGCATATCGGCATGCTCACCCGCAAGGGGCGCAGCTTGTCACCTGCGGCAGGGGCATTGATGGTGTTTCTGCAGGTGCAGCTGGCCCAAGCCGGCTGAGCCTGCGGCTCATGGCACCCCAGGCTGGCTGGTGCAGGCCGCCAGGTCCTCCAGAAAGGCCTGCAGGATGGGCGGGCGCGACACTCCGCGCCGGGTCACCACTTCGAAGGGTGAGCTGAGGTTCAGCGTGCTGGCCCCCAGGCGACGCATTTCGCCCGTCTTGACCCACTGCTCGGCAAAGTGCTCGGGCAAAAAACCGATGTAGGCCCCGGAAATGATCAGGATCGCCGCTGCCTCGATGTTCTCCACCGTTGCGTCGGCCTTGGCGATGCCCAGTTGCTCCAGGTCGTACTGCTGCATGTAGCCACGCACCACGATACGGCTCTGGCGCACGTCTTCCATCAGCCGGCCGTTGGCTGCATTGCTGGCGAACAACGGGTGGCGCCGGCCACAGTAAAGCCCCAGGGCCTCGTCATACAGCGGCAGGTAAGACAAGCCAGCCACCCGTAGTGGGAAATGGCCGATGGCCAGGTGCAGCCTGCCATCCAGCACGCGCTCTTCGAGTTCTGCCGGGGCACCGATGTAGATGTGCAGGTGGGCATCGTGCCCGCGTGAAACAAAGCGCTGGGTGGTGCGCGGTAGCGGCGAGACGGGGTCGGTCAGGGTGGAGTCGATGATGCCCAGGTTGAGCTTGCCGCTGATGTGCTGCTTGAGCACGTCGGCGTCCAGGCAAAAGCTCTCCACGGCACTGAGCAAGCGCAAGGTTGCCTCATGGATCGCCACCCCTTGCTCGGTCAGGCGAAAGCCGCTGCGCCCGCGTTGGCACAGCTTGACCCCCAGGCGGGTTTCCAGGTGCGTCATCTGTTCGCTGATGGTCGACTGGCCGGCATTGAGTGCCGCCTGCGCGGCAGAAAAGCCGCCGCACCGGACGATAGTGGTGAATACCCTGAGCAGCTTCAGGTCGACATCGTGCAGCTGGATCACCTTAGCCTCCCGGCCGGGCCTCACATCGCCCGTGCTGATATGAGCGCCCGTGCATTGTTCTTGTTGCGCAAGCTAACCATGAGTGCCAGGCCGCTGCAATGCCTGGCGTTGCCCGCCCGTATCGCCTTCGGATACATCGGAAGGGGCGATGTATGTATCTGCACTTGCGCATTTTTCTCTGCCCCGGTGGTTGCCATAGTGGCTGCAACGGTGGTCGAGCAGTCGCCCCGTCTCCTGACATACAACAAGAAGTGGAGAAACCAGAACATGGCAAAACACGGTTATGAGTCCGGCCGCCTGAACCTGCCCTTCGTGGGCCATTGCACGTTCGCCAAGGCGCCGGTATGCACCGACTGGGAGGCTATCGACGCCGACGTGGCGATTTTGGGCGCGCCCAACGACATGGGCACCCAGTGGCGTTCAGGGGCGCGTTTCGGGCCGCGTGGCATTCGCGAGGCCTCCACCCTGTTTTCCTTCGGCCATGCCGGTGCCTACGACTTCGAGGATGACGCCACCTACCTGACCGAAGACCAGGTGCGCATGGTCGATGTGGGCGATGCCGACATCGTGCACACCGACATGGTCAGCAGCAACGCCAACATCGAGGCGGCCGTCAGGCAGATCCTCGCAGCCGGCGCCATGCCGGTGGTACTGGGCGGTGACCATTCGGTGCATGCCCCGGTGATCAAGGCGTTCGAAGGCCACGGGCCGATCCACATCGTGCATTTCGATGCCCACCTGGACTTCGTCGACGAGCGCCATGGCGTGCGCTATGGCCACGGCAGCCCACTGCGCCGCGCCTCGGAGCTGGATCACATCGTCGGCATGACCCAGATGGGTATCCGCAACGTGTCGTCATCCAACCGCGACGACTACGACGCCGCTCGCGAGGCCGGCTCGCAGATTCTTTCGGTACGTGACGTACGCCGCCTGGGCTGCGAGGGGGTGCTGGCGAAAATCCCGGAAGGGCGCAACTACTACATCACCATCGACATCGACGGCTTCGACCCCTCCATTGCCCCTGGCACCGGCACGCCGAGCCATGGCGGGTTCCTTTACTACGAAGTACTGGAAATCATCCAGGCGCTGGCCAAGCGCAGCCACGGCCGCAGTGTCGGTATGGACCTGGTCGAAGTGGCCCCGGCCTACGACCCCACCGGCATGACCTCGATCCTTGCCGCGCAACTGCTGATGAACAGCATCGGCTTCATTTTCCACGCGCGCGCCAAAGCCCGCTGACCCGGAGACTGTACTGTGGACAACAAGGTAAAAGCCTATTTGCAGGCCTTTGGTGTTAGCGAGGCGACCCAGCGCTTTCTCAGCAAGCCGCAGCGCATGTTCATTGGGGGTGCCTGGCTGGAAGCCAGCGACGGTGGCAGCGCCGAGGTGGTCGAGCCCTCTACCGAAGGGGTACTGACGCGCATCCCCATGGGTACCGCAGATGACCTTGACCGTGCGGTGCGCGCCGCGCGTGCGCAGTTCGACGGTGGCGCCTGGAGCCAGCTGAAACCGCTGGAGCGCGAACGCCTGATCCATCGCCTGGCCGACCTGATCGAAACCCACGGCGACGAACTGGCGCAGATCGAAGCCATCGACATGGGCAAGTCGGTGGTGCAGGCGCGTGCTGTCGACATTCAGGGCACGGTCGACACCCTGCGCTATTTCGCCGGTTGGGCCAGCAAGATTCATGGCCGCACCGTCGAGCCTTCGCTACCAGGCAATTACCTGGCATACACCCGCAAGGAAGCGGTAGGGGTGGTCGGCGCCATCGTGCCGTGGAATTTCCCGCTGCAAACCATGGCCTGGAAACTGGGCGCAGCGCTGGCCACCGGCTGCACCGTGGTGGTCAAGCCGGCGGAGCTGACCTCGCTGTCGGCACTGCGCTTTGCCGAACTGGTACAGGCGGCAGGAATTCCCGACGGGGTGGTTAACATCGTGACCGGGCGCGGCAGCGTGGTCGGCCAGGCGATGTCCAGCCACCCGGGCATCGACAAGCTGAGCTTTACCGGCTCTACCCCGGTGGGTTGTACAGTGGGCAAGACGGCGATGGACCAGATGAAGCGCCTCACCCTCGAACTGGGCGGCAAGTCGCCAGTGATCGTGTTTGCCGACGCGGACATCGAGGCGGCGGCGCAAGCCGTGGCCAACGGCGTATTCTTCAATTCCGGGCAAGTGTGCGACGCCGGTACCCGTGCTTACATCGAGCGCAGTGTCTACCCGGCATTTCTCGAAGCGCTGGCGCGCTACACCGCGACGTTGAAGATCGCCCCGGGGCTCGACCCTGAGTGTTTCATCAGCCCCATGGTGTCGCAGCAACAGCAGCAGCGGGTGCTGGATTACATTGCTCTGGGCAAGGCTGAAGGCGCGCAGGTGCACTATGGCGGCGAGCCGCTGGACGGCCCGGGCTTTTACGTGCAGCCGACAATCTTCGCCCACTGCCGCAACGACATGCGCATCGTCAGCGAGGAAATCTTTGGCCCGGTGCTGGTCACCCAGCCGTTCGATACCCAGGAGCAGGCCCTGGCCCTGGCCAACGACTCGCTGTTCGGCCTGGCCGCGGCGATCTACTCCAACGACCTGGGCAGGGTGCACGGGCTGATCCCGCAGTTGCGGGCCGGTACCGTGTACGTCAACGCCCACAGCACCCTCGACCCGGCCATGCCGTTCGGTGGCTACAAGCAGTCGGGCTATGGCAAGGACCTGGGCGCGGAACAACTGGAGTTTCTGCTGGAGACCAAGGCGGTCTGGATCACCTTGCCCTGAGGTTCAGGGCCTGTCTGCGTCGCTGAGGTTTGGCGAGCGACGCAGGTTCAATCAAGCATCGAATTTCAAGAACAAGAACCTGTCGAGGTGATGCCGATGAACAGCCAAGTGGATGTAGAGCGTGCGCAGGACCTGGAAAGGCGCCTGTGCGCCTACGAGGAATTGGAGAAGCGTGTGCAGTGGCCGGGCGCCTTGACGGCGGCTGACGTGGTTGCACTTACCCTGCTGGTGCTGGTGATGATTGCTGGCGCGTACTACCTGGGAGGCCAGCCATGAGCGCCTCCCGCGAGCAGGAGTTTCGCCTGGGTGCGGAACGTGGCGACACCCCCTTGCTACCCGGTGAGCGGGTCTGGGGCTTCTGGGGCTTTGCCTACGCCAACTCGGCGCTGGCGGTGGCCACCTGGGTGTTCCTGATCGGCGGCGCCACGGCGCTGTTCGTCGGGCCCTTGCAAGGGATTGCGGCGATCATCATCGGCAACATTATCGGCGTGGTGCTGGCTGCCTCGTCCACCTGCCTGCCCTGTGGCAAGTACGGCGTCGAGCAGTTCACCTTCCTGCGCAGCATGTTCGGCCTCAATGGCAGCCGCCTGGTCTACTTCCTCTCGGTGGTGGTGCTGACCATGGGGTGGCTGGCGGTGCTTGGGCTGATGTGCGGGCGGGCGCTGGACAACCTCGAGACCCTGGTGCAACAGCGCCAGCCCGGCGCAGACGGTTGGCTGGTAACCGCCGGGGCTTTGCTGGCCATTGTGCTGGCGGCCCTGGTTGCCATGCGCGGGCCGGACATGATCCGCCGCCTGAGTGCGGTGATCGCACCCAGCCTGATCCTGATCATGCTGGCACTGATGTACTTCATTTCCCGGCGCTACAGCCTCGACGAACTGCTGGCCATGCCGCCCTTGCAGCCACCCTTCGAGAACCCGCACGTCAACTTCATGGTCGCGGTGGAAATCAACATTGCTGCGGGCTTTTCGTGGTGGCCCTACATCGGCAACCTGTCGCGCCTGTGCAGCAACCAGCGTACGGCCTTCTGGCCCAACCTGGTGGGCATCTTCGGCGCCGCTTCGCTGGGTGAGTCGGTCAGCCTGTTCGCGGCCACCACCCTGGGCAGCAGCGACCCCACGGCGTGGATGCGCCTGGCCGGTGGCATGGGCTTCGGTATCATCGCCTTGAGTTTCCTGGCGCTGGCGAACCTGACCGGCATGGTCAACATCCTCTACACCGCAGTGATCGGCTTGCGCCAGCTGGCAGGCGAACGCCTGCGCAGTGTGGGTTGGGGGGTGTTGATCGCGCTGTTCTGCATCATCCCGGTGGTTATCGTGGTGTTGCTGCCGGGGATCTACGATGGCTTCTTCATCTTCCTGGTGTGGACCTCCGCCCTTAACAGCGCCCTGGCCGGTATCGGCATCGCCGATTACTTCTTCCTGCGCAAGCAACGCCTGAACCTGCGGCATATCTACGCCGAACAGAGCGTGTCGCCCTTGCGCTACTGCAAAGGCTTCAACCCCGTCGCGCTGGTGGCGCTGGTGGCGGGCTTTGCGGTCTACGTGGTGGTGTTCAACCCGCAAACCCTGGCCCATACCGACTTCTTCACCTTCGCCACGGCCTCGCTACCGTCCTGCCTGCTGGCCGGGCTGGTGCACTACGGCCTGACCCGACTGCTGGCAGCACGCCTGGGTTGGGGCGGCTACCCAAAGCGTAACGCACGCAATATCGAGGCCGTAGGCCTTCGCGCACAGGACTAGAACAATGACCAAGCGATACGACTACATCATCATCGGTGCGGGCTCGGCCGGCTGCGTGTTGGCCAACCGCCTCAGCGAAGACGCCGGGACTTCGGTACTGGTACTGGAGTTCGGCGGCAGCGACCGCAGCGTGCTGATCCAGATGCCCAGTGCGTTCTCCTTGCCGATGAACACCAAAAAATACAACTGGCACTACGAGACCGTGGCCGAGCCGCACCTCGACAACCGGCGCCTGCACTGCCCACGGGGCAAGGTGCTGGGCGGTTCGTCGTCGATCAATGGCCTGGTGTACATCCGTGGCCATGCCTGTGACTTCGATGAGTGGGAAAGCCTGGGCGCGAAAAACTGGAGCTACCGCAATTGCCTGCCGTATTTCAAACGTGCCGAGCAATACAAATTCGGTGGTGACGACTACCGGGGCGGGGCGGGGCCGCTGTCGACCAACAACGGCAACAACATGAAAAACCCGCTGTACGGTGCCTGGATCGAAGCCGGTGCCGAGGCCGGCTACATCAAGACCGACGACTGCAACGGCTACATGCAGGAAGGCTTTGGTGCCATGCACATGACGGTGAAGGATGGCGTGCGCTGGTCCACCGCCAATGCCTACCTGCGCCCGGCCATGAGCCGGCCGAACCTGACCGTGATCACCCATGCCATGACCCGGCGCATCTTGCTGGAGGGCAAGCGGGCGGTGGGCGTGGAGTACGACCAGGGCGGGCAGACGCACAAAGTCATGTGCAACCGCGAGGTGCTGGTGGCGTCTGGCCCGATCGGTTCGCCGCACTTGCTGCAGCGCTCCGGCATCGGCCCGGCTGCGGTGCTGAAAAACGCCGGTATCGAGGTGCGCCACGACTTGCCTGGGGTGGGCGAGAACCTGCAGGACCACTCGGAAATCTACATCCAGTATGCGTGCAAGGAGCCGGTAACCCTCAACGGCAAGATGAACCTGTTGGGCAAGGCCCTGATCGGCTTGCGCTGGTTGCTGTTCAAAGACGGCCTGGGGGCCAGCAACCACTTCGAGGCGGGCGGCTTCATCCGTTCGTCCAAGGGCCTGCGCTGGCCGGACATCCAGTTTCACTTCCTGCCAGCGGCGATGCGCTACGACGGCGACAAGCCCTTCAAGGGGCATGGTTTCATGGTGCTGACCGGGCCCAACAAGCCCAAGAGCCGGGGCCATGTGCGGGCGTTGTCGGCCGACCCTTACCAGCACCCGCAAATCCGCTTCAACTACCTGGCGAGCGAAGAGGACCGCGAGGGCTTCCGCCGCTGTGTGCGGCTGACCCGCGAGATCATCGCCCAGCCGGCCATGGACCGCTACCGCGGCGAAGAGCTGGCGCCGGGGCCGCAGGTGCAGACCGACGAAGAAATCGACGCCTTCGTGCGCGCCAACATGGAAAGCACCATGCACCCGTGCGGCTCGTGCCGCATGGGCGAGGATGACATGGCAGTGGTGGACTCTGCGTTGCGTGTACACGGCTTGCAGGGGCTGCGGGTGATCGACTCCTCGGTGTTCCCGAGCGAGCCCAATGGCAACCTCAACGCCCCGACCATCATGCTGGCCGAGCGCGCCGCCGACCTGGTGCGCGGGCGCCAGCCGCTGGCACCGGCTGATGTGCCGGTTGGCATGGTGGAGGGCTGGGAGGAGCAACAACGTAGCCGCAAGCCGGTGCGCGAGATGCCTGTCCGTTAAACTACCGGTTGACGCGGTCAATGTGGGAGCGGCCTTGTGTCGCGAAAGGGCTGCAAAGCAGCCCCAGGATTTCAGCGCAGAAGCACAAATTGCTGGGGCTGCTTTGCAGCCC
>NZ_JBNRIK010000020.1:0-115146 GCF_053557975.1 Pseudomonas sp. XP2
GGATGGCACGGTCGGCACCCAGGGCCAGCGCAGTACGCAGTTGCTCCTGGGCGGTGGTCGGGCCGACGGAAACGACAACGATCTCGGTCGCAACGCCTTTTTCCTTCAGGCGTACGGCCTCTTCCACGGCGATTTCGCAGAAGGGGTTCATGGACATCTTGACGTTAGTAAGGTCGACGCCGGAGTTGTCCGCCTTGACGCGAACCTTGACGTTGTAGTCGACCACTCGTTTGACGCTTACCAGTATCCTCATAAGCTCTCCAGTCATTGATATTGCGAACGCGGGGCAGCGGGTGTCTGACAATGACGGTAACGTAGGGAATGTGCGGGTGGATCGTCCGTTTCAACTAGTTGATCGGCGATTGTGCGCCAGTGCTCAGGTTTCAGGCATACGCAGAAAGGCGCGAAGGGGCGGCCAGGTGTTGATAGGTCCGCCAGAGCAGCACGATCGGTATGACGATGGTAAGGCTGACCAGCAGCAGGGCGTAGCGCAGCGACTCGTCCACCAGCACTGGCATCAGTACATCGCTCAGTAGCCCGGTTGCCAACGGGCCGATACCGACTCCGCACAAGGTCGAGATAATGGTCTGCAGGGCGACGGCAGTCGCCCTGCGGTGGGCGGGCACCAACTGGGTCAACAACGAGAAGCAGGGGCCGACCCACCATACCGAGAAAAAGCTGCCCAGCGCACACCAGAGCATCGCGCTGGGTACCGGAACTGCACCCGCATGCAGCAGGATGTCACGTGGCCAAAGCAGGTAGATGATCAATGCGCAATTGCCGAGCACATGGCCGATGAGCGGAATGCCGATTTGCCAATGCTGGCTCCTGATCACCAGGCGGTCGGTCAGCCATCCACTGAACAACGCCCCTAGCCCGGCAAAGGTGCCGCCTACCAAGCCGGCCAGAAGGCCCGCGTAGTGCAAGGGCAGGTCATGCGATCGCACCAGGAAGCTGGCATTCCACATGGCAAAGGCATAGGCGCTGAAGGTGGTAATGCCGCAAGCCAGCACCAGGCAACGGTAGGCAGGCTGTGCCATGAGTGCCCGCGCACTGCCCAGCAGGCTTTGTATGGGCGGTGCGCCCTGGCTGGCGTGGCTATGGGGGAGGTCGAAGCGACCCCGTACCGGGTCGCGCATCACAAAGGCAAACACCGCGCTGATCAGCAGGGAAGGCAGGGCGACAGCAAAAAAAGCGCTGCGCCAGCCAAATTGGTCGACCACCCAGGCGCCGGCACTAAGGGCAACGATGGTCGAAAACGTCGGCGCGGCGGTGTAGCAACTGATGGCAAAAGAACGCCGGTGCGGTGGGTAGATATCGGCAATGATCGACATCGAGGTCGAGGTGCTTGGTGACTCGAAGACTGCTACCGCCATGCGTGCGATCACCAGCATCGCAAAGCTGGTGGACAGGCCGCAGGCCACCGTTGCCAGCGCCCACAACGAGCAGGTAATGGCCAGCAGGCGTGTGCGTGACAGGCGATCGGCCAGGCGCCCGGCTGGCAGGCCCAGCAGCACATAGACGGCAGCGAAGGCCAGGCCCGAAACCAGGCCCATGGCGGTGTCGCTGGCACCGAACTCTTGTTTGAGCGGTTCGATCATCACGGCAATGATCTGCCGCCCGACAAAGTTGTCGGCGTACATCATCGCGAGCACAAACAGCAGACCATGGCTGCGCCAGCCGATGGGTTGAGGGTGCGTACTGCTCATGGATGACTCCCGGTCAAACCGCAGAGATGGGCAATGGCCCAAGCTGTGCCTGGGCCCCGTGAAGCGGTCAGGCGCTGGCTTGGCGTTGCTTGGCCAGGGTCATCGCGGTGTCTTCGATCATGTCTTCCTGGCCGCCGACCATGCCGCGCCGGCCCATTTCGACAAGAATTTCCCGCGCCGGGACGCCGTACTTTTTTTCAGCGCGCTTGGCAAACAGCAGGAACGAGCCGTAGACACCCGCATAGCCCATGGTCAGGGCATCGCGATCGCTGCGGATCGGGAAGTCCATGATCGGCACCACCAGGTCCTCGGCAACGTCCTGGATACCAAACACACTCACGCCAGTTTCAATGCCCATGCGGTCGCAGACGGCCACCAGCACTTCCATGGGGGTATTGCCAGCACCCGCGCCCAAGCCTGCGCACGCGGCATCGATACGGGTGGCGCCAGCGGCAATGGCCGCGATCGAGTTGGATACGCCCATCGACAGGTTGTGATGGCCATGGAAGCCGATTTCAGTCTCGGGCTTGAGCGCTGCACGCAGCGCCGCGACCCGCGCGCTGACGTCGTGGGGCAGCAGGTAGCCGGCCGAGTCGGTGATGTAGATGCAATTGGCCCCGTAGCTCTCCATCAGCTTGCCCTGGGTGGCCAGGCCTTGCGGGCTGTTCATATGGGCCATCATCAGGAACCCGACGCTGTCCATGCCCAGCTTGCGGGCCGCGCCAAGGTGCTGTTCGGACACGTCTGCTTCCGTGCAGTGAGTGGCGACGCGAATCGTGTTGACGCCCAGTTCGTAGGCCATCTGCAGGTGATCGACCGTGCCGATGCCCGGTAGCAGCAGTGCGGAGACCTTGGCGTTTTTCATCAGCGGGATGACCGCCGACAAATACGCCTCGTCGCTGTGCGCCGGAAAACCATAGTTCAACGAACTGCCACCCAGGCCATCGCCATGGGTCACCTCGATCAACGGCACACCGGCGGCGTCGAGGCCACAGGCAATGTCTTTCATTTGCTGCAGGGTGATCTGGTGGCGTTTGGGGTGCATGCCGTCACGCAGGCACATGTCGTGGACGGTGATGGATTTGCCGTGAAGGTCCATGGTGCGCTCCTTAGGCGATGGCAGGTTGTGGGCTGCTGGCACGCAGGGTCAGCTCGCCTTTGAGCATCGCTTCGGCAAACATCTCGGCGGTGCGCGCGGCGGCGGCGGTCATGATGTCGAGGTTGCCGGCATATTTGGGCAGATAGTCGCCCAGGCCTTCGACTTCCATGAAAATCGACACCCGGTTACCGTCGAACACCGGGCCGTTGACCAGCTTGTAGCCGGGCACATAGCGCTGGACTTGCTTGATCATGTCGGCAATCGCGGCGGTGATGGCTGCCTGGTCAGGCTCGGTTTCGGTCAGGCAGTGCACGGTGTCACGCATGATCAGCGGCGGCTCGGCGGGGTTGACGATAATGATTGCCTTGCCCTTTTTTGCGCCGCCAACCTGTTCCACGGCCGCAGCGGTGGTACGGGTGAATTCATCGATGTTCTTGCGTGTGCCTGGGCCGACCGATTTCGAGGCCGCCGTGGCAATGATCTCGGCATAGGCCACCGGCTGCACGCTGGACACCGCGGCCACCAGCGGGATGGTCGCCTGGCCGCCACAGGTCACCATGTTGACGTTCATCGCGCCCAGGCCTAGGTTGTGCTTGAGATTGACCGGTGGCACGCAGTAGGGGCCGATGGCTGCTGGCGTCAGGTCGATCATCAGCACACCCAAGGCATTGAGCTTGCGGCTGTTTTCGGCATGCACATACGCGGAGGTAGCATCGAAGGCGATCTGGATGCCGTCTTCCATTACATGCGGTAGCAGGCCGTCGACGCCCTCGCTGGTGGTCTTCAGGCCCAGCGCGGCGGCGCGGGCCAGGCCTTCGGAGGTGGCGTCGATACCCACCATCCAGACGGGCTCCAGTACTTCACTGCGCTTGAGCTTGTACAGCAGGTCGGTACCGATGTTGCCGGGCCCGATGAGGGCGCATTTTATCTTTTTACTCATGGCATTGTTCTCGATCAGAAGAAGGAACGGCCGCAGGCTCAGGGCACGAAGTTCAGGTGCATCTCGCCCATGCCGCTCAGCGACAGGCTGACGAAGTCACCCGGTGCGACCGGTACCAGTGGCGCAAGGGCACCGGACAGAATGATTTCGCCCTTGCGAAACGGGATGCCCAGTCGGCCCAGGGTGTTGGCCAGCCAGGCCACGGCGGCGCAGGGGTGGCCTTGCACCGCCGAGCCCAGGCCGCTGCCCACCGGCAGGCCGTTTTTGAACAGGTGCAACTGGACCTCGGCCAGGTCCAGTTCACGCGGATCGACGCGCTGCTGGCCCAGGGCGAAAACACCGCATGAAGCGTTGTCGGCAACGGTGTCCTGAATGCGGATCTGCCAGTTCTCGATACGCGAGTCGACAATTTCGAAGCACGGCATAACCCACTCGCTGGCCGCCAGCACATCGTTGGCGGTGATATCGGTACCTTGCAGGTCTTCGCCCAGTACAAAGGCAATCTCGCCTTCAGCCCGTGGCTGCACAAGATGGTGGGCAGCAAAGCTGATGTCGCTGCCATCGGCAACCTGCATACGGTCGGTTAGAAAACCAAAATCGGGCTGATGCACATCGAGCATTTCTTGCACGGCGCGGCTGGTCACCCCGATTTTCTTGCCGATCACTTGCTCGCCCACCGCTTCGCGACGCGCCAGAAATCGCCGGGAGATCTGGTAGGCGTCGGCAAGGCTGATGGCCGGGTAACGTTGGGTCAGCGGGGGCAGGCTCTGGCGTGCGTTCAGGGCATGGAACAGCTCGTCGCCCAGTGTTTCAATCAGTTGCGCATCCATAGGGAGGTCGCTCTGTGGCAAGTGGATAACAGGCCGGGCCAGCTGCAGGCACGCCCGGCAAAAAGGCCTCAACCCGGCCAGACACTGGAATCGGCGCCGCCATCGACATCGATGATCTTGCCGGTGACCCAGGCCGAGGCGGGGCTTGCCAGGTAAAGGGCCGCGGCGGCGATGTCCTCTGGTTGCCCCAGGCATTTGAGCGGGGTGTTGCTTTCCATCGTTTTGCGCATGGCATCGGGCATGACCCCGGCCAGGGCGTCGGTCAGGATTGGCCCTGGCGCCACCGCATTGACCCGGATCTGCGGCGCAAACTCTTGTGCCAGCAGGCGCGTCAGGTGAGTCAGGGCAGCCTTGGCGGTGCCATAGGCGCTGAAATGGCGCTGGGCATAACGGGCGGCGACCGAGGTAATGTTGATGATGTTGCCGCCCCCGGCGTCGCGCATCAGGGGTACGCAGAGCTGTGAAAGGGCATAGGCGGCGCTGACGTTGAAGCTCAACACCTGCTCGAAGTCTTGCGGGCTCATCTTCAGCGGGTCATTGGGGCCGCCGCCCCCGGCATTGTTGACCAGATGGGTGATGCGCCCCAGCTGTTCGGCGGCGTTGGCGACCAAGGCGCAGCGCTGTTCGCTGTCGGTGACATCGCAGCTCAGGGCCAGGGCGCGCCGCCCTCGGCTGCGTACCTCTTCGGCGACGGCCTCGACATCTGCCAGCGAACGGGCGCTGCAGACTACATCAGCGCCAGCATCGGCGTAGGCCAAGGCAATGGCGCGACCGATGCCGCGGCCGCTGCCGGTGACAATGGCGACACTGCCAGTGAGGTTGAAGCGTTGCAGAATGCTCATGGCTGTCCTTATTGTTCTAATGGTTCAGGGAAGACACAGTGCTTAGCGCGGCGCCCACAGGTCCGGCAAGCCCGGGTCGGAGGTGGCGATCAGGCGCTTGAGCAACACCTTGAGTGCCTGGCTATCACCGGCGCCAAGACGGGCAGCGATATCCTCCTCGACGGCTTTGGCCAGGGCCACCTCCTGCAGCGAAGCCTCCCGCCCGTCGGCTGTGAGCACATAGCGGACCTGCTCATTATCAAGCTCACGGGCGACCAGGTTCTGGCGTTCCAGGAAGCGCATGCTGGTGGCGCTGACCACATGGCCGGTGTAGCCGACGAAGGCGTTGATCTCGTCCAGGGTCAGGTTGTCCCGAATGCACAGGGTGGAGAGAATGAAGAACGCGTGTTCATCGAGCTGCTGGTTCTTCAGCAGGCGGCGCAGTGCAAACAGCATCTGGTAGTGCGAGCGCCCGAGCAGGTAGCCGAGCAAGTCTTCGGTGTAACTGCACTCGGGCGGTGGCGGGGTAGTTGCCAGGCGCAGTTCGTTGCGCGGCTTGCGCATCGCCAGAGCGTACTGGCCACTCTGGAAGGCCAGGGGCGCGCGGTCGCTATGGTCGAAAGCGAGCACTTCGCCGACGAAGATGACATGGTCGCCGCCTTCATACTGGAAGGCTGTGCGGCATTGGAAGCGCGCCGTACAGTCTTGCAGCAGCGGTGCCTCGCTGATACCTGTGTCGAGCTGGATTTCGGAGAACTTGTCTTCACCCTGGCGGGCAAAGCGGCCGGACAGCGTTTCCTGCTCCGTCGACAAAACGTGCACGTTCCAGTGGCGACCACCGCTGAACACCGGCAGACTGCGGGCATTCTTGGACAGACTCCAGAGCACCAGAGGTGGGTTGAGCGAGACCGAGTTGAAGCTGTTGGCCGTGATGCCAACGGGCGAGCCGTCTTCGGCCTTGGTAGTGATGATGGTCACTCCCGTGGTAAAGGTGCCGAGCGCGGCGCGAAACGCTTGAGGGTCGAAACAGGCGGGCGTTGCCATGATGGGCCTCATGGAATGAGTGTGCGTGCTGGCAGTATTCCCAGCGTCACGGGGCTTTGCATCGTCTCAACGGACTAACGTTTTTGGCTCGATCGTCCACTTGGACGAGGCGGTCTCCGGGGTCTGGGGCTAGTTTGCGGGGCAGGGCGTCGTGCAACGACGGCCATGGTGGGCACAGAGGCGACATGCTGGCCCTTGTTCAGTTGAGGAGGCACCAATGAGTTGTGCAAATTCTTCCGTCGACATGCTGTCGGCCTTGCTGCGTGAACAAAAGGCTGCGTTCAACGCTCAAGGGGCTGTCACTGCCGTGGCCCGCCGCGCGCGGATCCAGCGGGTGATCGACATGCTGGTGGCGCACCACGAAGCGCTGGCCGAGGCGATGGATGCGGACTTTGGCGGCCGGCCCCAGGGTTTTTCGTTGATGAATGATGTGCTGGGTTCGCTCGGGTCCCTCAAGCACGCGCGCGACCACCTCGAAGGATGGATGCAGGATGAGCCGCGGCCCGTCTTCAGCCCTTACGATCAGCTGGGCGCCGAGGCCTGGGTGATGTATCAGCCCAAGGGTACGGTGGGCATTCTGGGCACCTGGAACGCCCCCCTGTATACCTTGCTCAGCCCCCTGGGTTCGGCGTTGGCGGCGGGTAACCGGGCGATCCTCAAGCCTTCGGAGGTGGTGCCACGCACTGCTGCGCTGGTGGCGAAGCTGTTTGCCGAGGCGTTCGATCCGCTCGAAGTGGCTGTGGTCACCGGTGGCGCGGACCTGGCCCAGGCCTTCACCGCACAGCCGTTCGACCACCTGGTGTTTACCGGCAGTACCGCGGTGGCCAGGTCCGTGATGCGTAACGCGGCCGAACACCTGGTGCCGTTGACGCTGGAACTGGGCGGAAAGTCGCCGGTCATCGTCGCCCGCAGCGCCGACCTGGGCACCGCAGCGTTTCGTATTGCGCTTTCCAAGACCACCAACAGTGGCCAGGTCTGCATCAACCCGGACCTGGTCTACGTGCCACGCGAGCAGCTGGAAACCTTTCTTGAGGCCTTTGCCAGCGCTTACCGCCAGTTCATCCCTGAGGTGAGCGACAACCCGGACGTGGTCGCGGTGGTCAATGCCCAACACCTGTCCCGTGTTGAAAACCTGGTTCAGCAGGCGCTTCAAGCCGGTGCCCGGGTAGTGAGCCTGCCCTACGCGCAAGCGGCTGATGAGCAAAACCGCCGCCGACCGCTGCAACTGGTGATCGACCCGCCGCAAGGCAGCCTGATTCTGCATGAAGAAATCTTCGGCCCGGCAATGGTGGTTCTGCCTTTTGATGAGGTTGATCAGGTCATCGCTCAGATCAACGCCCGCCCGCGGCCTTTGGCCCTTTACTACTTTGGCAGCGACGCCAAGGAGCAGCGCCAGGTGCTGGAGCACACATTGTCCGGCGGTGTCACCCTCAACGATGTGATGATGCATGCCGCCTTGCATGATGCCCCGTTCGGTGGGGTTGGCGGGTCAGGCATGGGCCACTACCACGGTCGCGAAGGCTTTATCGAGTTCAGCCACCTGCGCACAGTACTCAAGGCGCCCGAGCATGATCCGCGCGGTGAATGGGGCCTGCTACCGCCTTACAGCGAACACTTCCTGGCCGCGATGAAAGCGCAGATCACCCCGGACTGATCGGGGAAACCGGCGCGCTGAGCGAATCGAACAGACACAATAAAAAACGGAATTCTGCACATGGAAAAAAACGCATTGCCACTGGCCGACACGCTTGCCCCAGCGGGTGCCGACGCCGCTGACGGATGGCCGCGCCGGCAGGTGCTCAAGGCCGGCGCGGTGGCGCTGGGCGTCGGGCTACTGGGGCGCTTTGCCGATGCCCGGGCCGCAGGCGGCTTGTCGGCCAGCGATTACCTGGGCCTGGATGCCTGGGCCATGGCCAAGGGCTTGCAGGCCGGCCACTTCAGTGCCGAAGACTTGCTCGGCGCAGCATTCGCCCGTTGTGACCTGGTCAACCCGAAGATCAACGCAGTCAACATGCGCCATGACGATTATGCCCGCGCGTTGCTGGCGGCCAGGCAGAAGGCCGGCACCCTGACCCAGGGCTCGCTGGCGGGCGTGCCGATCCTGCTCAAGGACCTCAACACCTACTTGCAGGGCACGACCACCAGCAACGGCAGCCGGCTGTTCAAGGACGCGCCCCCTTCGAGCGTTACCAGCACCTTGATCCGCCGTTATGAATCCGCCGGGGCAGTGCCTTTTGGTAAAGCCACCAGCCCGGAGTTCGGCCTGACCACCACCACCGAGTCGTTGGCATGGGGGCAGACCCGCAACCCCTGGAATCTGGCGTTGAGCTCGGGTGGTTCGTCCGGTGGTTCCGCCGCGGCGGTTGCCGCCGGTATCGTCCCGGTCGCCCATGCCACCGACGGTGGCGGCTCGATCCGGATCCCGGCGTCCTACTGCGGGCTGGTCGGCCTCAAGCCGACACGCTACCGCACGCCGAGCGGGCCGGCCCGCCTGGAAGGCTCGTTTGGCGCCAGTGTCGCCAACATGGTCTCGCACAGCGTGCGCGATACCGCGTTGTTTCTTGATGCCGGTCAGGGTCACGAACCAGGGAGCCCGTACTGGAGCTCACCGCTGGTACGTCCCTACGTCGAGGAGCTGGGCCGTGACCCGGGCCGTTTACGGGTTGCACTGGTGCGGGAATCGCTGACCGGGGCACCGCTGGACCCGGCGATTGCCAAGGTTCTGGAGGACACCATCAAGCAACTGCTGGGCCTTGGCCACGAAGTGGAAGAACTGCGCTTGCCGATTCAGGCCCAGCAGCTGTTCGGCGCCCACGGCGTTGCCATCGGCAACTCCTTGCTGGTCACGGTCAATGACCGGGAGAAAGCCCTGGGCCGCGCGTTGGGGCCGCAGGATCTGGAAAGCATCACCTTTGGTGTGCTGGAGCGTGCAGCGAAAGCCACGGGTGAGGGGGTAGTGCGTGCCCGGCATGCGTTCGAAGACATCAGCATGGCCATGGAACAGCAGTTCGAGCGCTTTGATGTGATCCTTTCGCCGGTCACCGCCAGCCTGACGCCGGCCCTGGGCGAGCTCTCGCTCAACCAGCCTTACGAAAGTTACGCCCGCAAGGCCATGGGCAGTGCCGCGTTTACCGTGCTGGCCAACGTCAGCGGCCAGCCGGCTATTTCCTTGCCGTTGGGCATGAGTGACAGCGGCCTGCCAGTGGGCATGATGTTCACCGCTCGCCTGGGCGGGGAAGACGTGCTGCTGCGCCTGGCCTCGCAGCTGGAGCAGGACCGCCCGTGGGCCGCCAGGCGCGCCGCGATCTGAGCCTGAAAGGCGCCAGGGACGGCGCCGTACCGTGTTTCCCTAGTCCGCTTTGACGATGAATATTCGCCTGCTGCATTCGATCATCAACCAAGACTCGCGCAACCGCGCAACGAGATTGGGAGAACGAACGGATGGACAGCATGCGAGTAAGAACGCCGGAAGAAATCGAACTGCTTGAACACGCCCGGCGCCTGGTGCCCGCCCTCAAAAGCCGCACCGCGCGCGCTGACCGCGAGTTCCGGGTACCGGACGAAACCATCTTCGAATTGCAACAGGCCGGCTTGTTGCGGGCCTTGCAACCACGTGCGTTTGGCGGCTACGAGGTCGATCCGCGGACGTTTTTCGAAATCCAGATGATCCTCGCCGAGGGCTGCATGTCCACAGCGTGGATTTATGGCGTGATGGGCGTACACCCCTGGCAGCTGGCGCGCTACCCGATCGAGGCCCAGCGCGATGTATGGGGCCAGGACCATACCACCCTGATCTCGTCCACCTACATGCCCGTGGCCAAGGTAACCGTGGTCGAAGGCGGTTATCGCATCAGTGGTCGCTGGGGCTTTTCCAGCGGCAGCGAACACTGCCAATGGTGCTTCCTTGGCGGGGTGCTGCCCGCCGATGGCGACCGTGCAGCGGAGCACGGCACCTTCCTGATCCCGCGCAGCGACTACCGTATCGAGCACAACTGGGACGTGCTGGGCCTGCGCGGCACCGGCAGCCACGACATTGTGGTCGAAGATGCCTTCGTGCCGGCACACCGCGTGCAACGCACCAATAACTGCACGCTGGACGCGACGCCAGGACGCCTGGTGAACACCAATCCGATTTATGCCATTCCTTTCGCCCAGGTGTTCACGCGCGCTGTGTCCTCATCGGCCATCGGTGCCTTGCAGGGGGCGATCAACGAATTTCGTGCCAATGCCGCTGCGCACATCGGCAAGCACGGCATGAAAACCGCCGATGACCCGGTGGCGCAAACCACCGTTGCCGAGGCGACGATCATCGTCGACAGCCTGCGGCTGGTACTGGAGCGGAACTACGCGCACCTGATGGCGCTGGCCGAAGCGGGTGAGTACCCGGATGTGGAAACCCGTCTGCTGTACCGCTACCAATCCTCCTATGTCACCAATATCTGCGCCGAGAAGGTCAACGAACTGCTGCGCTGCATGGCCGCTTCCGGGCTTTATAACACCAACCCCGTGGCGCGCCTGTTCCGCGACCTGCACCAGGCACGTGGGCATATCGCCAACAACTACATGGCCTTCAGCCGCAGCCTTGGCGCCGTGCAACTGGGCCTGCCCAACCCTGATCCTTACGTATGAGCCGTGCCCGGGCCTAGCTGCAGGCCCGGGTATGCGCACCCCTGGCCGGCACGCCGGGAAATTTCCGATCACAGCCAAGGCACAACAACAATGACAGCTAAAGCTCAGCCTGTTTCACACTACGACGTGATCGTCGTCGGCTCCGGTGCCGGTGCGATGACCTCGGCGCTGTTTGCTGCCGAGCAGGGTCTATCGGTACTGGTTGTCGAGAAAAGCGACAAGTTCGGCGGTACGTCGGCGATCTCCGGCGGCGGCATCTGGATTCCCAATAACCACTACTTTGCCGCCAAAGGCGGTGGCGACAGTGTGGAGCTGGCCCTGCAGTACCTCAAAGCTGCCACCGGTGAGCATGGCGATGACAAGCGCTTGCGTGCCTACGTCAAGCACGCGCCGCAGATGATCCGGGCCCTGGTGGACAACAGCCATGTGCGTTACGCCGTGGCGGCGAAGTACCCGGACTACTATCCGCAACTGCCAGGCTCGCTGGCCGGGGGGCGCACCCTCGACCCGGAACTGTTCGATACCAGCCTGCTCGGTGATGAACTGGCCAACCTGCGCACACCGTCACCCTCGACACTGCTGATGGGGCGCATCGCCTGGACCGCCCGGCACGCGCACAAGGCCATGTCGCGCTCCTTTGGCTGGCGCCTGCTGATTCTCGGCCTGATGCTGCGCTACAAGCTCGACTTCAAATGGCGCCGCAAAAGCCGGCGCGACCGCCGCGCGGCCTTGGGCAGTGCGCTGGTTGCGTCGCTACGCCGCTCGTTGATGGACCGCAACATCCCACTGTGGTTGAACACCGACTTTCAGAACCTGATCACCGATAACGGCCGGGTCATTGGCATGCAGGTTTGTCGTGACGGGCAGACGCTGCAGCTGCATGCCCGCCATGCGGTGATCTTCGGCTCCGGGGGGTTTGAACAGAACCAGGCTTTGCGCGAGCGCTACCTACCACAGCCCACCCTGCGTGACTGGAGCGCCACGCCACCGGGCAACAACACCGGTGCTGCGTTGCAAGCCGGTATCGAACTGGGTGCGGCGACCGCCCTGATGGATTGGGCCTGGTGGGCGCCGACCATTACCGTGCCCGGCGAAGAAAAACCCCGTGGGATATTTGCCGAGCGGGCGTTCCCTGGTGCCATCGTGGTCAACAGCCTGGGCCGGCGCTTTGTCAATGAGGCAGCGCCGTACCTGGAATTTGTCGACGCCATGTACCGCGACAACCAGCACACCGGCGGCAAGTCGATCCCATCCTGGGTGATCTTCGACGGCCATTTTCGCTTCAACTACGCCATGGGGCCGTTGATGCCGGCCCAGGTCATGCCCGACAGCCGACTGCGCAAGGAATGGCTCAATACCTTGTATTTCAAGGCTGACAGCCTGGCGGCGCTGGCGGCGCAGATCGGCGTCGACCGCGCAGGGCTCGAGCAGACCGTGCAGAAGATGAACGCCTACGCCCGCAGCGGCGTCGATGCCGACTTCGGCCGTGGCGGTAACGTGTTCGACCGTTATTACGGCGACAGCAACGTCAAACCCAACCCGTGCCTGGCGCCCCTGAGCAAGGGGCCGTACTACGCGATGCGCCTGGACGCTGGCGATATCGGCACCAAAGGTGGGCTATTGACCAACGAACACGCCCAGGTTGTGAGCCAGGACGGCGAGGTCATTCCTGGCCTATATGCCATTGGCAACTGCTCGGCGTCGGTCATGGGCACCAGCTATCCCGGTGCGGGCGGCACCCTGGGGCCGGCCATGACGTTCGGCTATATCGCGGCCTATCACATTGCTGCCAACCGTTGAGGAATTGCCATGCCAGCCGCTGTCAAATCGACATGTACCGATATCCAGCCGGCATTGCAGGTGGCCGATGCCGACGCCATGCTCTGGGATGACCACTGTGATGTGCTGGTGATCGGCTGGGGGGCGGCCGGTGCCTGCGCCGCCCTTGAGGCCCGCGCCCAGGGTGCTGACGTGCTGGTCGCCGACCGTTTTACCGGCGGCGGTGCCAGTGCCAAAAGCGGTGGCGTGGTTTACGCCGGCGGTGGCACCCGCCAGCAGCAGGCCGCTGGGTTCAGCGACACGCCCGAAGCGATGTTCGCCTATCTCAAGCACGAAACCCAGGGTGTGGTCGACGATGCTACCTTGCGGCGGTTTTGCCAGGACAGTGCCAGCAACCTGGCCTGGCTGGAGGGGCATGGCGTGCCCTATGCCCACAGCATGCCGCCCGGTGGCAAAACCTCGTATCCAGCCGATGGCCAGTTTCTGTATTACTCCGGCAATGAGCTGGTGCCGTCGCACCGAAGCGAGTTGCCGCCGGCCCCGCGTGGCCATCGCACGGTAGGCAGGGGCCAATGTGGCGCGGTGCTGTACGCGCAGCTGAAGGCGGCTTGCCTGCGCAACGGTGTGCGGCCGCAAGTTCAGTCCGCTGCCCGGCGTCTGGTGAGGGATCACACGGGCAGGGTCGTCGGCGTGGAACTGTGGTGCCTGCCGGCCGGCAGTGCCCAGGCTCGGTTGCATGCCAAATTGGCTGCGCGTGCCGAACGGCTGCAGAACTTTGCCCCGCGCTACTGCGATACCTTGCGCAAACGCGTGCACCAGCTGGAACTCGACTTTGCCCGGCCGCGGCTGGTACGCGCCCGGCGTGGCGTAGTGCTGAGCACCGGTGGCTTCATCTTCAACCGCGAGATGGTCAGCGAGCATGCCCCCAAGTTTCGCCGCAACTTCAAAGTCGGCGCGACCGGCTGCGATGGCAGTGGCGTACGCCTGGGCGTGAGTGTCGGTGGGGTCAGCGACCGACTGCAGCGGGTGTCGGCCTGGCGCTTTATCAACCCACCGTTGTGCTGGCCCAAGGGCATTGTGGTCAACACCCTCGGGCAGCGCTTCGTCAACGAAGAAGTCTACGGCGCCACCCTGGGCCAGCCCCTGTGTGAAGAGCAGGGCGGCAAGGCCTGGCTGGTGCTGGACGCACGCCTGCGCAAGCAGTCGATCAAGCAAGCGCTGTTCGACGGTTACTGGTGGTTCCAGAGCTTGCCGGCATTGCTGCTGATGCTGCGCGGTGTGCGCAAAGGCCAGAGCATCGAGCAGTTGGCCCAGGCCACGGGCATGCGCGCGGATGTATTGCGCAGCGCATTGCAAGCCTACAACACAGCTGCCCGGGGGGACGCCGAGGATGCCTTTGGCAAGTCGCAAAGCAGCCGTCAGGTACTCGACCAGGGCCCTTACTATGCCTGTGACATCTCTGTCAGCAACCCCTTGTTCCCCCTTGGGGCGTTGACCCTGGGCGGCCTCAAGGTCAATGAAGACAGCGGCGCGGTGCTGGGCCCTGAAGGCCTGCCAATACCCGGTTTGTACGCCGCCGGCCGTACCGCCATCGGCATTCCCTGCCATTTGTACGTCAGCGGCCTGTCGCTGGCCGATTGTGTGTTTTCCGGGCGACGTGCCGGACGGTCGTTGACGGCGGCCACGGCTGACATCGAAATCGAACCCAGCGAGCAATTGATATGAGCCTGGATTACCTGTCAGTACGTGTAACCCGCGTGATTGAAGAGACTGCCGACAGCCGCTCCCTGGAGTTCGAGGTGCCAGAAGCGCTTGCCGAGCGCTTGCGCTATCGACCAGGGCAATTCCTGACCTTGCGTGTGCCTCACCAGGGGGGGTGGTTGCCGCGTTGTTACTCTCTGTCGAGCACGCCACTGCTCGATGAGCCATTGCGGGTCACGATCAAGCGGGTGCGCGATGGGCGCGCCTCGAACTGGCTCTGTGACGCCGTGCAGGCGGGCGATACCTTGCAGGTGCTGGCGCCGGCCGGGGTGTTTGTGCCGCGCCAGCTGGACACCGACCTGCTGCTGTTCGGCGGCGGCAGTGGCATCACCCCGGTGCTGTCCATCCTGCGCTCGGCGCTGTTGGCGGGCACTGGGCGTATTCTGCTGATCTACGCCAACCGCGACGAAGCGTCGGTGATATTCCGTGACTCGCTCAAGGCCCTGGCCAGGGCGCACCCACAGCGCCTGCAAGTGATCCACTGGCTCGACTCGGTGCAGGGCATTGCGTCGGTGAGCCAGTTGGCCGAACTGGCGCGCCCGTTCGCGAGTGCCGAGGCGTTCATCTGCGGCCCCGGACCGTTCATGGATGCTGCCGTCGCTGCCCTGCAGACGTTAGGCATGCCGAGTGCGCAGGTCCATGTCGAGCGCTTTGTCTCGCTGCCCGAAGAGGGCGAAGTCGCAGTGCCGGCAGCTGTCGATACCCGCCGCCCGAGCAGCCAGCTTTCGGTGCGCCTGGACGGTGAAGAGTTCGAGGTGCCCTGCGCCGAAGGTGAAACCCTGCTTAACGCCATGCGCCGGGCCGGCCTGAGCCCGCCAAGTTCTTGTCTGGTCGGCTCCTGTGCAACCTGCATGTGCACGGTCGAACGGGGTGAGGTGCAGATGTTGCGCAACGATGCCCTTGACCAGCAGGAGATAGACCAGGGCTGGACGCTGGCTTGCCAGTCCCTGGCCCGCAGCGAGCACCTGCGGGTGCTCTTTCCCGAATAACCCGATGGCGAGTTTGTCACTATGACTGCATGTTCAGCATTACCGGGCAGCGTGCATGCCTGGAACCTGTTGCCTTTGTCGATTCCTGCTTTGTTGTTCGCCAGTGCTGAACGCTTTGCCGGTCGGGCAGCGATCGAGGAAGACGGCATTGCGACCGATTACCGGGATTTGCCCGGGTTGGCACTGGGTGTCTGCCGCAGCCTGATGGCACTGGGGATCAAGGCGGGCGACCGCGTGGCGATCTGGGCACCCAATTGCCGCGACTGGGTGATCGCCGCCTTGGGCGTGCATTGCGCGGGGGCTGTGCTGGTACCGATCAATACCCGCATGAAAGGCGCCGAGGCGGCCGATATTCTGGCGCGCAGCCAGGCGCGGGTGCTGTTGACGCAAGGGGTATTTCTGGGGCTGGACTACCCGGCCATGCTGGCGCCGCTACGTCCGGCCAGCCTGGAACAGCTGGTGGTGTTCGGTACACAGCCGCCTCAGGCGGCCAGCGACCTGGATTGGGCCAGTTTTCTCGCCAGGGGCGAGTCTGTCAGTGAGCTGCAAGCCCGCCAGCGTGCGGTGGCGGTGGGCCCGCGGGACTTGTCCGACTTGCTGTTTACCTCCGGCACCACCGGCAAACCCAAGGGTGTGATGAGTGCCCATGGGCAGAACCTGCGGGCATACAACGAATATGTGCGGGTCATTGGCCTGCAGCCGGGTGATCGTTACCTGATCATCAACCCGTTTTTTCATGCCTTTGGCTACAAGGCCGGTTGGCTAACCTGCATGCTGGCTGGCGCGACTATCCTGCCGCATGCGGTGTTCGATGCCGAAGCGGTGTTCCAGCGCATTGCCGCCGAGCGCATCAGCGTGCTGCCAGGGCCGCCCACGCTGTACTTGTCGATGCTGGCCCACCCGCGCCTGGCCCAGACTGATCTATCCAGCTTGCGCATCGCTGTGACTGGTTCATCGACGATCCCGCCGGTGCTGATCGAGCGCATGCGGCGGGAGCTCGGAGTCGACGTGGTGACCACCGCCTATGGGCTGACTGAGTGTGGCGGCCTGGCGACCATCTGCAACCCGGATGACCCTGCCGACATCGTTGCCGGCACCAGCGGCCGGGCCATCGATGGCACTGAAGTGTGCATTCGTTCGGCAGATAATCAACCGGTGGCCACGGGCGTGTCAGGAGAAATCTGCCTGCGCGGTTTTCATGTGATGCAGGGGTATTTCAATGACCCGCAAGCGACGGCGCAGGCCATTGATGCCGAGGGCTGGCTACACACGGGCGACATCGGCAATCTGGATGTGCATGGCAACCTGCAAATTACCGACCGCCTCAAGGATATGTTCATTGTCGGCGGCTTCAACTGCTATCCGGCAGAGATCGAGGCGGGTTTGATCGAGCATCCGGCCATCGCGCAGGTGGCGGTGATCGGCGTTGCGGATGAGCGCATGGGGGAGGTGGGGTGTGCCTGCGTGGTATTGCGTGCAGGCCAGCACCTGGATGAGCCGTCTCTGATCGCCTGGGCCAGAGAGCGGATGGCCAACTACAAAGTGCCGCGACAGGTTCGGTTCTTTGAAGCGTTGCCGGTGAATGCCTCGAACAAGGTGGTCAAACCTGAGCTGCGTGCGGCGGTTCTGCAGGGCGAGGGCGGGCTGGCCTGGCGATGAGGCCCCCATTGATCAACCCCGCAGGCCGTAGGAATATCGCGTAGCGACGTAGCAGAGAGGGGGCCCGGAGTGCAGCGTAGGGCCCCTGGAGCGTTCCGTGGTGCTGGGCCGGCCCCATCAGTGCCCTTCAAACCGGGCAGGCCGCTTATCAATGAATGCCTGCATGCCTTCCTTCTGGTCACGTGAGGCAAACAACAACGCATTGGCCTTGCGCTCCAGCGCCAAACCCGCTTCCAGCGGTGCATCCATCCCCGCAAGAATCACCTCTTTGATCTGCTCGGCAGCCAACGGCGGCATTGCCGCAACCATCTGCGCCAATTTCAAGCCGTGGGCGAGCACCTGATCATCGGCCACCACCTCACTGACCAGCCCCGCAATCCAGGCCTCTTCAGCCGTGATCGGCTGGCCGGTCAGCGCCATCCGCATTGCCTTGGCCTTGCCGACCGCCCGCACCAACCGCTGGGTGCCGCCAATCCCGGGCATGATCCCGATCTTGATTTCCGGCTGGCAGAAGCGTGCACTCTGCCCGGCAACAATGATATCGGCGAGCATCGCCAGCTCGCAGCCACCGCCATAGGCGTAACCGCATACCGCCGCGATCACAGGTTTGGGGCAGTGCTGGATCGGCGCCCAGACCCGCTCGGTGTGGCGCTGATAGATATCAATGGGACCCACCCCGGCCAGGCTGTTGATATCGCCCCCGGCGGCGAACACCTTGTCGCCGCCGGTCAGCAGAATGCAGCGCACATCAGCATTGCTCCCCAGCTCAATGAAGTAGTGCGACAGCAGCGCCTGTAGCTCCAGGCTCAGGGCATTGGTGGCGTGCGGGCGGTTGAGCCGCACCAGGGCGACACCTGGGGCCGGGTACTCCAGCAGCACCGACGCGGTAACTGAATCGGACATGATCAACCTCTGGCAGTAGGCACCGCAGAGCGGGCGCCATTGCGCGGATTGTTGCCAGCGCGGCGCCACGCTTCATCGTCCGTTCAGACGACGTGGTCGAGCAGTTTTGTCCCTAGAGTGGCCCTCAACACAAGCATGAGGAGCGTGCCATGAGTGGTCACTCGGGACTGGATTACAACGGCAAGGTGGTACTGGTCACCGGCGGTACCAAAGGCATTGGCGCTGGCATTGCCCGCAGCTATCTGGCCGCCGGGGCCAAAGTGATCGTGTGTGGGCGCAACCTGCCTGAGCAATTGCCGAGCGTGGCTCAGGGCCAGGCGGACTTCATCGCCGCCGACGTGCGCGACCAGGCCTCCTTGCAAGGCCTGTTTGAGAGCATCCGCAGCAAATACGGCCGCCTCGATGTGCTGGTCAACAACGCGGGCGGCAGCCCCTCGGCCGACGCCGCTAGCGCCTCGCCGCGTTTTCATGAGGGGATTATCCGCCTCAACCTGATTGCACCGCTCAATGTCGCCCAGCAAGCCAACCTGCTGATGCAGGCCCAGGCCGACGGCGGTTGCATCGTGTTTATTGGCAGCATCAGCGGCCTGCGTGCCTCGCCCGGCACAGCGGCGTACGGCGCGGCCAAGGCCGGCGTGCTGGCCCTGGTGCAGTCGCTGGCGGCGGAGTGGGCGCCAAAGGTGCGGGTGGTGGCGGTAAGCCCAGGCCTGGTGCGCACCGAGCTTGCCCATCTGCACTATGGCGACGCGCAAGGCATCGCTGCGGTCAGCGCCGGTATCCCGGCCGGGCGCATGGCGGTGCCCGAGGACATCGGCAACGCCTGCCTCTATATCGCTTCACCGCTGGCCACTTACGCCAGCGGTTGCAACCTGTTGCTGCATGGCGGTGGTGAACGCCCGGCTTATCTCGGTGCGGCGCAGGCTACCCCGCACTGATCGACCCACGTCGGCGTTGCGTTGCGGGCGCCGCTTTGAACACGCAGGAGACGAACTTGGCTGATCCAGAATTGCTATCCAAAGTGCGCGCCCTGGTTGGGCGCCAATACGGCCGTGTAAACGCCTGGGACGATGTCAACGCGCCAATGATTCGCCAGTGGTGCGAAGTCATCGGCCTTGAAAACCCGCTCTACACCGACCCTGTGGCAGCTGCCAACAGCAGCAATGACGGCATCATCGCGCCGCCACCCATGCTGCAGATCTGGTGCATGGAAGGCTTTCACATCAATAACTACGCACCAGGCTCGACCACCGAAAACCCCTATGAAGTGCTCGGTGTGATTGAAAGCTATGGCTACCCGTCGGTGGTGGCGGTGAACTCTGAGCTGACCTTCGAGCGCAACCTGCGCCTGGGCGAAAAGCTCTACTACACCACCCGCCTGGACTCGGTCGGCGAGGAAAAGACCACCGGCCTTGGCACTGGCTTTTTTGTCACCCTGGTCATGAGCTACTTCTCGCAGCAGGCCACGGGCGACGAAAAAGTCGGCGAGCTGTTGTTCCGGGTGTTCAAGTTCCGCCCGGCCAACGCGCACAAGGTCCAGGGGCAGCCCCAGGCCGTGGCCGAGCCGGCGCAGGCGAAGCGTCCGGCGCCCGGCGTCAGCGACGACACGCGGTTTTTCTGGGACGGCTGCAAGGAAGGCAAGCTGTTGATCCAGCGCTGTACGCAGTGCCGCACCTTGCGCCATCCGCCGGCACCGGTGTGCATCGAGTGCCATGGCTTCGACTGGGATACCCAGCAGGCCAGCGGCAAGGGCCGGTTGTACTCCTTCGTAGTGATGCACTACCCGCAGGTGGCACCGTTCGATCATCCCAACCCGATCGGTCTGATCGAACTGGACGAGGGCGTACGCCTGATCGCCGGCCTGGTTGGCGTCAAACGTGAAGACATCAGCATTGACCAGCGTGTGGAGGTCGAGTTTCAGACCTTCGACGACGACCTGGCGCTGCCGATGTTCCGTCCATCGGCACAGTAGGGGGCACCATGGATTTTGAACTCAGCGAAGAGCAGCGTGCCATCGCCGAAATGGCGGGCAGCCTGATGAGCGACTACTGCACCGACGAGCGCCTGCGTGACTGGGACCTCTGCGGGCAAGCCTATATGCAAGACCTGTGGCACAGCTGCGTACAAACCGGCCTGCATGCCCTGGCTATCCCCGAAGCTGCTGGTGGCAGCGGGCTGGGCATGACCGAGCTGGTGCAGATCCTCGATGCCCAGGGCGGTGCCCTGGCGCAAGTGCCGTTGTGGCGTCACCAATTGGCCGCGACCACCCTCGCCGAGTTCGGCGACAAGGCCCTGGCACCATGGGTGGAACAGGCTGTGGCGGGCTCAGGCTTGCTGACCCTGAGCCTCGATGGCCTGAACACGGTGCGCGGCATCGAGCTCGAGGCCAGCGCCGAAGAGGGCGGGTGGCGCCTCGATGGCCGGGTTGCGGCACTCGCGTTGGCCGAGCAGTCGGTGGCAGCGCTGGTACTGGCCCGGGTGATGGGGCAGCCACGGCTGGTTCTGGTAGACCTTGGACAGTCGGGCATCAGCCGGGTAGCGGGGGTCATGACCCACGGCGAAGCCATTGCTGACCTCAGCTTCAGCGGCGTCACCCTGAACAATCTGCAGGTGCTGCCCGCCGCGGCCCTGGATTGGCTGGCACCGCGTGCAATTGCCTCCCTGGCGGCCTTGCAGTTGGGCGTCAGCGCCGAGCAGGTGCACCGCACCGTCGCCTATGTCAGCGAGCGTCAGCAATTCGGCCGCTGTATCGGGAGCTTCCAGGCCGTGCAAATGAGCATGGCCGACACCCATGTGCACCTGGAGGTGTTGCGCAGTGCCCTGTGGCAATTGTGCTACCGCCTCGACGCCGGTCTGCCGGCCCCTTCGCAGGCCTTGGCCACCGCGTACCTGGCGTGCGAAGCCGGGCACCGCATCGGCCACACCGCACAGCATGTGCATGGCGGCATCGGCGTCGACCTGACGTACCCGATCCATCGCTTTCTCTACTGGAGCCGCGCCCTGAGCAGCGCATTGGGAGGGTCGTCGATGATCCTGGAGCGTCTGGGCGACTGGTTGAGCGATAACACTACCTTGGGATGGAAATATGACCTCGATGAACACCAAGCGCTTTGAAGACGTGCGCCCTGGCGAGCAACTGCCCGAGCTGACGATCCCGATCACGGTTGGCCTGATTGCCGGTGGGGCGATAGCCACACGCGACTACTTTCCCGGTCACCATGACCTGGACGCGGCGCGCGAGCTGGGTTCGCCCCATATCTTCATGAACATCCTGACCACCAACGGCCTGGTGCAACGCTTCATCGAGCAGTGGAGCGGCCCGCAGGTTCAGTTCCGTACGCTGAAAATAAAACTGGGCGCGCCAAACTACCCCGGCGACAGCATGACCCTCAGCGGCGAAGTGACCCATCAGGATGCGGCTACGCGCAGCCTGGAAGTGACCCTCAAGGGCAAAAACTCCATGGGCAATCACGTGACCGGCACGGTCGCGCTGGTTCTGCCTTGATCCGCGGGAGACAACACAGATGACGAATTCGTCGATTTCCGGGCGCGCTGCCATTGCAGGGCTGGGCGCGACCGAGTTTTCCAAGAATTCCGGGCGCACCGAACTGCGCCTGGCCATGGAAGCGACCCTGGCAGCGCTCGAGGACGCCGGAATTGACCCTGGCGAAGTGGAGGGTTTCAGTTCCTATTCGGTCGATAAGGTACCGGAGTACGAAATTGCCCGCCTGCTGGGCTGCAAAGACGTCAAGTTCTTCTCCCAGGTGCCCCACGGTGGCGGCGCCGCCTGCGGGCCGGTGATGCATGCGGCGATGGCGGTGGCCACCGGGGTGGCCAAGGTGGTGGTGGTCTATCGGGCGATGAACGAACGCTCCTGGTACCGCTTCGGTACCGGCAGCTATGGCTTTGCCTCGACGCCGACCTTCGAGAACGTGAACTACGGCTGGTACATGCCGCACGGCTTTCACACCCCGGCGGCCTGGGTCGGCATGTTTGCCCAGCGCTACATGCACACCTACGGTGCTACCTCCGAGGACTTTGGCCGGGTGGCGGTGGCAGTGCGCGATTTTGCCGCCACCAACCCCCAGGCATTTTTCTACGGCAAGCCCATCACCCTTGAAGAACACCAGGCCTCGCGCTGGATCTGCGAGCCGTTGCACCTGCTGGACTGTTGCCAGGAGTCCGATGGCGCGGTGGCCATGGTAATCACCTCGGCCGAGCGGGCCAGAGACCTCAAGCAAAAGCCCGTGATCATCAAGGCCGGCTCCCAGGGCATCAGCGCGGGGCAACAAGTGATGACCTCCTACTACCGCGACAACATCACCGGGCTGCCGGAAATGGGTGTGGTCGCCAAAGAGCTCTACAGCCAGTCGGGCCTGGGCCCGGAGGCGTTGCAGACTGCCGTGATCTACGACCACTTCACGCCATTCGTACTGCCGCAACTGGAAGAATTCGGCTTTGCAAGGCGCGGTGAAGCCAAGGAATTCATCCGTGCCGGGCACCACGCCCGTGGCGGCAAACTGCCAATCAACACCCACGGCGGGCAGTTGGGCGAAGCCTACATCCACGGCATGAATGGCATCGCCGAAGCCGTGCGCCAGGTTCGGGGTACGGCGGCCAACCAGGTGGACAGTGTCGAAAACGTGTTGGTGACCGCCGGAACCGGCGTGCCTACCAGCGGCCTGATTCTCGGCGCGGTATAAGGAGCGTCCCATGTTCGTCGATCTCACCCCCGAACAGCATGCCCTGAGGCTAAAGGTCCGGGACTATTTCCAGAACCTGATGACCCCCGAGCTTCGCCAGCAGATGCGCGGCACCGAAGGCGGCGAGCTGTTTCGCCGCACCATCGCCCAGATTGGCCGTGACGGCTGGCTGGCGGTTGGCTGGCCGAAGGCCTATGGCGGCCAGGGTTACGCGGCCACCGAGCAATTGATCTTCTTCGAAGAAGCCAACATCGCTGGCGCACCGCTGCCGTTCGTGACCATCAGCACCGTTGGCCCGGCCCTCATGGCCCACGGCTCGGCGCTGCAAAAAGAAAAATTCCTGCCCGGTATCGCCGCCGGCGAGATCAACTTTGCCATCGGCTACTCCGAAGCCAGTGCCGGCAGCGACCTGGCCGTGCTGAAAACCACCGCGCGCGAAGACGCCGACGGCTTTTTGGTCAACGGCAGCAAACTGTGGACCTCGGGCGCCGACTCGGCCGACTACATCTGGTTGGCGGCACGTACCGACCCGGAGCAGGCGCGGCACAAGGGCATCTCGATCCTGATTCTCGATACCCAGGCCGAAGGCTTCTCCAGTACGCTGATTCCAACCTCCGGCAACCCCACGGCCGCCACGTATTACGATAACGTGCGGGTGCCGAGGGATATGCTGGTGGGCGAACTGCACGGTGGCTGGAAACTCATCACCGCACAGCTCAACCACGAGCGCCTGGGCCTGGGTGCCTGGTCGGACAAGGTCGTCAGCCTGTTCAGCCGGGTGTACCTGTGGGCACGTTGTGCCGATGAGCAAGGCCAGCGTGCTACCGACCACGCCTGGGTGCGCCGCGATCTGGCCGAGTGTTATGCCCGGCTCGAAGCCATGCGCCTGATCAACTTCCGTATTGCCGCCGACCTTGAGCGGGACCGCGTCGATGTCGCGCTGGCCTCGACCACCAAGGTCTACGGCTCGGAATCGGCGATCGAGATCCTGCGCAAGCTGTCGGCCATCGTCGGTGCCAGCGGCTTGACGCGGGCGGGCTCTGCGGCGGCTTATCTGCTCGGCGAGCTGGAGTATGAAGTGCGCGCCTCGGTGAACCTGACCTTCGGCGGTGGTACCAATGAAATCCAGCGCGAGTTGATTGCCCAGTTCGGCCTGGGCATGCCGCGCACGCAACGCTGAGTCACCGTTGTACCCTTGAAGCGAATAACAATAACGTCCCTTTCAGGTGAACGAATGAGCGCAATCGAGCAGTTCAGGCAAGCGACGCGCCAATGGCTGGAGGCCAATTGCCCGCCATCGCTGCGCACGCCCACCCCCGACGGCGAAATCGTCTGGGGTGGCCGTCAAGTAGACTTTCCCAGCGAAGACGCCCGGCTCTGGTTCGAGCGTATGCGTGACAAAGGCTGGTTCTGCCCGCAATGGCCCAGCGAATACGGCGGGGGCGGGTTGAGCGCCGAGTACAACGCGGTGCTGGAAAGCGAGCTGCGCCGGCTAAAGTGTCGGCCCGCGCAGATCAACCTGGGTATCTGGATGCTTGGCCCGGTGCTGTTGGAGTTCGGTAGCGAAGCGCAGAAACAGGCGCTGCTGCCACCGATGTGTCGTGGTGAGGTGCGCTGGTGCCAAGGCTTCTCCGAACCCAATGCTGGTTCCGACCTCGCCAGCCTGAAAACCTCGGCGGTGGCCGATGGCGATGACTTCGTGATCAACGGCACCAAGATCTGGACTTCCTATGGCGACAAGTCCGACTGGATGTACGCCTTGGTGCGCACTGATCCGAAAGCGCCCAAGCACCAGGGGATCAGCCTGATCGTGCTGGACATGAAAAGCCCTGGGGTGAGTGTTTCACCGATTGACCTGATCAGCGGCAAATCGGCTTTCTGCCAGGTATTCTTCGATAACGTGCGCGTTCCGCAAAGCCAGTTGATCGGGCCGCTCAACGGTGGCTGGAACCTGGGCAAGAGCCTGCTGCAGCACGAGCGCAAGGCCATGTCCAAGTTCGGCGAGTTCAGCCTGCCCACGCACTTTCACCTGCTGCCGTTGATCGAACGCTACCTGCCCGACAGCCAGGCGCCTGACGACCAGGCCCTGCGTGCTCGGGCCCAGGCCTGCGCGATGAATGAACAGGCCTACAACCTCACCGTGCAGCGCATGGGCGAGGAGGCCCGGGCTGGCCTGGATATCAGCGCGATCATGGCCATCATGAAACTGGTGCATACCGAGCAGGAACGCGACAAGTTCGAGATTCTCCTCGATGCCCTTGGCTACCGCGCGCTGGGCGTTGAAGGCGAGCCGTTCAGCGGCCAGGAACTGGCGATTACCCGAGGCTGGCTCAACAGCTATGCCCTGACCATTTCCGGCGGTTCGTCGGAGGTGCAGTTGAATGTCATCGCCAAGCGGGTCTTGAACCTGCCCAGTGCTTGAGGGGAGTGTGAACATGAGTCTGGTGTATAGCGAAGAGCAACGCCTGTTGGCCGACAGCGCCCGCGAATTTCTCGCGGCGCGCAGCCCGGTGGCGGCGCAGCGGCGCCTGCGCGACGAGGCAAGCGTGCCAGGGTATGACCCGCAGCTGTGGCAAGAAGCCGTGGGTCTGGGCTGGAGTGGCATTCCATTTCCCGAGGCGTTGGGCGGGCTTGAATTCGGCTGCATGGGCCTGGGGCCGATTTTCGAGGCCATGGGAAGAAACCTCTCGGCTTCACCCTTGTTGTCCAGTGTGGTACTCGGTGGCTCGCTGATCCATCTGGCTGGCGGCGCGGCGCAACACGACCAGTGGCTGACGGCGGTGATCAGTGGCGAGCGGCGCCTGGCCCTGGCACTGGATGAAAAACCGCGCCATGCCCCTGAGCACACGGCACTGACGGCGACGGCCGAGGCTGGTGGTTATCGTCTGGATGGCGAGAAATTCTTCGTCATCGATGGCCTGGGCGCCGATGCCTACCTGGTAGCGGCGCGCACCAGTGGCCGCGCGGGTGAGAAGCAGGGCATCAGTGCATTCCTGATCCCGGCGAACACCCCGGGCTTGCAGGTCAGCGCATTGACGCTGATCGACTCGCGCAATTGCGCGCGGCTGCGTCTGAGTGCCGTGCAAGTGGGCAGCGAAGCTTTGCTCGGTACGCTCGGTGGGGCTTGGTCGGTGCTGGACGAGGCGCTGGACCGGGGACGTGCTTGCCTGGCCGCCGAGTTGCTCGGCGCTGCCGAGCAACTGTTTGCCATGACCCTGGAATACCTCAAGACCCGCGTGCAGTTCGATGTCCCCATCGGTTCGTTCCAGGCCCTGCAACATCGGGCCGCGCGCTTGCATGTGGAGTTGCAGCTGGCCCGCAGCGCGGTGATGGCGGCGTTGGCCGCACTCGATGACAACGCGTTGAGCGCGGCCGAGCGCGGGCGGCTGGTGAGCCTGGGCAAATGGAAGGCCGGCGAGGTGGCCGCCCAGGTCAGCAATGAGGCGGTACAGATGCACGGTGGCATCGGTGTCACCGATGAGCTGGACGTCGGCCTTTACCTCAAGCGGATTCGCGTGGCCCAGGCGTGCCTGGGTGACAGTGACTTCCAGTGCGCGCGCTACGCCGCTTTCGCGTCTTTGGAGAGCTAAGAACATGAAGCTGGAACAGTGGCGCAACGCCTGGCAGCAATTGATTGGCCCTGGTTCGCCGTTCGAGGTGGTGTCTTCGCCCAACGACGGCCTGCGGTATTTTCGCCATGCACCTGCGAACTTGCTCGAAGCCATCGATGCGGGCCGTGCGCACGGTGACCGTGAGTTTCTGGTGTGGGAGCAGCAACGGCTGACGTTCGCCGGCTTTTTCGATCAGGTCGACCGCCTGGCTGCGCAACTGGCGCAGCGCTTCGGGGTAAAGCAGGGTGATCGAGTGGCCATTGCCATGCGCAATCAGCCTGCCTGGCTGGTGGCCTTTGTCGCGGTGCAGCGTTGTGGCGCGGTGTGCGTGCCGTTGAACAGCTGGGGCCTGCGTGACGAATTGTTCCATGGCCTGCAAGACAGCGGTGCGCAGGTGCTGGTCTGTGACGAACAACGCCTGCAATTGCTGACCAGCGATCTGCTCGCACAGCGACTGGTCAGCATTGTGGTTGGCATGCCGGCGGGGCAAGCATTATCGGCCAACTGCCAGCGTTTCGAAGATCTGATCCAGGGGCCGCTGCTGGCGCTGCCGGCCATCGAGATCAATCCGGCTGACCCGGCGCTTATCCTCTATACCTCTGGCACCACCAGCCGGGCCAAGGGCGTGCTGTCCAGCCATCGGGCCATTTGCCAGGCACTGGCCGCGCTGGAGTTCCAGTCGGCGTTCTGCGCCGTGAGTTCGCCCGAGCGTATCCAGGCGGTAATCGCCAGCGGCTTGGCGCCGACCAACCTGATGGCGGTGCCGCTGTTCCATGTCAGTGGCCTGCACGCCCAGTTTTTGCTGGGGCTGCGCAGTGGCCGGCGCTTGTTGCTGATGTACAAATGGGACGTGGACAAAGCCTTCGACCTGATTCGCGACGAGCGCTGCACCCAGTTCAACGGCGCACCGGTAATGATGCAGCAATTGCTTGGCTCGCCGCGGTTTGCCAGCACCGACAGCGACAGCCTGTACGGCCTCGGCCTGGGCGGGGCGGTGGCTTCCAGCCGGCTGCTGGCGCACATCAGCAAGCGCAAGCCCCATGCGATTGGCGGCAGTGGCTATGGCTTGACCGAAAGCAACGGCATCGGTGCCGCGGTGGGCGGCGATCAGTTCGTCTACAAGCCCGACTCGGTGGGCTGGCCGCTGCCGATCGTAGATGTATGCATCGGCCCGGACCCGTACTCACCGCTACCCGCGGGGCGCAGCGGTTTGATCTGGCTACGTTCGCCGACCCTGATGAGCGCCTACTGGCTGTTGCCCGAAGCCAGTGCCGAGACCTTGCGCGACGGTTGGCTCGACACCGGTGATATTGGCCATCTGGACGACGAGGGCTTTCTGTACATCACCGACCGTGCCAAGGACCTGATCAACCGGGCGGGCGAGAAGATATCCGCCAGTGAAGTGGAGTCGTGTATCTGCGAAATGCCTGGCGTGACCGAGGCGGCCGCCTTTGCCCTGGACGATGAGGAACTGGGCGAGCGCCTGGCCCTGGTATTGCGCAGCGAACTGCAGCCAGCGCCTACCCCGGAGCAAGTGTGCGCCTTTATCGGCCAGCGCCTGGCGGCCTACAAGGTGCCAGCCGAGGTACACCTGCGCCGCGATCCGCTGCCGCGTAATGCGTCGGGCAAGGTGATCAAGGCGCAACTGAAGGAATCATTGGTCGGCGCCTGACTGATTAGTCTTTCCGGACGATGTACTCCCCCGCAGATCAGGAACAATGGAGGTACCCCAGTAGTCCTGGTCTGCGAAGGAGCCAACCGATGAAAATAACAACAAAAGGCGTGATGTTCGTAGCTGCAGTGGCCGCCAATGTCGGCCTGCAAGGCAACGCACTTGCGCAAGTGTCGCCTGAAGAGGCTGCCAAACTCGGCAAGGAACTGACCTGTGTCGGTGCCGAGAAAGCCGGTAATGCCGAGGGTACCATTCCGCCCTACACCGGCAAGTACCTTGGCGAAGTGCCGGGCTGGAACCATGTGAAGTTCTCTGGCGATCAACCGGTCGACCCTTACGCCAACGAAAAGCCCATCCTGGTGATCACCGCGCAGAACATGGGCCAGTACGAGAGCCATTTGACCGAAGGCCAGAAGGCCCTGCTCAAGCGCTATCCCACCACCTACAAAATGAACATCTACCCGGGCCATCGGGACTTTCGTTACCCGGACTACGTCTGCGAGCGGGCGATGAAGAACGCCTTGAGCGCCAAGCTGGTCGACGACGGCATGGGCATCGAGGGGATTGGCCAAGTCCCGTTCCCGATTCCGAAAAACGGCATGGAACTGCTGTGGAATCACCAGTTGCCGGCACGGGCCTACACCGAAGAAAAGGTCAGCGACCTGGCTTCGGTGTTGCCAAACGGCAGCATCGGCTGGGGCCGCGCCTATGCGCGCAACCTCTCGCAAGCCAACTCACCGACCGTCGAGCCAAAAACCGAAGGCCAGATACAAGCCATGAGCTGGAACACCACCTTGAAGCCGGTGCGCGACAACGGTGTGGTGAGTATTTCGCAAGAGCCCTATAACTTCCTCGCCAACCCTCGCCAGGCCTGGAGCTACAGCCCGTCTACCCGGCGTGTGCGGCAACTGCCTGGCTACGGGTACGATCAGCCGATGATCGGCACCAACGGGACCATGACGGTTGACGAAGACCGTCTTTACAACGGTTCGCCCGAGCGCTTCAACTGGACGCTGATCGGCAAGCGCGAAGTCTACGTGCCGGCCAACGCCTTCAAACCCAATACCGGTGACATCAAGTACGCCGACATGCTTACCCCCAACCACCCCAACCCCGACTACATGCGCTACGAGCTGCGCCGTGTGTGGGTGCTTGAGGCCAAGCTGAAAGAAGGCTACCGCCATGTATACGGCAAGCGTGTGCTGTTTATTGACGAAGACACGTGGAACGCGGTGGTTTCGGACAACTATGACAGCCGTGGTGCGTTGTGGAAGCACGCGATGATCAACTACTACTACCACCCGGACATGAGCGCCTGGCAGGCCGGTTCGCAGTTCTTCATGGACCTGAACTCGGGCCAGTACACCGGCTACGCCATGACCAACGAATCGAAGAAAGGACCGATTCTCAACGAAGCCAAATTCACCCCGGACATGTACACCGCCGATGCGGCGAGGGCGATGGGGCGGTAACGACAAAGCCAAAAAAACCCCAGGTAGAACCTGGGGTTTTTTTGGCTTCAGGCTTCTCGCCCAGCGCGATTGCCGGCGGCGATGGCGCCTTCGATGTAACCCAGGCTCTGACAGTCACCAATGCTGACGACCTTCAACCCGGCACTGCTCAGTGCATCGCTCAGGCGGGTATCAGGCGTCGCACCACTGGCCAGCACCATCGAATCACCGCGCACCTCGGCAGCTTCACCTTCGGCTGTCTGATAGCGCACGCGGTTACCGTCGATGGCGGTAACGCTCACCCCGGTCAGCAGCTGCCCACCGTGCACACGGATGCCATGCAGCACCCGCCAACGCCGCACAATCGCCAGTTCCCGGCCCAGGTGGCCGCTGTTTTCCAGCACACACACCTGACGCCCACGTGCAATCAGGAACTCCGCCAGTTCCAGCCCCACCAGCCCACCGCCGACAATGATCACGCGTTTGCCCAGGGGCATCCACACGCGTGACAGCTTTTGCATGGCGTCGGTGCTGTCGGTGACGCCGATCAGGTTGCCGGCCTTCATCAGGGTGCGTTGCGTCAGCGACAGCTTGCGCCGGGCGATCTCTTCGGCACGGTCGCCGGTCATCAGCCGGCGCAGTTCATCACCACTCCAGACATGATCCTGCTCGGCGCCTGGGATGCCCGGTGCGGCGCGCTGTGCGCCGGTGGCCACAATCACTTGATCGACGCCCAGGTCGCGCAGCAAGGCTGCATCCACCGTACTGCCCATGCGTACATCGATGGGCAGTTGCCGCACCTGGTACAGCAGGTTGTCGAGCAGGCGTCCGTTTTCGGGGTAGGCGAGGGCAGCAAAGAACAGGGTGCCGCCCAGGCGGTCACTGCGCTCGAGCAGCGTCACGCGATGGCCGCGCAAGGCCGCCACGCGCGCGGCTTCCAGGCCCGCCGGGCCACCGCCGATCACCGCCACATGTTGCGGGGCTGCAACCGGAGTGATGACGCGCTCGCTTTCATGCCCGGTTTGCGGGTTGACCGCGCATTTGACCCGCTCGTTGATAAAGATCTGGCTGACACACACGTAGCAGTAAATGCACGGTCGAATGGCCTGCAGCTCACCGGCCTGCAGTTTGTTGGGCAATTGTGGGTCGGCCAGCAACTTGCGGCCCATGGCGATGAAATCACACTGGCCGGCGGCAATCGCGGCGTCGCCGGTTTCTGGTTCGATACGCCCGACGGCAATCACCGGAATGCTTACGCATTGCTTGATGGCCGCTGTCCATTGGAGAAAAGCCCCGGGCTTTTGCACCAGCGGCGCTTCGGTAAAGGCCACGCCGCTACTGGTCATGGCGTAGGCCGAGACACTGACTGCATCGGCGCCGGCGCCCTCAGCCAGGCGAGCAACCGCCTTGGCATCGTCGAGGGTGATGCCACCGGGGGTCAGCAGTTCTTCGGCATCCAGCCGCAGCCAGACGCCAAAGCCGGTGCCAACCCGCGCGCGTATGGCGGCCAGGACCTCAAGCAGCAAGCGCGCACGGTTTTCCACTGTGCCACCGTATGCGTCTTCACGGCGGTTGTAATACGGCGATAAAAAGCCGGCGATGATGTAGTTGTGCGCGGCATGGATTTCCACACCGTCGAACCCGGCGCGATGTGCACGCTCGGCAGCGGCTGCGAACCATTCGACCATCTGTGCGATGTCGTCCTGGTCCATCACCCGCATCTCGATCCTGCCTTTGCGACCGCGTACGGCGCTGACAAAGGAGGCGAGTTCTTCCGGGGTCAAGGCCTGCATCATGTCGGAGGTACTGGCCGGGGGCAACGACGGCACCCACAGTGGCCGGCCCGCAGCCATGTCCCGTATGGCGTTCTTGCCGGCGTGCTGCAGCTGCATGGCGATCTTTGTACCGTGCCTGTGCACGCGTTCAGCCAGTTGGGCAAGGCCCGGGATGAATTCATCAGAAGAGACACCGACCTGGTACGGCTCGGCGGTACCGGCCGGGAAGGCGACGGCGCACACCCCCATGATCAATAGCCCGGCACCGCCTTCGGCACGTGCTTCGTAGTAGGCCTGGATACGTTCGCCACAGTGCCCGTCGGATTCGGCGAAGTTGGAGCCCATGGGCGCCATGATGATGCGATTACGCAGTTGAAGGGGGCCGATGCGGCCAGGCGCAAGCAAGTGGGAGAGTTTTGTCATTGTTATGTCAGCCCTTGGTAGAAGCCAGTCGATACGACAGCGGCCAGGTTGCTGCTGTCGCAAGGTACGTTGCGTACGACGACTAGGCTTGGCGCAGGAACTCGAGGCAGGAACGGTTGAACAACTCACGGTGCTCCACCTGAACCCAATGTCCACAGCGATTGAGCAGAATAAAGCGGGCGTCAGGGGCGTTGTCGAGCACTTTCATCGCGCCACCGACCGGGTTGAAGTTGTCGTTGGTGCCCCAGAACCCCAGAATCGGTACCCGCAGCTCCTCGAGGCGCTCGGTCATGTTCGGCACCATCATGGTCGAGAACAGGCAGTGCGGCTGGTATTTGGCCACGGCAACGCGTTCGGCCAGCAGGCTGTCGGGCAGTTGCGAGGCATCGAACAGCTGCAGGCTCATGATCTGGCGCATTTTGTCGATGTCGAGCGGGCCGGCATTGAACAGCTCGACCATGCGCTGAATACCGATCTTCTTGAAGTAGGTTTCGCGCTCTTCGACACCGCCCGGGGCCATCAGGATCAGCTTGTCGAGCAATTGCGGTTCGGCCAGCCCCAGGCCAATGGCGATGGCGCCACCCAGGGAATTGCCGAGCAGGGTACAACGTTGCACTTCAAGGGCCTTGAGCAAGCCGGACACGGCGTTGACGAAGAAATCCAGGTTGTACTGGACGTTGTCGGGCTTGTCCGAACGGCCGAAGCCGGGCAGGTCGATCACCAGGTTACGAAAGCCGGCCGCAACGAAGTCGGGGTAGTTGCCCTTGAAGTTGCTGTAGCCACTGGCGCCCGGGCCACTGCCATGCAACCACACCACGACGGGGCCGCTCCCTTCGTCGAGGTAATGCAGGCGCAGGCCGTTGTCGAGGGTGACGAAGTGGCCGATAGGCAACGGTAGGTCTTGTTCTGACATCTTCGAATCTCCATTGATCAGGCAGTTACGGCATTTTCAGGGGTGGCAGTCGGTGCAGCCGATCGCTGCAGTTGGGCGCGGTAGCGGGGCAGGGCCATGCCCAGGAATACGGTCGAGAGCATCAGCATCGAAATGGAGGCGGCCAGGGCGTAGCGCAGCGCTTCGGTGCCGAGGGACGGGGCGAGCAGATCGCTGAGTACGCCGATCAACAGCGGGCCAACGCCGACACCCAGCAGGGTCATGGCCATGACGAAGATTGAAGTTGCCTGGGCCAGGCGCGCAGCCGGGAACAAATGTGTGACGGCGCCCAGGCACGGGGTCGCCCACCAGGTACCAAAGAAGGCAAAGCCTGCATAGAAGAGGAATGCGGTCGGCACCGGGGTGCTGCCCAGATGGAACAGAATGCCGGTTGGCCAAAGGAAGTACGCCAATGCGAACGGGATACTGACCAGGGTGGCTAGCAGCGGGACGCCGATCTGCCAGCCGGCATCACGGCGAGCCATGCGGTCGGAGATTATGCCGCAGGCCAGAGTGCCGAAGGTGGCACCGCTGCCGCCCACTACGCCGACCAGAAAACCTGCATCCTGCAGGTTCAAACCGTGGGAGCGGATCAGGAAACTCGGGCTCCAGGTGCCAATCGCATAGCCGGCGATGGCGCTGGACGCGCCGGTCAGCACCAGCCAAAGGAACGATGGGGTTTCCATCAGCTTGGCCACCGTCTTCGCCCAGCCTTCTTGAATGACTTCGACCTTGGTCTGCACTTCGCTGGCAATTTTCGGCGCACGGACCGTGAGCCACAGCAGCAGCCCCAGCAGGATGCCCGGTAGACCAATGATCACAAACGCCGAGCGCCAGCCATAATGCTGGGCGATCCAGCCACCAAAACCGAGGCCGAATATGGCGCCGAAGCTTGAGCCAAGCATCAGGATGGACAGCGCAGTGGAGCGATTTTTTGCTGGGTAAAGCTGCGAAATCATCGCCACCGAAGGCGCCGTGCCGCCCGCTTCACCAACGGCTACGCCGATCCGCGCCAACACCAGCAGCCAGAAGCTGGTGGCCAGGCCACAGGCCATGGTCATCACACTCCAGGCAATGCAGCAGGCGGCGATAACCGGTTTCGGCCCGATACGGTCGGAAAGCCGGCCCAGGGGGAAGCCGAACAGGGTATAGAACACCGCAAATGTCACCCCCGAGAGCAGGCCGATGCCCGTGTCGGAAATGCCGAACTCCGCCTTGACCGGCTCGATCAGGATCGCCATCAACTGCCGGTCGATGTAGTTGAAGATGTAAATCACGGCCAGCACGAACAGTGCGTAGTGGCTACGCCAGGTAACGCGGTTGGAAGAGTTCACGACGGGTGCTCCCGGTTTTGTTCTAGTGAGCAGGAGCGTGGCGCCGATCACGCTCGGGCACATCGTCCATTCAGACCACTTGCTTGCGGCACAGCGGGCAAGCGCGGCTGCGTAGTCTTATCGGACGATGTTGCGGTTTTGTACAGGGTTAATGATTTGTCCCGTGCTCGATCATCCAGCGCGTTGCGCCGGTGATCGGGGAAGCCAAGGCTTGCGGGAGATCAACGATGAAGTTAGCGAACAAAGTGGCCCTGATCACGGGCGCCGGGCAAGGCATGGGGCGGGCGATTGCCCAGCGCTTTGCCGAGGCCGGCGCGCGGGTGGTGGCGGTCGACATCAACCTGCAGGCTGCCGAGCAGACGATCGAAGGGCTCGGTGAGCACGCCCTGGCGCTGGCGTGCAACGTCGCCGACAGCGACTCGGTGGCGGCGGCGATGCACAGGCTGGAAGCCCGTTTCGGCGCCCTCGACATCCTGGTGAATAACGCCGGTGTCGGTTCAGTCGACAGCTTTGTCGACACCCCGGACGCGCATTGGCAGCGGGTCATTGGGGTCAACCTCACGGGCACCTTCCTGTGCAGCCGTGAAGCGGTGCGGCTGATGCAAAAGCACGCCATTCAGGGCGTGGTGATCAATATTTCCAGCACCGCCGCGATGACTGGCGAAGGTCCAAGCCATTACTGCGCGGCCAAAGCCGGCGTCATGGGGCTGACCCGCAGCATGGCGCGGGAGCTGGCCGCCAGCGGCATCCGCGTCAACACCTTGGTGCCCGGCCCGACCAACACACCGATGATGGCCGACATCCCCGATGAGTGGCTGCAGGGCATGCTCAAGGCAATCCCCTTAGGCCGTATGGGCGAGGTCGATGAGATCGCCCGCGCCGCCGTGTTTCTGGCCAGTTCCGACGCCAGCTTCATCACCGGTCAGAACCTCGCCGTCAACGGCGGCATGGCCTTCATTTGAACCGGGAGCAGGCAATGAGCACACGACTTCAAGGCAAGATCGCCTTCATTACCGGCGCCAGCTCCGGGATTGGTGCCGCCACCGCCCGACGCTTTGCCCAGGAGGGCGCCACCGTGGTGCTCTGCGGGCGTAATCAGGCGCCATTGGAAGCTGTGGCCAGCACCATTCGCGAAGCAGGTGGCAAGGCCCATTGGCAGGTCGTCGATGTCAGCGACGAGCAAGCCTTTGTCGGCGCAATCGAGGCCGCAGCGCAGCAGCATGGCCGCCTGGACATCCTGGTCAACAACGCCATGGCCTACACCTGGGGTGCCATCGACAGCACCAGCACGGGCGACTGGCACGCCAACTTCCGCACCACCGTGGACGGCACGTTCTGGGGCACGCGCACGGCCATGGCGCTGATGAAAGCCCAAGGCGGCGGCGCCATCGTCAACATCGCCTCGATCTGCGGGTTGTTTGGTACGCCCTGGATGGCCGGCTACTCGGCAGCCAAGGCCGCAGTGATCAACTTCAGCCGAGCTGCAGCCAGCGAAGGGGCGGCCAACAGGATTCGCTGCAACGTGGTGGTCCCGGGCGTCATCGAAACCCCGGCAACCGCGAGCATGCTGGCCGACGCCAAGGCCCGTGGCAACACCGAGAAACTGATCCCGCTGCGCCGTATCGGCCAGGCGCAGGAGGTAGCCAACGCGATTCTGTTCCTGGCAAGCGACGAAGCGTCCTATATCACCGGCGCGTGTGTGCCGGTGGATGGCGGGCGCAGCTCGGAACTCTACACGGTGCTGGAGTGATGAGCATGGAACCGAACACGTTGTTGGCACGCATCGACCGGCTTGAGTCGATTGAGGAAATTCGTCAATTGGCGGCCAAGTACTCGCTGTCGCTGGACATGCGCGACCTCGATGCCCATGTCAATCTGTTTGCCGAAGACATCCGCGTTGGCCGCGAAAAGACTGGCCGTGCGCATCTGAAAGCGTGGGTCGATGCCACCTTGCGCGATCAGTTCAGCGGTACCTCGCATCACCTGGGCCAGCACATCATCGAACTGCTTGACGCCGACAATGCTGTTGGCGTGGTGTATTCCAAGAACGAGCATGAGACCGGCCCCGAGTGGGTGACCATGCAAATGCTTTATTGGGATGACTACCAGCGCATCGATGGCCGCTGGTACTTCCGTCGCCGCCTGCCGTGCTACTGGTACGCCAGCGACCTCAACAAGCCGCCGATCGGCGAGCGAAAGATGCGCTGGCCAGGGCGTGAACCCTATGCCGGCAGCTTCCACGACCTGTTCCCGTCGTGGGCCGAGTTCTGGGCCCGGCGCCCGGACAAGGAGCAACTGCCTGATGTTGCCCCGGCCGCGCCCCTTGAGCACTTTCTAGCCACCCTGCGACGCGGTGCTGCGGCACCGAAGATTCGTGTGCGCTGAGGACTCGCGATGAGCATATTGTTTGAACCCCTGCGCCTGGGTGAGCTGGAGCTGAGCAACCGCATTGTCATGGCGCCGATGACCCGCAGCCGCGCCAGCGTACAGGCCGTGCCGACAGCTGAAATGGTCGACTATTACCGCCAGCGCGCCAGTGCCGGGCTGATCATTGCCGAAGGCACCGCACCGTCAGCCGAGGGGCTGGGCTATTGCCGCACACCGGCCATTTACGACAGCGCGCAGATCGAGGGTTGGCGCCAGATCACCCGCGCGGTGAGCAATGCCGGCGGGCGCATGGTGTTGCAGTTGATGCACGTGGGCCGCGCCGCCAGTTGGCAAAACAAACCGGCGGGGGCACGGACCGTCGCCCCATCGGCGATACGCGCCCGCACCCAGGTGTTCTGCGATGGGGCCGGCCTGGTCGATACCGATGAGCCTCAGGCGTTGAGCCTTGAGGACATTGACCGCGTGATCGAGCAATACCGGCGCGCAGCCCTGAACGCCCGCGAAGCCGGCTTCGAAGGGGTCGAGCTGCATTGCACCAGTGGTTACCTGCCGATGCAGTTCATGGCGTCCGGCAGCAACCAGCGCAGTGATGGCTATGGTGGCGCAGCAGCCAACCGTGTGCGTTTCCCGGCCCAGGTGTTGGCCGCGATGGCGGCGGCAATCGGCTCGGGGCGCGTAGGTTTTCGCTTGTGCCCGGGTAACCCTTACAACGACATCAGCGACGCTGACCCGGCCGGCACTGCACAAGCCTTGTGTGAGCAAGTCGAGCCGCTTGGCCTGGCTTACCTGCACATCATGCGCTCGCCGCTGGCCACACTGGATGCCTTTGCCTTGGCGCGCAGCCATAGCAGCAGCGGGTTGATCCTCAATGACGGTTTCGACGGGCCTTCGGCCGCTGCGGCAATAGAAGCTGGGCAGGGCGCCGCAGTGTCGTTCGCCCGCCACTTTATCGGCAACCCGGACCTGGTCGAACGCCTGCGTGCCGGCCTGCCCCTAGCCGGTTTCGACCGCAAGACACTCTATACGAAAGGATCGCCTGGCTATTCGGATTATCCGACCCACGCCCAGGCGACTGCATGAACAGCCGGTTTTATCGGAGGTAGGGATGAACAATTTCAATAACAACGCAAGCCTGCTGTCCAGTGTTGATCGCGGGGTTGTGCCCCGCGAACAAACCCAGGCCATCCTTGATCGCCGGGCCGAAGCTGCCGCGCGGATCAAACCTGCGGATCGCTATACCCTGGCGGATCGCCTCGAAGAACAGGCGCAACGCCACGGCGAGCGGCCTTTCGTCATTTATGGCGATCAGCGCTTGAGCTACGCCCAGGTCAACGCCCGGGCCGACCAACTGGCTCACGTATTTCATTCCCGTGGCCTGCGCCCCGGCGATGTCTGCGCGCTGGCCATGGAGAACCGCCCGGCGTTTTTCTGCTGCTGGTTTGGCCTGGTCAAGCTCGGTGTGGTGGTGGGCTTCGTCAATACCCAGGTCAGTGGCCGGCCGCTGGTGCACGCGCTGGAGGCAATCGACGCCAAAGCGATGCTCGTCGGCGAGGAAGTGCTGGGCAACGTTCTGGCAACCGAAGGCCTGCCGCCGCTGCCGCTGTTGCTGGTCGAAGAAGCCGAGCAAGCGTGGGCCGGGGCAATGCCTGCACAGGTTGACACCGGCCTGGCCGAAGCATTGGCCAATGCCCCGTGCACGCCATTCCCGCGTGACCTGCGTGCCGACCTGCGCGCCGAGTCGCCGAGCCTGCTGATCTTTACCTCGGGCACCACCGGTTTGCCGAAAGCCGCGCGTTACAGCCATATGCGCTGGATGTCGACGGGCGACATCATGGAAGTCACTCTGCAGACCACGCCCGGCGATGTGTTCTATTGCTGCCTGCCGCTGTACCACGGCGCAGCGGCCACTTCAGTGACGTCAACCGCGCTGAAAACAGGTGCGGCGATCGTGGTGCGGCGCAAGTTCAGCGTCCGCGAATTCTGGAAGGACGTGCGCGAGCACCGCATCAGCGTGTTCCAGTACATCGGCGAGATCTGCCGCTACCTGCTCAACCAGCCCAAGGCGGCCGGCGAACGCGACCATGGCCTGCGCTGCATGCTCGGCGCCGGGTTGACGCGCGAGACCTGGCAGAACTGGGTGCAGCGTTTCGGGCCGATCCAGGTGTTCGAGGGCTGGGGTTCTACCGAGTCCAATACCAACGTGGTCAACGTCGACAACTATGTGGGCGCCTGCGGGCGCATACCGTTCTGGGACAAGAGCAACCTGCGCCTGGTGCGCTATGACGTTGAAACCGACAGCCATCCACGCGACGAGCACGGTTTTTACCAGCTCTGCGAAGTGGGTGAAGTGGGTGAAGCCCTGGGCTTGATCATCGACCACCCGCAGATCGGCGGCGGCCGCTTCGAGGGTTACACCTCGGCCGAGGCAACCGACAGCAAGATCCGCCGCAATGTCTTGCGCCCAGGGGATGCCTATTGGAGTTCGGGCGACCTGCTGCGTTATGACGAAGACGGCTACCTGTACTTCATCGACCGCATCGGTGACACCTTTCGCTGGAAGAGCGAGAACGTCTCCACCCTGGAGGTGGCGGCTGCGCTGGGGGATTTTGCCGGGCTCGAGCTGATCAACATCTACGGTGTGCAGGTGCCCGGGCAAGAGGGGCGCGCCGGCATGGCGGCGGTGCTGATGCAGCCTGGCCAGCCATTTGACCCTGAAGCGTTCTATGCGCTGACCGAGGTGCGTTTGCCACGCTATGCGGCGCCGGTGTTCGTGCGGGTGTCAGCGGCGGCTGACCTGACCAGCACCTTCAAATTGCGCAAGGTCGACCTGCAGCGCCAGGGCTACGCGCCGACGGCGTTCAGCGACCCGCTGTTCATCCGTGACGAAAGCAGCCGCAGCTATGTGCCGTACAGCACCCACGTGCTAAGGCGCATTGGCCTGGCCGCTTTTGCGGGTGACGTCAGTGAGTAGCCTGGATGCCCAGGGGCACGAATGGCGCGCAGGCCTGCGCTTCCCCTGGCCGCAGCCACCAGCCAATGGCGAGGTTCAGCAGGTTGCCGAAGGGCTGTTGTGGCTGCGCATGCCGCTGCCGTTCGGGCTTGACCACATCAACCTGTACCTGCTGCGCCACGGCGAGGGCTGGGTGGCGGTCGATACCGGGCTCAACAACACGCAGACCCGCGACATCTGGGAAGCGCTGTTTGTGACGGTGTTGGGTGGTTTGCCGCTGCTGGCGGTGATCTGCACGCACTTTCACTCGGACCATGTCGGGGTGCTCGGCTGGTTGACCGAGCGCTTCCGCTGCCCGGTGTTCATGAGCGCCAGTGAATATCAGGCGATGCACCAGCTGCGCGCGCCAGGTGACACCAGCACTAGCTGGGCGTTTTACCAGCATTACCAGCGCGCAGGCTTCAACCAGGAACAGACCGCAGCATTGTTCCCGTTGCTGGGCTCCGCGCACTTTCGGCCAGAGGTGCCCACCAGTTTCCGGCGCCTGAGTGAAGGCACACAACTGGTGATAGGCGGGCGCCGTTGGCAGGTCCTGATCGGCCGCGGCCATTCGCCCGAACATGCCTGCCTGTACTGCGCCGAGGACGGCCTGTTGATTTCCGGTGACCAGGTGCTGCCGCGCATCACCTCCAGTGTCTGCGTGCAGGTCACCGAGCCCGATGCCGACCCATTGCGCGACTGGCTGGATTCGGTCGAGCGCTTGCGGGAGGTGCCCGATAGCGTGCTGGTGCTACCGGCGCATGAACGGCCGTTTTACAACCTGCATCTGCGCCTTGATCAACTGCGCGCGCACCACCTGGGGCACTTGCAGCAACTGTTGGCCGCCTGCACCGCGCCGCGCAGTGCCGTGGAGCTGATGGCCGAGCTGTTTCCGAAGGTGAAGGGGCGCTTCGATGAATTGATGGCGATTGGCGAGACCCTGGCGCATGTCAATTACCTGATTGCGCAGGGGCAACTGGTGCGTGAAGAAACAGCCGGCGTGTTCCGCTACGGGCGCACGCCCGAGGGTGTCAACGTTCAGTCGGTGCTAGGGCAGCTGTGAGTGGGCTGAGGCTAACGAGTGGTGTTCTTGCACTTTTGCGCGACCGTCAGGTCGTTAATCGGAGAGGCAGTGTGACTAATAAAAACAACAAATATGGTGCTGGCCCAGCTGTATCGGGTTTCGAATTATCGGGTCTGGTGGTGGCAACCGCATTGGTTTGCACACCCGCATGGTCTGGTGAAACGATCGAGTTCGACAACGGCACGACAATCGACTGGACGGTGACCACCAGCTACGGCCTGGGGGTTCGCCTGTCGAACCCGTCAAGCAAACTGTTGACACCCAACGCCGATGATGGCGATCGCAACTTCGACAAGGGCAGCCTGGTGACCAACCGGATCGGCGCCCTGGCCGAGATGATCGTGCGCAAGGACAACTACGGCGGGGTGCTGCGCGCCAGTACCTTCTACGATGATGTTTACCATCGTTCCAACGACAACGACTCACCGGGCACGGTCAACAAGGCTGGCGACCATAACGAGTTCACCAGCGACACCAAATATTACAGCGGCGGGCGCAGCAAGTTCCTCGATGCTTATGTGTTCAGCGGCTGGCGCTTTGACAATGGTTCGATGCTCGATGTGAAGGCCGGGCGCCATATCGAGTCGTGGGGCGAAAGCTTGTTCTACCCCGGCGTCAGTGGTGTACAGAACCCGTCCGATGCGGTCAAGGCCGCGCAGCCCGGGGTCGAGGTCAAGGAAGTGCTGTTGCCGGTCGGCCAGGTGTCGGCGTCGTATCGCTTGAACCCGCAGTGGACCTTGGGCGCTTACGTGCAATACGAATGGATGGGCACGGAATTGCCGCCGGTGGGCAGCTACCTGTCCACCAGCGATGTGGTCGGGCCAGGACGAGAATTTCTCATCGGGGCCAATGGTACGCGCATCAACTACCAGGGCACCGATGAACCGCGTGACAGCGGTCAGTGGGGGGCTCAGATACGCTTTCGACCCGTGCCCGCCCTGGAACTGTCATTGTTTCATGTCAATTATCATGACAAGAACCCAGCCACTGCCCTGGTGGGTTACCGGGCCGTCCCGGCCGGGCCAGGCGTGTTCTTCGGCACGCCAGATGGCTACCGCATTACCTACTTTGAAGACATTAAGCTGACCGGGATCAGTGCCTCGACCAAAATCGGCGAGACCCAGATCGGTGGCGAGTGGTCGTATCGCGACGGTGCTCCAGTGATGGTCAACACCGGCCTTGGCCCCACGCCTGCGCGTGGCAAGGGCCAGCAAATGCAATTGTCGGCGATCCGTATTCTGGGTGACCGGCCTTGGGCGAGCCAGACCTCGCTTACCGCCGAGATCGTGCATGTGCGTGTCGACAGCGTGGACGAAGCCTCGGCCGCGCCGAACCTGCTGGGTTTAGGCAACAGCCTGATTCCGTCCATGCGGCCGCTGGTGCAACCGTCCGACGACTACACCTACAAGACCTCGACTGGCTGGCGCAGCAAGACTGCCAGTGCCTACACCCTGGGTGCGTCTTTCAGCTACCCGGGCGTGTTCGAAGGCTGGGACCTGGAAGTGCCGGTGAACTTCTCCAACGTGTTCAGTGGTGCCACGCCGATGGCCGGGACCATCTCCGGGTTGCAGGGTGATCGCCGGTTGAGCCTGGGCGCCACCTTCAAGTACCTGGGCAACCTGGAAGTCGCCCTGCGGGTTACCGGCTACCTGGGCGACGCTGACCCGGTCAAGCGCCTGCTGGCAGACCGCGACTACGGTACATTCTCGGTCAAATACAGCTTCTGATTAGCGCGCCGGCGTCAGGTGTGAGTCAACCCTGACGCTGGCCGCTGTTCTAGTCAAAATGGACGATCACTCGCCACGGCACCTGTGGCATGGTCGCAAGACAAAAACCTCAAGCACACAGCCTTCGAGTGGGGGATACATGGGTCTTAAAGGTCATGCGGCGATTGTCGGCGCCGCGCAATACAAACCCGAGAAGTACGCCACAGCGCCGCGAATGTTCCATCTTGAGCAAGTGGCCGACCTGGCAGCGCAGGCGCTGCACGACGCCGGCTTGCGTGCCGACGACCTCGATGGCCTGGTGATCAATGGCCCGCACTTCCACGAAGCTTCGGTGTTCGTGCCGGCCATGGCCGCTGAATACCTGGGTTTGTCTGTTAATTTCGCCGAAGTGGTCGACCTTGGTGGTTGTACCGCAGTGGGTATGGTCTGGCGCGCGGCCGCGGCGATCGAGCTGGGCCTGTGCCAGGCGGTGCTGTGTGTGATGCCGGCGCGCCTGGCGCCGATGGGCCCCGACGAAGATCCCGGGGCAATGGCCCGCGCCATGCGTTACGGCGGTCACAGTACCGCCTTTGGCGCGCCAGAGGCGGAGTTCGATCTGCCTTACGGCCACATGGGCCAGAACACCGGCTACGCCATGATCGCCCAGCGCTACGCCGCGCAGTACGGTTACGACCCGGTGGCCATGGCCAAGATTGCCGTTGATCAACGTACCAATGCCTTGGCCAACCCCCAGGCGATGTTCCATGGCCAGCCGTTGACGATCGAGCAGGTGCTGGCGAGCAAGCGTGTGGCTGATCCTTTGCACGTACTCGAGATTGTCATGCCGGTGGCCGGTGGCGCGGCATTGATCATTGCCTCCAAAGAAGTGGCCGCACGTGCACGCAAGCGCCCGGCATTCATCACAGGCTTCGGTGAGCACCTGGCGTTCAAGTCACCTTCGTATGCCCAGAACATGCTCAACACCCCGATTGGGCCTGCTTCGCGCCGCGCCTTCGAGATGGCCAGGCTCAAACCGGGCGATGTCGATGCGGCGCAGATCTATGACTGTTACACCATTACCGCGTTGCTGACCCTGGAGGACGCCGGCTTCTGTGCCAAGGGTGAGGGCATGCAGTTTGTTCGCGAGCATGACCTGACCTGGCGCGGCGATTTCCCCATGAACACCCACGGTGGCCAGTTGAGTTTCGGCCAGGCCGGCGCTGCCGGGGGCATGTCACAGGTGATCGAGGCTGTCACGCAGATCACCGGTGAGGCGGGGGAGCGCCAGCTTGAACGCTGCGACGCTGTCTACGTGTCCGGCACCGGTGGCGTGATGAGTGAGCAGGCCGCGTTGATACTTCAGGGAGCATGACCCGCATGTCGAACAATAAGCCAATGCCGGTGCCGACTGAAATTTCCGCGCCGTTCTGGGAAGGCCTGAAGGCACAGCGCCTGTTGATACAACAGTGTAATGCTTGTGAACACTGGGTCTTCTACCCGCGCAGGCACTGCCCGCAGTGCCTGGCCCATGACCTGAGCTGGCGCGAAGTCAGTGGTAGCGCCACCCTGTACAGCTTCACCGTGGCACGCATTGCCACGTTGCCGGATTTTGCCGATGAGATGCCACAAAAGCTGGCCGTCATCGAACTGGACGAAGGCGTGCGAATCAACACCACCCTGGTGGGGCTTGAAGAGGATCAGATCCGCATCGGCATGCGGCTCAAACCGGTGTTTGCCGAAGTCGACGCCAAGGGTACGCGTTTACTGCGCTTTACCGGTCCGGACCAGGACAGCACGGCGCTACAGCGCTACAACGGCGTGCCTCAGGCGCAACCGCCGGAGCAGGGTGAAGCAGCATCTGTGCGCTTGGTCGCCATGGATGATGAGGTGGCACTGCAGAGCCTGGTCAATGAAACCTTCAGCCCCTGGAGCAACCAGATTGTCATCGATCAGGCACTGATCGATGCCTTCGCCGCGCTGTCGGGTGATGACTACTGGATTCACACCGATCCGCAGCGTGCACGCAAGGACAGCCCGTTTGGCGGCACCATTGCCCACGGCGCGCTGGTACAGGTGTTGCAGTCGCGGCTCAAGCTGGCGCTGGGTTATGAGATCACCGGTTTCAGCACCATGGTCAACTACGGCTCCGACCGCCTGCGCTTCCCGGCGCCGGTGCCGGCGGGCTCGCGGGTTCATGCACGGGCCAGGGTCAAGCAGGTGGCGCGGGTCAAGCGCGGCACCCAGTTGACCCTGGAGGTGAATACCCACGTCGTCGGCAGTGATCGGCCCTCGGTCATCAACGACCTGGTAATCCTGTACATGTAACCCCTCCGAAGGCGCGAGATTGCCCTGCGATGCGATGCGTTGTGCCTGCGCATCACTGTCGCGGGGCAAGCCTGTTTCCACCGCCTGCATTTCAGTACTCCCGATAGATCAACTGCTTAGTCTCAACGGACGATGAGCACCAGGCCTGCCCTCAGCACAATGAAGACCAACAACGGTCCAGTCATTGAGGAGCAGGGCATGATGGATATCCGGGGGCTGAGCTACTTTGTCGCTCAAATCGAAAACCTCAGTCAGTGGCAACGTTATGCCGAAGACGTGCTGGGCATGATGGTGGTGCCCGCGCCCAGTGGCGGACTGTACGTGAAGATGGACGATCGGCCGTTTCGCATGCTCATCGTCGAAGGCGCCAAGGCAGGGTACCTGGCCTCAGGCTGGGAGCTGGCCAGCGAGCGGGCATTCAACGCCGCATTGCAGGCACTGGAGCAAAACGGTGTGCGCTGGCAAGCAGGTTCTGCCGCCGAGATCGAGCAGCGTGGCGTACAGGCACTGGTGAGTGTCCTGGACCCCTCCGGCAACCGCCACGAGTTGAGCTGGGGGCACCGTTCCGATTGCCTGCCGTTCATTTCGCCGCAAGGCGTACCGGGTTTTGTCACCGGCGACATGGGCCTGGGCCATACCGTGCTGCCGGCCCCGGACTTTGACGCGACCCTGGCCTTCGTCAAGGACGTGCTGGGCTTCGAGCTGTCGGACATCTTCAACTTTCGCCCCGACCCGGCAGCACCGCCAATCCGCATTCACTTCCTGCATTGCCGCAACAGCCGCCATCACTCGCTGGCGCTGGCGGAGTACGCGGTGCCTTCAGGCTGCGTGCACGTGATGGTGGAAGTGGGTTCGATGACTGAAGTGGGCCGCGCCCATGACCGGCGCCTGGCCCATCACGTGCAGCTGTCGGCGACCCTCGGTCAGCACCTCAATGACCGGATGACCTCGTTTTACATGAAGACCCCGTCCGGCTTCGACCTGGAGTACGGCTATGGCGGCCTGCAAGTGGACTGGGCTGAGCACTCGGCCTTCGAATTTACCCGGGTAAGCCTGTGGGGGCATGACTTTTCCGTCGGCCAACAGCAAGGAGATGTGCAATGAACAAGCAAATGACGGCGGCCGATGCCGTGGCGCACCTGCGCGATGGCATGACCATCGGCTTCGGCGGCTGGGGGCCACGGCGCAAGCCGATGGCGGTTGTGCGCGAGATTCTGCGGTCCCCCGTCAAGGACCTGACCGTGGTCGCCTACGGTGGCCCGGAAGTGGGCATGCTGTGTGCGGCGGGCAAGGTCAAGAAGCTGGTGTTCGGCTTTGCCACCCTCGATGCCATTCCGCTGGAACCCTATTACCGCAAAGCCCGCGAAGCCGGTGGGCTGGAGTTGCTAGAGGTGGATGAAGGCATGTTCCAGTGGGGCCTGCGTGCAGCGGCCATGCGTTTGCCGTTTCTACCGACCCGCTGCGGCCTGGCCACCGATGTCACACGGTTGAACCCTGAACTTAAAACCATCCAGTCGCCGTATGACGACGGTGAAGTGCTGCTGGCCATGCCCGCCCTGAACCTGGACGTGGCGTTTGTCCACGTCAACGTCGCCGACCGCCTGGGCAACACCCTGGTGACCGGCCCAGACCCGTATTTCGACCACCTGTTCGCTCGCGCGGCCCAGCAGTGCTTCGTGTCTTGCGAGCAATTGCACGAACGACTGGAACTGACCACCGAACAGGCACGCTGCAACACCTTTGAGCGGTACCTGGTCAGTGGCGTGATCCATGCACCGTTCGGCGCCCACCCGACCGCCTGCCAGCCCGAGTATGGCTGGGACCTGAGCCACCTCAAACGCTATGCCGCCAGTGCCGGTGAAGAGGGCGGCTGGCAGGCCTATGTTGCGCAGTATGTGGCGGCCGGTGAGCGGGCTTATCAAGAGCAGAACGGCGGTGCCGAACGCATGGGCTCCCTGGCCCTGCCAGTATTCTGAGGAGGATGAAAATGTCGACTACCTGTGAATTCACCCTCGCGGAACTGATGATTGTCGCGGCCAGCGAAGCCTGGCGTGACAACGGCGAGCTGATCGCCTCGGGCTCGGTATGCCGCAGTCCATGGGGTTCATGTCCCTGATGGTGGCTAACGTCTGCGCGATTTTTGGCGCGCTGGCTGGCGGGTACCTCAGTGACCGGTGGGGACGCAAGAAAGCGCTCGCCTTCGGCTCATGCATGACCCTCGGGATTCTGCTGGTGTACTTCCCAATGCTGAACACGCAGCAACCCGCCATGATCATGGCCGCCATGGGACTGTTCCTTGGATTCACCCAGTTCCAGAGCGGGATCCAACCCGTTGCATTCGCCGAAGCATTCCCAACCAACGTGCGCTACACCGGCTCGGCCCTGGCTTATACCGGCGCCAACCTGCTGATTGGCGGCCCGATGCCTATCCTCGCCGTGTGGCTGATGAGTCAGACCGGCAATTCGCCATGGTTGCTCGTCGCGATATGCGCTGCGATCAACCTGGTGTCGCTTGCGATGATCCTGATAGGGCCAGAAACCCGCGGAATCGATCTCAGCAAGTCCGAACCAGCAGAGAACGTAACCTTCAGCAACTCCCCTCAATACCTCAAGTGAAAGCGGAGCCATACCATGAGTCGCGCAGTTTTTGTCCTGAATGGCCCCAACCTGAACATGTTGGGTCGCCGCGAGCCGGAAATTTACGGCACAACGACCCTGCAGCAGGTTCAGCAAAGCTGTGAGCAGCTTGCAAACGAGCTGGATCTGGTTTGCGAGTTTCGTCAAACGAACAGCGAAGCGGTGATGGTTGACTGGATCCAGGAGGCATTCGACAAGAACGCCGCAGTGATCATCAATCCGGCTGGCCTTTCGTTTAATTCAATCCCGGTGCTCGATGCGCTGAAATTGATCAAGGCGCCACTGGTGGAAGTCCACATTTCGAACATTCATGCCCGCGATGAGCTCCATCGACACTCGATCATGTCCACCGTGGCTAATGGCGTGATTGCAGGATTGGGGGTGGAGGGATATCTGCTGGCGCTTAGAGCAGTGTGTACACGGCTATACGAACGATGGCCAACAAGCCTTGCTGCCTCGGCCTCGCGCTGAAATCAAGCGTGTGACTGAAGCGCAAGACATCCATAGGAGCTCTTGAAATAACCGTTGTTAAATCAGAGCTCCTTTCGGTCATCAGCGGGACATCCAGCCTATCGTAGCCGCGAGGTCTTCGTCGCTACAGTCACTGCAGAGTCCACGTGGTGGCATGACACTCAATCCATTCACTACGTTTTTGAGCAGTACGTCTTGCCCTTGAGCCAGGCGTGGTTGCCATGCAGCGACATCACCTTTCTTAGGCGCGTTGGGGAGTTGACTGTTGTGGCACATGGCGCAGGTTTTCGCGAATACGGCCTCAGGCTCTTGGCCTGCCTGGGCAGAAGCAATCATGAAGGCTGTAGCGGCAATCAGCAGTGTTTTTCTCATGGATGATCTTCTTCTTGTTGTTCAAAAATTGTCTTTCCACTTGCGCATGGCAGCAAAGCATTCTTCGGCGGTTGTGATGGCCAGGCCCGCTTGGCGTTGGACAACCTCAACGATCTTCGCTTCCCGCACACGGAGGAACGGGTTAATTGCGCGTTCAACGCTAATGTAGGTAGGCAAAGTGCACTGCCCGCGATTGCGGATTTCGCTGACCTCAGCCAAGCGCTCGGCGATTTGCTGATTGCCTGGGTCGACAGCCAAAGCAAAGGGCAGGTTGGAGAGAGTGTACTCATGTGCGCAATACACCCGCGTCTGCTCTGGGAGCACGGCAAGGCGTTCGAGCGACGTCAGCATCTGCAGCGGCGTACCCTCGAAGAGGCGCCCACAGCCGGCGCTGAACAGCGTGTCCCCGCTAAACAGCACATCCTCATCAACCAGGTGGTAGGCCAAGTGCCCGCAAGTATGGCCAGGCACCCCGATCACGCGAATGGTTCGCCCCAGTACCTGGATTGAATCACCGTCCTTCAGTGGCCGATCCCTGGCAGGGATCGGCTCGTTTGCAGGGCCATGCACGCGCAGATCGAACGCAGACTTCAGTTTCTCGACACCGCCCACATGGTCGCTATGATGGTGAGTGATCAGCACATCGGTGAGCGCCCAGCCGGGATGCTCAGCCAACCAGGCTTGAACTGGCCCGGCATCACCTGGATCTACAACCGCACAGGCCTGGTTTGAGTGATCGAGCAGAAGCCAGATGTAGTTGTCGGTAAACGCCGTGATTGCGCAAATCTCCAGGCGGTTGTCGGCGATGGTATTCATGCCGCATGCGTCCTCAGAGCATCGGCAATGTACTCCGCCTGACGAATCGCCAGGCTGACGATCGTCAGGGTAGGGTTCTCGGCTGCGCTGGTGGTGAACTGACTGCCATCTGAAATGAACAGATTTGGAACTTCATGGCTTTGCCCGTATTTGTTGCAAACACCATCGGCTTCCTTGTGGCTCATACGACAAGTGCCCATGTTATGAGTCGAGGGGTAGGGTGGTACGCGGTGGGTCTTCAGTGCACCGACGGCCTCATAGACCGCGCTACCTTGCTGATAGGCGTGCTCGCGCATTGCAATATCGTTGGGGTGGTCGTCGTAGTGCACGTTGGCCACAGGAATGCCAAAGCGGTCTTTGACGTTGTCGCTCAGGGTAATGCGATTGGATTCCCGGGGCATGTCCTCACCGACCAGCCACATGCCAGCCAGATGCGTGTAGTTGTCCATGACGCGGGTGAAGTCGCGTCCCCAGGCGCCGGGGTTGAAGAACGCAGCCATGAAGGAAGGGCCAAGCGAGATGGTTTCCATTTCGTAGCCTCCGACAAAGCCCCTGTCGGGATTGAAGTGCACCTCGTCACCGATCAGGCCGGCCATGATGGTGCCGCGATAGAAATGCACAGGGTCCTTGAACTCTGCGAACACAGATCCGGTGGTATGGCGCATGTAGTGTTTACCGACCATCCCGGAGCCGTTGCCAATACCATGAGGGAACAATGTGCTGGTCGAATTAAGCAGTAGGCGAGGGGTTTCAATGGCATTGCCTGCGACCGCAACAAGTCGCGCTTTTTGGCGTTGCAGACGCCCTTGCGCATCTGCGTAGACCACACCGGTGGCTCGCCCTTTTGCATCGTGCTCGATCTTTACTGCGTGCGCCTGCGTACGGAGCTCGAGCTTGCCTGTGGCCTCCGCTGCCGGGATCTCGGTGTACAGCGTTGACCACTTTGCCCCCATCTTGCAGCCCTGGAAGCAAAAGCCAAGTTGCATGCACTGAGCGCGTCCTGCGCGGACACGGCTGTTGATCGCCATGTGGCCGGTACTGCACTTTTTGTAGCCAAGCTTGCGAGCACCGTTGTACATCACCTGAAAATTGTTGTTCCCCGGTAGCCCAGGAATGTCGTTGGTGCGCGTCACGCCCATCTTGTCTTCGGCCCTTGCATAGAAGGGCTCCAGTTCAGCGAGCGTCAATGGCCAGTCGAGCAGGTTCGCATCCTTGATGTCGCCATAGGTCTGCCGCGCTCGGAATTCATGCTCCTGGAATCGAAGGCTGGCACCTGCCCAGTGAGTGGTAGTTCCACCCACCGTTTTGCAGATCCAGGCGGGGAGGTTCGGGAAGTCCTTGGCGATCTGCCAAGAGCCCGAGGTAGTACGGGTATCGCCCCAGGACAATTGCTCGAACGAGGGCCATTCGTCATTGATGAAAGTGGCAGAGGACTGGCGCTGGCCAGCCTCCAGCAGGACGACTGGAATACCCTTCTGGCACAGTTCATTGGCCAGTGTTCCACCACCCGCACCAGAGCCGATGATCACCACTACCGAGTCATCGTCGAAATTGAATGTGGTCATGTACGCATCCTCAGGAAAAGGCGGATGGGCTGGCTTCGGTAGGGGCGGCAGGTAGCCACTTCAAGTCGTTGAAGCCGCGCATCAGGTAACCGCCTTTGGGGAAAGAGGCACCTTCGTAGCCGAAGTGCTGGTAGGCGAGTTCGTTGCTGTACAGGGCATTGACCGAGACTGACCTGACCAAAGTGAAAAACGGGGTGGTCTGGATGGACTCGAGCACGGCCAATTGGCGCGGCTCATCCAGATTCAGCCAGGCGCCATCAGCTGACTTGTCCAGCTCGTTCAGACCTTGTTCAAGCAGGGGAAGAATGGATGGGTCTGTCACGGCGCGGTCGTCCAAGGCTTTGATCGCAAAGGCGTACACAGCGTCTTCCATCTGATCGTGAGGGTAGATCCGGCGCACTATAACCATCAGTCGTGCGGCTTGATCGTTGTTCAGCATTTTCATCTCAAGCGCCCAGGTTGTACTGGGGGCGAGCAGGGCGATGGGGCCGGAGGTGAAAAGCAACGTGCCCAAGAGAATTCCGCCGCTGCCTTTCAGAAAGCTACGGCGGCTGGCTTGTATATCCTGCATGCTGTTCTCCTTGTTGTTTTTATTAGGAGCCTGACATCACGGGTGCTGCTTTGTTGGGGATTGGCGTTTGCCGCGCAATATTGATAGACGACGCCCAGGCGTCTGATGCGTGTGGCTGCGTTACTGATAGTGGCCGGCGCGCTGCAACACCTCGATCTTGTAGCCATCCGGGTCCTGGATGAAGAAGAAGCGAGCGAGCAGCGCTTCACCACGCTTGAATTCCTTGATGGCGGCAGGAGAGAGCCCCATTTCGCTCAAGCGAGCGTGATGGTGATCGAGATCTTCTACTGCGAAGGCGACATGGCCATACCCACTGCCGTGGGTGTAGCCGTCTTGGCCCTTGTTCCAGGTCAGTTCGATTTCGGCGCCGCTTTGCCGGTCGCGTAGGTAGACGAGCGAGAAGTCGTCGAACTCAAGGCGGTGGGATTCCTGCAGATCGAATGCTTGTCCGTAGAAACGCATGGAGGCATCCAGGTCACCTACACGGATCATGGTGTGAAGGAATTTCGGCATGATCAGGCTTTCCTGTGGTGTTGTTATGCACTCAGGATGGCAGTATGAGAAATTGATGGGTAATAAGTGGCTATTACGTGCGCCCCAAAAGCACAATGGACATGTGTAATAGCGGTGTATTACCCATATGCTGCTTTGGGGCGGTACCTTCAGGCGTGGGCGTATGCCCTCGACGTGACTTAGCCAGGTAAAGCCAGCGGAGGCACCATGTGTGAGCTGTATGTGAAGGCAGACCCGATCCTTTATGAATCGCGCTCGCGCTCCTTGCGCATCCGGGGCGTGGTCACCACCCTGCGTCTGGAAAACCAGTTCTGGGACATCCTGACCGAGATTGCTGCAGCGGACAGTGTCAGCACCAATCAGCTCATCGCCAAGCTGTACGAGGAGGTCATGGACTACCGCGGAGAAGTGGTGAATTTTGCCTCGTTCCTGAGGGTAAGCTGCACCCGCTACCTCAGCCAAAGGCAGGTGACCAATAGGGTGGTGCCACTGTCAATCGCAGCGGGGTAAGCCTGTTGCCCTGTGGAGCTGTGCTGCCATGTTTCCATCGCCGGTAACCGAATGGCCACAGCACATAAACTGATATTGAAATCGGTAGGCTGATCTACCTATCCGCAACGGCGTCTTCGGGCGCCGTTTTCTTCGCCCTCATTCTTGGTTCCTCAATTCAGGCCTAGCTCATAGGATCCATCCTTTCTGGTTGCATTTGCAACTAGCTTGGATTATCCCTATTGCACACCGCATGAGGAGTTTCATGGATGGACAACCTTCGCTTACAGCGTACCCCTGACACCATATCGGCCGCACAGGCCTGCATTCGCCACATCGAACGAGGCTACAAAGAAAGGGAAGGGGCGCCGGGCTCACCCCTGGGAACTGCTGTCGATATTCTCAAGCGACTTGAGACCGGCTCCAGCACCCGCGGGCAGTTTGGTTTGATCAATGATCGGATAAGCGAGCAGTTGAGCACCACGGCGATCAGCGCCTGGCCCCTTTGGTTTAGCGAGCAGTCACGTGCCGCCGAGCGCCCGCTGTTTTACATGACTCAGTCACCGACATCCGCCCAAATGTCGATGCTAACCGCCCAGGTTGCTGAGCGAGGCATCATCCTCAACGACATCGAGTCTTCGCAGTCCCGTTGGGCGAAAGGAGCGCATCCCTGGTTACCCTTGTGGTTGGCATCCAATCGCCGATGCATACCTTTCGACCCCGCGTGTGGAGATGAAGTCAAAGCTATTTGTATTGGGGCGTTGCAAGCGTTGTACGTGGAGGGAGCTCCTGGTTTTTGCTACATGACTTTGCATGACGAACCAGGGGAAGGGCGGGTATGTGATCGCTCGCAGGCTTACCTGGGAATGTATCGTTTGTCTGAGGGTGTCGACGAAGAAGTATCTGTTCGGCTGCTAGGTGCTGGGTCGATGCTTAGCGAGGTATGTGCAGCCGCCGAGCTGCTGCGAGCGGAGTGGGGGATCAAAGCCGAGGTATGGAGTTGCCCGAGCTATACCAGACTTGCCCGGGACGCAGAAAGGCGAGCTCGTCTTCAACGGTTGCGTAGAGAAGAGAACCTGCCCAACTGCCATCTTCAACTCTGTCTTGGCACGGCAGACACGCCTGTCATCGCGGTGACGGGGTACGATGAATTCGTGGCTGCGCAACTTGCTGCACATGTCACTGCGCCGTTCACGGCTTTGGGTGCGGATAGCCTGGAGCCTAGCCAACGCCTCAATCGTCATTGGGTAGTGTTGACCGCACTGCGCGCCTTGGTTCGCCGGGGCGTAGCCGACAGTTCTTGGGTAAGCGGGGCAGTCAGGCGTTACCGACTGGACTAATTAGCACGCCTGTTAGTGCGGGCGTTACGGCTCGCACTTTCCAGGGCTAGCGCAAACGACCTCTGTTGCTCATCACTGAACTCCGCCAGAAAAAGCTCCTCGACGGACTGTTTGTAAACCGTCCACATCCGCTTGCGAAGATCGCGACCGCTGTCGGTGATGCGAGCGATCGCACCTCGGCCGTCATCTGCCGCTTTTTTCCGCACTACCAGTCCATCCTTTTCCAGGCGATCAACCAGGCGGGTAAGGTTGTAACGCTCGATGGCCATCACGTCGGCCAGTTCATGCATGCGACGGGCACCATCCTCCCCACTTTCGATTCCCCACAGCGCGTCGTACCAGGCATAGGGCGGCAGGTTCTCTTCAGCCAGGCGACGTTCGATTTCCCGGATGAGGCAGCGATGCGCACGAATGAAGTTGTACCAGAGGTCTGGCGTGGGGGTGGTCATGACGTCTCCAGAACGAGGTTGTTATTGCAGTTGCAATCATAGCTCGATTGACGATAGATTCAATTGCAAATGCAACAAGGTGCTGGTTGAACAACGACCAGCCGAGCCACACAAGGAGAGTTATCGATGGCGCACAGCTACCCGCTTCGCGATGAAGATCCACAAGAGACCCGCGAATGGATTGACTCGATTGCTTCGGTCGTTGAAGTGGAGGGGCGGCCCCGGGCGCACTTCCTGATCGACCAGCTTCTCGACTTTGACGTTTCTGTACACGGAGATTTCCATGGTCGAGTGACCACGCCTTACGTGAATAGCATTGCACCGGAGCGCGAGTTGCCCTACCCGGGAGATCTCGACATTGAGAAGCGCCTCAATGCCTATATCCGCTGGAACGCACTCACCATGGTGCTCCGCGCAGGCAAGCATTCAGGCGTGGGTGGGCACATCGCGACCTATGCCTCGGCGGCGGTACTCTACGACGTTGGCTTTGACCATTTCTTCCGAGGGCGTACCGAGCGCTTCGCGGGCGATATGGTGTACATCCAGGGGCATTCGGCGCCCGGCATTTATGGCCGTGCTTACACCGAGGGCCGGCTGACCGAAGAACAGCTGGACAACTTCCGTCGTGAAACTGATCGTGACGGCGTCTCTTCTTACCCTCATCCGCGCCTGATGCCAGAGTTCTGGCAGTTCCCCACGGTCTCTATGGGCCTGGGGCCCATTACGGCCGCCTATCAGGCGCGCTTTATGCGATACCTTGAAAACCGTGGACTGAAGGAACATCAGGGCCGTAAAGTCTGGGCGTTCCTGGGCGATGGCGAGATGGATCAACCCGAATCGCTGGCGGCGATCTCCCTGGCCGGGCGGGAGAAGCTCGACAACATTATCTTCGTGGTCAACTGCAACCTGCAGCGTCTGGATGGGCCTGTTCGCGGTAACGGAAAGGTGATCCAGGAGTTTGAGAGCCTTTATCGCGCCGCTGGATGGAACGTCATCAAGGTGATCTGGGGAAGTGGCTGGGACGCCTTGCTGGCCAAGGACAAGACCGGGCTGCTTCGTCAGCGCATGATGGAGTGCGTCGACGGTGAGTATCAGACCTACAAGTCCCAGAACGGTGCCTATGTGCGTGAGCACTTTTTCGGCAAGTACCCGGAGCTGCTGGACCTGGTCAGCGACATCAGCGACGAGCAGATCTGGAAGCTTGCACGTGGTGGCCATGATCCAGTCAAGGTCTATAACGCTTACGCAGCAGCAACCCGCCAAAAGGGTCGTCCCACTGTCATCCTGGCCAAAACGGTCAAAGGCTTCGGGATGGGTGAAGCGGGTGAAGGGCAGAACATCAATCATCAACTCAAGAAGATGGGCGCAGAGGCAGTGAAAGCCTTCAGTGATCGCTTCGGCCTGGCGTTGAGTGACGATCAGCTCGGCGAGTTGCCCTACTTGCGGCCCGACGAAGCAAGTGCGGAAGCGCGGTATCTGAAAGGGCGCCGCGAAAGTTTGGGTGGTTATGTTCCGGCTCGTTATGCACAGGTTGAGTCGTTGCAGATTCCGCCGCTGTCCGCATTAGAAGGACAGCTCAAAGGCACCGGCGACCGTTCCATTTCAACGACCATGGCGTTCGTGCGGATCCTCAGCACGCTGCTGAAAGATCCGAACATCGGCAAGCTAGTCGTCCCCATCGTGCCCGACGAATCACGCACCTTCGGTATGGAGAGTCTGTTCCGGCAGATTGGTATCCACTCCCATGTCGGTCAGCTCTACATACCTCAGGATGCCGGCACGTTGTCCTACTACAAGGAGAGTGCGGACGGGCAGATCATGCAGGAGGGCTTGAACGAATCCGGTGCCACTTCATCCTGGATAGCGGCTAGTACCTCGTACGCCAACCACGGTGTGATGACCCTACCGTTCTATATCTTCTACTCGATGTTCGGCTTCCAGCGCGTGGGCGACTTGCTGTGGGCGGCCGGCGATGCCCGTGCACGAGGTTTCTTGCTTGGTGCAACTTCAGGGCGCACCACGCTGATGGGCGAGGGCCTTCAACACGACGATGGCCACAGCCATGTGATGTCGGCTACTGTGCCGTGCTGTATTTCCTACGACCCGACATACGCCTACGAGCTGGCTGTGATCGTGCATGACGGCATGCGCCGCATGTATGTCGAGCAGGAAGACATCTATTACTACATCACCGTACTCAACGAGAACTACCCTCATCCCGACATGCCGGAAGGTGTGGAGGAGGGGATTCTCAAAGGGCTGTATCGACTGCCACTTGAGCGAGAGGTCAAGAAGGATCTGCATGTCCAGCTCATGGGCAGCGGTGCTCTCTTGCCGGAGGTCATCGCCGCTGCGCAGATCCTGGAGCGTGATTATGGCGTGAGCAGCGAAGTCTGGAGTGCCACCAGCCTGACCGAAGTGCGTCGTGAGGCACAGCAGGTTGAGCGTTGGAATCTTCTGCACCCCTTGGAAGTTCCGAAAGTTCCTTACCTGACCCAATTGCTGGACGGTCACGCTGGGCCGGTAGTGGTCTCCACCGACTATATGAAAATCCACGCCGACCAAATCCGCCCCTGGGTCGGAAATCGCCGCTTCGTCGCACTGGGCACCGATGGCTTCGGACAATCAGATACCCGCGAGGCGCTGCGTCGACATTTTGAAGTTGATCGGCAGTTCGTCGTGTTGGCTGCATTGAAGGCCCTGGCCGACGACGGTGTGCTTGGTCGTGATGTCGTGGCTAAAGCGCTAGCTGAGATGCAGATTGATGGTGAGAAGGTAGATCCAATCAGCGTCTGATCCGAGCGGACAAGGAGGTGATTGGCATCAGCTCCTTGTCTAGTTTTTTAACGAAGATGTGATAGCGAATTGAGTGGAAAGCCCCAAAGCCCCGTATTTCCTAGGCAAAACCGAGAGGGTTAAATAGCCTGGGCTAATCCTACAGCCGCTTCTCCATTATGATGGTGCGCTCCGCCACATGAAACGCGTCGCGGATTTTCTGATAACCCAACGCGGTATAAAACTTTTCAGCTGTAATCGACGATGGCACACGTACAGCTTCAATTCCGGCGCTGGCAGCGGTTGTATGAATTACATCCATCAAGTGCCGCCCGATACCGCCTTTCTGGTGAGCTGGGTCAACAAAAACACTTCTGACGACATCACCGTCGAGACCGGCAGTGCCAATAATGTTTTCGCCCAATAAGGCAACGAAGACCCTACGCTTCGTAAGCTGCGTGGTGATGGCTTCAGGAGAAAAGCTCTGCTCAACCTGAGCGATCACGTCAAGTGCATAGTCCTTTGAATTTGACTCACGCAGGGCGGCTATAACTACGCGGCTTATTGCTGCGGCATCTCTGCTCGTAGCGGGACGAACGTGGCATTCCATGCTGAGACCTCGATCCTGAAATGGATTACAGCTTAGCGCATCGCAATGTGCCTTTCCCGGACGCTTACTGATAAAGGCTTGCTGCACCGTCAGTGGAGCAATAAGGCACACGCATCAATGAGGTATGAGTGATTTAACATAATATGCATTATCCGAACATTCGTATTTCGTCACTGCGCCGTGAGTGCCCAGATGTTGAGCTGCACGAATCCCTGATTCATCGAAACCGGTCCTTCCGTTGATCCAGGTTAAGGTTGGTTCAAGTCGCCTTGGTTAAAATGCGGGCTCTGCACCCTCACGGGGAATCTGGCATGACCATCATCGTAACCGGTGCTGCAGGATTCATCGGCAGCAATCTCGTTCAAGCGCTCAACCAGCGCAACGAAACCGACATCATCGCCGTCGACGACCTGACCGATGGCGACAAATTTCGTAACCTGGCCGACAGTGAAATTGCCGATTACCTGGACAAAGACGATTTTCTCGATCGCTTTGCTCGCGGTGAGTTTGGCAAGGTGCGTGCTGTGCTGCACCAAGGCGCGTGTTCAAGCACCGTCGAGGCTGATGGTCGTTTCATGATGGACAACAACTACCGGTTCAGCCGTGAGTTGCTGGCGTCTGCTCAGCAGCAACAGGTCCCGCTTTTATATGCATCATCGGCAGCTGTCTATGGCGCCGGGCAGGATTTTCGCGAACAACGTGAGTGTGAGCGCCCGCTAAACGTCTATGGCTATTCCAAGTACCTGTTCGATCAACAGGTACGCCGGCATTTGATGACAGCGCGCAGCCAGGTCGTCGGGTTGCGTTATTTCAACGTGTATGGCCCACATGAACAGCACAAAGGTGCGATGGCGTCAGTCGCCCTGCATTGCTTCAATCAGTATCAGTCCCATGGAAAAGTCAGCCTGTTCGGCAGTTATGGGGACTATCCCAGCGGTGGCCATCTGCGTGATTTCGTTGCGGTGGATGATGTGGTCAAGGTCAACATGTTCTTCCTTGATCACCCACAGTTGAGCGGTATCTTCAATGTCGGTAGCGGGCGCGCCCAGTCGTTTAATGACGTCGCCCTGACGGTGATCAATCGGCTGCGCGGGTACCAGCATCAACCCCCATTGTCCTTGGAGATCGCCTTGCTGGAAGGCATTCTGGAATACGGCGAATTCCCTGAGCATTTGCGTGGCAAGTACCAGTGTTACACCTGTGCCGATCTGGAACGCTTGCGCGCTGCAGGCTACGAGGCGGCGACATTGACCGTCGAACAAGGTGTGGGCCTTTACTGTGACAGGTTGCAAGGCACTCAGGCCCCGGCACTTGACCTAGCCAGGCAGGCGACGGCTGCTTGATGCGCCCTTTTATTCACCTCGCCACCTGCCTCTTTGGTTGCTTCTGAATATAACTACGCTAAATGTTCATTTAGTTTAGTTATATTCAGACCGTGCTGAACATGGCCTGCAAGATCACCATCGGTGGGTATAACTCGCTGTGATTACGGCACCGGGCGCTGGCAAGTGGCTGGTGTTGTTGCTGTTCCGCATCAGCTGGCTATAGAGCGGATAATAGTACCGATTGAACAGGTTCTGTACGCCTACGCTGATCTGATCCCCTTCACTCAGTTGGTACTGGCTGATGACGTCCACCGTGGTGTAACCCTCCACCCTGCGTCTGCCAAAACTCTCTACGCCATTGAGGCGGTAGTCCTCTGCGCCAAAGTAAGTCGCCTGCACGCGGTGGGTCCAGTCTTCGTCAGGTTTGTATTGAAGATAAGCCGTCAGCTTCAGCGGTGGAATACGGTAGCCCGTCATGTCTTGCCAATCGCCTCCGTCCGGTTGCTCGCGCCCTTTCATCCAGGTGAAGCTCCCCCCTGCCCCCCAATGCTCGTGGCGGGTCAGCCAGTCGGCACTGCCCTCAACACCGTAGATCCGTTCCTGGGTGCGCGTGAGGATCAGGCCATTGTTGAAGCTTTGCACATCCCCCAATTTGGAAGTGGTATAGAAAATGGCCAGCGATGCCAGGGTCTGCTCGCCCAGGTCGCCGCGCCAGCCGAGTTCGTAGTTGTTGGTCTTGACCGGTTCCAGATTGGAAGATCCGACCTCGAAGTCCCGCCGCGCATTACGCAATTGCACGCCAATGTCGGGCAGTTGGAAGCCTTGGCTGAAGGCGGCATATATCGCCTGTCCGCTGACCGGCGAGTAAGTCAGGCTGATATTGGAAAGCAGCGCATCGTAATGCACCTTGCCGCCTTCCACCGTGGCTGGGCTCGCTGCAGTCGATTCGGACAGCGGCACGAAGTCCCCGTATTTAGCAGTGGCATATTCATAACGCACGCCGCCCTCCATTGACCACTGCTCGGTGAAGCGGTGCTGCAACTGTGCAAATGCGCCTACGCTGCGGGACGTCAGGTCTGGCATGTACGTCAACTTGCCGATCTTGTTGAACACCGCCCCACCGCTCGCATCGAATTCCTGCGGGTCGAAGATATCGATGGGCATGTCGCTGCGCTCCTGGTTGAAGTCGCCACCCCATAACACCTCGGTATCCGAGCCGCCTAACGGGGTTCGCAGCGTGATGCGGCTACCAAAGACTTCACTGTTTTGCATGACTTGATCGACATTGCGCCCGCGGGTGGCCACGCCTCGCGCATCGAATGGTGTGAAGCGGGTGAAATAGTCGCGATAGTAAAGCTGGGTGTCGAGTGTGCCTCCGAGCACCTCTGTGTGGGCATACTGAAGATTCACTAATGTGTTCTTGATCTGGTTTTGCTCGTCGAGTGACAACCCGGACAACGGTTGCGCAGGGACTGAACCCGGCGGCAACCGGCTGACCGAGGGGTCGGCGGTATAGTCACTGTCCTGCTCGGCGGTGTAGTGGCTAAGCGAAAGCTGAACGCGCTGTTGCTCATCAATGCGCCAGCCGAATTTGCCGCCAATGTTGTAAGTGTTGGAATCAAACAGGTCGCCTTGGCTCGGCTCGGGCGCAATACGATGCCCTTTGGCGTCGTAAGAGGCGCCGATATGGCGTGCACCGAAATCAAGCGCGTAATCCAAGGCCCCTTGTGAGCCGGCAACATGGTGCTGTAACTGCCCTCCCAGGCCATCGCTGTCCATCTGGCTCAAGGGCGACACGCCGGTCAACGTAGTTTCGGCCATTGCTTCACCGCCGGCTGGCCGCGTGGTGATAGAGATGATCCCGCCCGTTGCACCGGCGCCGTAGATAGCACTGCTGCCGCGAATCACCTCGATGCGCTCGATCAATGCCGGGTCGATGTTGGCCAGGTTACGCGAGGAGTCACGGTTGGTGTTCAGGGGCACGCCATCGACCAGGACCAGCATCGTACGTCCACGCAGGGTTTGCCCATAATCGGTGATGGTTCGGCTTGAATCGGCCATCCCCGGGATGCTCTTGGCCAGTAACGTCGCCAAACCATCAGAGCCTTGGCGCAGTTGCTTCAGTTGCTCTCGCTCGATGACATTTACCTGGCGAGCCTGCGCTACCACGTTGCTGGAAAGCCGAGAGGACGTGATCTCCACGTTGGCCAGCTCCACCGTACTGCTGGTTGAAGCCAGCCCCCTGCCCATCATGGCATCGTTTGGCGGCACAACAATGAAGGTACGCTCGTCACGCGCGTTGCCGACCAGCCCGCTGTGCTCAAGCACATGCTCCAGCGCCTGCTCCAGTGTGTAACGCCCTTGCAGCGCCGGCGCCTGCTTCCCCGCAGTCAGTTCACTGGAAAACAGCACCTGGGCGCCCGCCTGGCGAGCCACGGCATTCAATGAGCGCTCCAGTGTTGATGCGGGAACATTGAATTCAACCACCACCAACGCTTGTGCGTGCGACCATTGGCTGGCCATCAGGGTGCTGGTCAAGACCGATACGTGCCAAGGTGCACGCAGGAAGAGCTGACTCACTTTTATTCTCCAAGAGATGGGTACAAAGTGATAGCCGCCTCCCAGCGGTCGCAACCCTACCTCGTTGGCGAATTATTTTTTGCCCCTTTGGGGTGAATGCGCAGGTTTGCGCCTTCCCTGGTGACCTTTACCGGAAGAATTTCAGGCAGCAGCGCCAGCAAGGTTTCGGCTTGGTCGCTGTTGAAAACACCTGAAACCGGCAAGCGCCCTACTTCAGGCCCCACCAGCTCGACCGGCTGGGCGTAGTAACGTTGCAGTGCGGCAACGACCTCAACCAGTGGTGTGCCTTCGAACACCCATCGGCTTTGCTGCCATGCAATCGCGTCTTCGACACTGCTCTTGACCACGTCAGCGGGGATGCCGTTGTGGACGAGCAACTGCTGCCCGGCCAGCAGCTGCGAGGTACGGTCCAAGGCGCGCCCTTTGACTTCCACCTGGCCTTGGGCAACAGTCACCCGGACATCATCCGAGTATCTATTGACGTTGAATCGGGTGCCGACCACACGTATAGCGGCAGTGCCTGCATCGACCAGAAACGGCCGATACAGCATGGGCGAAACGGCGAACAGTGCCTGGCCCCGTACCAACTCAATGTTCCGACTACGCAAATGCCAGCTCACGCGCACCTCGCTGCCACCGTCCAGCTTGATCTGGCTGCCATCGGCCAACTGCACCGACTGGCGTTGCCCCACCTGGGTGACATAGTGCTCGTTGCGGTACGCAGGGTTCTGCCACACAGCACCTGCCACCAGGGCCAACACCAGCAACGAGACTGCCTTGGTGCTTTTGCGAGGCTTTCTGGCAGGTGGCGGGCTGGGTAGAGGGAAACGCAGCTTCAAGTCCTCGCGACACGTGGCCAGCGCATCATCGACTGCGGCATCGTCTTTATCGCGTAGACGGCTCACGGTGCCCCCTCGCTTTGCAGATATTCACGGCAAGCGATCATACCAAGGCGCAAATGCTTTTCTACCGTTTTCAGGGAAATGCCCAGGCGCTCTGCGACCTCGGCCTGCGGTATCTGGTGCAACTTGTGCATGATGAATACTGCCTGGCAGCGAGGAGGCAATCGGGAAATGGCGGCAACCAGCTTGTCCAGTGTCTTCGCGGCATCGACCTCGCGCTCCTGTGGTGCTGCACTGCAGGCTACTTCAGGGAGCTCGGCCAGTGTGATGATCACGTTGCCCCGCCGGCGCTCGCGACGACAATGCGAAACCGCATTGTCATGGGCGATCTTGCGTAACAGCGCCAAGGGCTGCCGCACCCCTTCTCGCTCGTCATCCTCCAGCAACTGCACGCAAAGGTCATGAACGACTTCACGCGCGAAGACCCGTTCACCGAAGCGCCGGCGCACATGGTCGACCAAGTCGTCGTAATGACGGATCAGGGTGGCGAGCAATGATGGCTTTGGAGGATCTGCCTGCACGATAGCGTTGAACAGAGAGGAAATGAGATGCAAGTATAAATGGGAATGCATGTCATTTAAAGGCGAAAGACGCTCGCTCAGCTGAGCATCCGCGCCGCACTCGCCGCCTCACACGCCATGCGCAAATCTTCCCCCGCAAGCAACTGCTGGTAATGCGCCTTCAACGCCTGCTCCCACCCCGCCACTTCTTCCAGTAGCTGCTCGGCCTGCTCCCGCGTCAAGGCAAAGTGAGCGTGGTGACTGAGCAGGTTTGCGCGGCTGATCTGGCGGCCTTCACGGCCAACAGCCATGGCCAAGGTCTGGGCCGGCCCTTCTTCGAGCATCGGCAGTACGTCGTACATCGGTGACAGACGCCACCCGCCGGCCACCCAGATCACCGCATGGTTGCGTGGATGGTCGTCAGAGTTCCCCACCAGGGCGTTGCAGCACATGCGCTTGAACAGCTCCTGCAGATCAGCGTCGGGCACACCCCGCCGGCGCATTTCATCGGCTACTGCGGCGTAGCGCCAATCCCGGTGGTGTGCGCCGTTCCATTCCGAGTCCAGCAGGGTCAATGCGCTGAGCATGGGAATGCGCCGGGCGCCCTGTGCAATCGGCGTGCGGTCGAAGCGCTCGATCAGCAAGGTTGAAGGGTTTTCGGCATGCAACGCGGTTTTTGCGACGTTCAATCCTTGCCCTGCTGCAAAGGTCATGCAGGCATATTCGATCGAGGGCAGGTCGTAGTGATCGAAGCGATCACGGGGCTTGGCCAGAATCAGCATACCGTTGTCCTGCAGCGTACGTTTTGGGCGCGCGCCGCCCAGGGCGGAACGCTGCTGGCGTACGTTGAGGGTTGCCACCGACTCGGCGTCGAGCTGGCCGTCGTACACCGCTTCGCACGCGGCGACGAATTTCGCCAGGCCTTTCAAGGTGGGTACCGCACCATCGCCCAGGCCAGGTGCGGGCGTGGTTGCGCCGCCGGCCATCAGGTTGCCGACGCGGTCGTTGTTCGGTGACTTAAGCAAGAAATCGAGCGTGCCCAGTTCCTGGCCGTACGCCCGATGCAGCAGCCGCTCACCCCAGCCATCAGGCATGGCGTCATTGATGAAGCCGGGTATGCCGCGGTTCTTGGCGATCCCCGTATAGGGCTCGGCACGCAGGGGGTAATTGATCGGGTCGGGTACCCAGCCACCTCGCGCCACATGGTCAGGCGCATAGAGGAACTCACCGACCTTGCCTTTTAGGGTCAGCCGGCCAAGGGTGATGACCTCAGCTGTGTCGGGGTGCTCCATATAGATGTAGGCACGGGACATCAGAATTCCTCAGGCTTGGGTTTTGCCAGCCGCACGCGGCGGGATGCGAGGCGCTGGTGGGCATCGTCGTCATCACTGAAACGGGTGATCTGGGAGGTTTTTTCAATGCCTTCCAGCGAGGCGAAGACCGTGTCGCTGATACCCAGGCGCCATAACACCAGCATGAACGAACGCAGGTCCACGCGCGCGGAGCCGCCTTCGATCTTGCGAAGGTTATGCGCGGAGACGCCGATTGCTACCGTGAGGTCTGTTTGGCGTAAACCGAGCGACAAACGCTTTGCCTTGACCAGAAGCCCTATTTTATTAAGGGTATCGGCGCAGGCGACGGGAAAAAAGTCATCCATAAAGTCAAGCAGCACTAATATTAAGTTGTATAAGGTAAACCATAGCACGCTTTAAAGGTTTTCACGATCAAAATAACACGCACCACCATAAGCCTTAAGTGTCATAAAGATCGTTATGGTTAACCTTATATTTGGATATTTACGGCCTGGTTACCCGTGGACGCGATGCTGGGCAGGCCAGAAACCCGACTATGCTGGAAGCAGCCCAACCTCGGGTCGCAGGGGAGCGAAGCATGAGGATCATGCGTGGATGCAGGCAAGCGTGTTGGCTGGCTCTGGCGCTACAGATGCTGTGCTCAACCCTCCTACATGCAGAGGGCCTGGAGCCTTCAGCGACGCCAGCCGGTGCTGCAACGCCTGAACCTGCAGCGCTGCAAATCATCAACCGCACGGTATTTGTCTTTCGTGCCACCTTGCTGGGTGAAACACCACAGGTTCGAGCCCTTCGGGCCAAGTCGGCCATTGAAGAGGCGTTGCAGGATGAAGATGACCAGGGCATTAGAATCGACTCTATCCTGAACAGTTACCTGGTACTGCTGGGCGATCGCCGCGCGTTCATCGTCACACCGCAGGACGCCGCCGCCAACGATATCACCGCGCGCGAAGCCGCCGAGCTGGCCGCAGAGAACCTGCGCCTGGTGGTCGAGGAAACACGCCAGGCGCGCAGCGTGCGCTTTCTGCTCAATGCTGTCGGCTATTCGGCGGCGGCCACCTTGCTGTTCATGCTTCTGGCCAAGGGCGCGCGAGGTGTGCGGCGCAAGCTTTTGGGGCTGTTGCCCAGGCTGATGGGCAAGCACTCCGAGCGTTTCAGGGTGGGTCAAACACCCCTGTTCGACCTGCAGAACCTCTACTACCTGGCCGATCGTTCGCTGTGGCTGGTGTACTGGCTGGTGCTGCTATTGCTCTGCTACCAATGGCTGGGCTTCGTACTGTCGCAGTTCCCCTATACCCGGGCGTGGGGTGAAAGCCTGAATGTCTACCTGATGGCGCTGCTCGGCTACCTGGTCAGCGGTATCCTTCACGCCATCCCTGGGCTTGCCGTTGCCCTGTCGATTTTCTTCATTGCCCGCGGTATCAGCGCGTTTTCCAAACGGGTGCTGCGGCGCATGGCACGGCCGGGCACGTTGAAGTGGCTTACCGAAGAAACCCTGCAGCCCACCATGCGGCTGACGTCATTGGCGATCTGGCTGTTCGCCCTGGTGATGGCCTACCCGTACCTGCCTGGCTCAGGTACCGATGCGTTCAAGGGCCTGTCGGTACTGCTCGGGCTGATGATCTCGCTCGGGGCCACCAGTGTCGTCGGCCAGGCTGCGGCCGGGCTGATTCTCACCTATACAAGGACGCTGCGCGCCGGTGAGTTCGTGCGCGTGGGCGACTACGAAGGCACGGTGACCGAGGTGGGCATATTCACCACCACCATCCGCACCGGCCTTGGCGAGGTGCTCACGCTGCCCAATTCCATGATCACGGGCACCGTGACGAAAAACTACTCACGCATCGTCGAGGGGCCAGGCTATGTGGTCGATACGGTGGTGACCATCGGCTACGACACGCCGTGGCGGCAGGTCGAAGCCATGTTGCTGGAGGCGGCCCGGCGTACCGATGGCGTACTGGCAAAACCCGAACCCCAGGTGTTCCAGACGGCGCTGTCGGATTTTTATCCGGAGTACCGCCTGGTGGCCCAGGCCATTCCGTCGCTGCCCAGGCCACGCGCCCTCCTCCTCAGCCTGCTGCACGCCAATATCCAGGACGTTTTCAACGAGTACGGCGTGCAGATCATGTCGCCCCACTACCTCGGCGACCCGCTGCAGGCCAAGTGGGTGCCAAGGGAGCAGTGGTACGCCGACCCTGCCAAGCCAGAACATCCGCAACCGCCCAGCAAGCCTTGAAAGGGAATATCGCCGGCTTCAGCCCAAACCACCAAACCGCTTGTAGAAGCTCTCGTTGACATCCGGCAGCGGCCCATCCGCCGTCTCCAGCGCGGTCCCCAGCCACGCTTCGGCCTTGTCCCACACCAGCCGATAGAGGTTACGGCACAACTGGCGAGCAGCCCTGCCTTCCCAGTCCCCAGGCAGCAGCTCATCCGGCAACTGCGGGTCACGCAGCAGCAGCCGGCGGTACTCGTGGATCAACAAGGTCCGTGCCAGGAAGCAGTCCTGGGCATCGAGCTCTTTCTGCTCCTTGAGCGCCTGCCACAGCGGCCGGAACAAGCGGATGAATTCGCTGTAGTGCTCGCCCAGTTCCTGGATCCGCCAGCTCTCCCGCACCTGGGCGCGCATGGCCTTGGAGGCCAGTACTTCCTGGGTGTGGGTTTCGAAGACGATGCTGTCGTCAGTGGCGTCCAGCTCGCGCAAGGTGGTCGCCAGGTCGGCACGATCAGCGCGCGGGCAGCCGAGTACGTTCGGGGCGATGGCGCCGTAGCCTTGCCACTCCAGTTCTTCGCGCACGGCCTTGCGCTTGCTGGCCTCCAGCTGCGACAGCAACACCAGCGTCCAGGCGCCGTCCCAGGCGGGCAGGCTCGCACTGTAAACGCGCTTGAAGGCTTTTTCGAAACGGCGCCGGCCCGTGCCGGTGAGGCTGTAATAGCTGCGCCGGCCGACTTTTTCGGCGGTCAGCCAGCCTTCCTTGGTCAGGCGAAAGATCGACGTGCGGATCAACCGCTCGTTGATACCTATCGGCTCCAGCAGGTTGATCAGGCTACCCAGCCAGACGGTCCCGCCGTGAGGCTCGATGGCATCGCCGTACAGCGTGATGATCAGCGAGCTGGCGCGGATTGGCGTCTGCTCCTGAAAGCGGGTGATCAAATGGTTCAGTGGGGCAAGATTGCTCATGGGCGAACTGTGCGCGGATAAAGCACCGACTATACCTGTGCGGCGGGCCGCCTGGCCAATGCGGGTGGCTGCCAGGCTCATGCGCTTGCCTGGCCTTTGGGCCTGAAGCCGGTGTCTTCCATACCCGGGCGCCCCACTTCTGCCTCGGCCAGCGGCGGGCATTCGACCATGCTGGTCATGCAGCGCTGCGTCAGTTCCTGGTACTGCGCAGTGCCGGCCTGCTTCCAGGTCAGCTCCTGATCGGTCAACGGGCGCTTTACCAGCGCTGGCGAGCCCATCACCAGGCTCTGAGCCGCACATTCGAAGCCGGCCTTGACGAAAGCGGTGGCCGCAACGATGCAGCCTGGCGCTACGTGGGCGCCATCCATGACCACTGCGTTCATGCCGATCAAGGCGTCTTCGCCCACGCGGCATCCGTGCAGCACGGCGCCATGGCCGATGTGCCCGTTGCGCTCTACTACGGTGTCACCACCCGGGAAGCCATGCATCACGCAGGTGTCCTGAAGGTTGGCGCCCTCCTCTAGCACGATGCGGCCGAAGTCGCCCCTGAGCGATGCCAAGGGGCCTATGTAGCAACGAGGGCCGACGATGACATCGCCGATCAGTACTGCACTTGGGTGCACGTAGGCGGTCGGGTGAACCACGGGCGTCAGGCCGTCCAGTCGATAGCAAGGCATGCGAACTCCAGAAATGATTTGAAATGGCACCTGATCTTGTATCACAAGGAAATTTCTCGTCAAACGCCATCGCTGTGTATCACTTTATATCTGCTTGGATCGGCAGGCGAAAACACTCGAAAATCAGTTAAAAATCGACATTATACGGTTTAAAAGTCCTTAATCGTAACGATTGAAATAGTTAAAGATCTCATTGAAGAGATACGACATGGCATTTTTGATGTTGATTCTGTGTATCGCATAATGCATATACTGGGCTCACCTGTTCGTGACCCAGCATCACGACCCTGCAAACAATTCCAAGAAATGCCGGCCCCACGATGTGCCGTGCGTGCAGCCAGAGGACCCCGACATGCCGCGATATCTCAATGTGCAGGCGCCGGAAAACGGCGTTCAGCTCATCACCTTGCAACGGCCAGAGGCTCTCAACGCCCTGTGTACCGAGCTACTGGCAGAGCTGGCCACTGCACTGGATACAGCCGCCCAAGATGATCAGACCGCTGCGGTGGTGGTCACTGGCAACCGCAAGGCATTCGCCGCAGGCGCTGACATCCGCGAAATGGCCGAGCGCGACCTGGTCGGCATCCTCAACGATCCTCGGGTAGCCCACTGGCAGCGCATCGCCGGCTTTGCCAAGCCGCTGATTGCGGCAGTCAATGGCTATGCCTTGGGCGGTGGTTGCGAGCTGGTGATGTGCGCCGACATCGTCATCGCCGGTACCGACGCCCGTTTCGGCCAGCCGGAGATCAACCTCGGCATCATCCCCGGCGCTGGCGGCACCCAGCGCCTGTTGCGCGCCGTTGGCAAGCCATTGGCCATGCAGATGGTGCTGACCGGCGAAGCCATTAGCGCCCGTCACGCCCAGCAGGCAGGCCTGGTCAGTGAAGTGACCCAGCCCGAATTCACCGTAGAACGCGCCCTGCATGTGGCCCGCAGCATCGCCGCCAAGGCGCCGCTGGCCGTGCGCCTGGCAAAAGAGGCGCTGCTGAAGGCCGGCGATACAGACCTGGCCAGTGGCCTGCGCTTCGAACGCCATGCATTCACCCTGCTGGCCGGCACCGCCGACCGCGACGAAGGTATCCGGGCCTTCCAGGAAAAGCGCCAGGCCCGTTTCCAAGGCCGCTGATCACCTTTCCCTCGACTGACGGAGCGAGTCTGTCATGACTTTCCAGCACATCCTGTTTTCCATTGAGGACGGCGTCGCCCTCCTCTCCTTGAACCGCCCCGAGCAGCTGAACAGCTTCAATACCGCCATGCACCTGGAAGTACGCGAAGCACTCAAGCAAGTGCGCCAGAGCAGCGATGCGCGGGTGCTGTTGCTGACGGCTGAAGGCCGCGGTTTCTGCGCAGGCCAGGACCTGTCCGACCGTAACGTTGCTCCAGGCGCTGAAATGCCAGACCTGGGCGCTTCAATCGACACGTACTACAACCCGCTGGTACGCACCCTGCGCGACCTGCCACTGCCGGTAATCTGTGCGGTAAACGGTGTTGCCGCCGGGGCCGGCGCGAATATTCCGCTGGCCTGCGACCTGGTACTGGCCGCCCGCTCGGCAAGCTTCATCCAGGCATTTTGCAAAATTGGCCTGGTGCCAGACTCTGGCGGGACCTGGCTGCTGCCGCGCCTGGTCGGCATGGCACGGGCCAAAGCCTTGGCCATGTTGGGCGAACGCCTTGGCGCCGAACAGGCACAGCAATGGGGGCTGATCCATCGCGTGGTTGACGATGCTGCACTGCGTGACGAAGCCCTCACACTGGCCCGCCAGCTCGCCACCCAGCCTACCTACGGCCTGGCGTTGATCAAGCGCAGCCTCAATGCCAGTTTCGACAACGGCTTCGATGAACAACTGGAGCTTGAGCGCGACCTGCAACGCCTGGCCGGGCGCAGCGAGGACTACCGTGAAGGCGTCAGCGCCTTCATCAACAAGCGTACTCCCGCATTCAAGGGGCGCTGAACATGGGCGCACTCGCAAGCAATGTGCCCGTAGCGGTGATCGGTGCCGGTGCCATGGGGGCCGGCATCGCCCAGGTGGCGGCTCAGGCCGGCCACCCGGTAAAGCTTTACGACAACCGCCGAGGGGCCGCTGCCCAGGCAGTGGCCGGTATTGATCACCAGCTCGCCCGGCTCGTGGAAAAAGGCAAATTGCAGGCTGTCGAGCGTGAAATGATCAGCATCCGCCTGTGCCCGGTCGACACGCTCGACGCGCTGGCCGATGCCGGCTTGGTGATCGAAGCCATCGTCGAGAACCTGCAGGTCAAGCAGGCGCTGTTCAATCAGTTAGAAGCCCTGTGCACAGCAGATTGCATTATTGCCAGCAACACTTCATCGCTGTCCATCACCAGCCTTGCTGCCGGCCTTGAACGCCCGCAGCAGGTGGTGGGGATGCACTTCTTCAACCCCGCACCGCTGATGGCGCTGGTCGAGGTGGTGTCGGGCCTGGCAACTGAGCCGGCCGTGGCCGCGTGCATCTACGACACCGCCCAAGCCTGGGGCAAACAGCCGGTGCACACGCGCTCGACACCGGGCTTTATCGTCAACCGTGTGGCGCGGCCTTTCTATGCCGAAAGCCTGCGCCTGTTACAGGAAGGAGCGGCCGATTGCGCCAGCCTTGATGCGCTGCTGCGTGATGCCGGTGGTTTCCGTATGGGTGCGTTCGAGCTTACCGACCTGATCGGCCACGACGTCAACTACGCCGTGACCTGCTCGGTGTTCGACGCATTTTATGGGGACTTCCGCTTCCAGCCTTCACTGGTGCAAAAAGAGCTGGTGGATGCCGGTCGCCTCGGCCGCAAGACAGGCCAAGGCTTCTATAGCTACGCTGAAGGCGCGCAGCGCCCAGTGCCGGCCGAACTGCACAGCCCCGCCAGTGTTAATGCCTGTGTTGTCGAGGGGCATCTGGGAGTGCTGCAGCCACTGGCTGAACGCCTGCGCGATAACGGCATTGCCATCACCCAGCGTGCTGGCAGCGGCGTGATCCAGGTCGGTGATGCCACCCTGGCACTGTCCGATGGCCGCCTCGCCAGCCAGCGCGCCCGTGAAGATGGCCTGCGCAACCTGGTGCTGCTTGACCTTGCGCTGGACTACAGCACCGCCTCACGTATTGCCATCAGCTGGTCGGCCGATACCACCGCAAGCGCTCGTGACCAGGCTGTGGCCCTGCTGCAGCGGGCCGGCCTCAAGGTTACTGCTGTCGCCGACCTGCCCGGCCTGGTGGTGCTGCGCACAGTGGCAATGCTTGCCAACGAAGCTGCCGATGCCGTGTTACAGGGCGTCGGCAGCGCCGCTGACATCGACCTGGCGATGCGCGCCGGTGTCAATTACCCCTGTGGCCCGCTGGCCTGGGCTGCGCACATCGGCATCGCCCACACCTTGCGCGTGCTCGACAACCTGCAGCGCAGCTACGGCGAGAGCCGCTACCGCCCTTCTCTGCTGTTACGCCGTTGCGAGGCCAAAGGAGGCACCCTGCATGACTGAACTCGAACTGGCACAAGCCTGTGCCGACGCCATGTATGCCCGCGATCTGGCCACCCAGGGCCTGGGCATCAGCCTGCTGGATGCCGGCCCGGGCCGGGCAAGCCTGCGTATGCCGGTACGCGCCGACATGATCCAGGGCCACGGCACCTGCCATGGCGGTTTCCTCTTCGCCCTGGCCGACTCGGCGTTTGCCTTCGCCTGTAACAGCTACGACCAGGCCACCGTGGCCCTGGGTTGCAGCATCGACTACCTGGCACCGGCGCTGCGCGATGACGTGCTCACCGCCGACGCCAGCGAGGTCAGCCGCAAAGGCCGCACAGGCCTGTACGACGTGTGCATCCACAACCAGCGCGGTGAGCTGGTGGCGATGTTCCATGGCAAATCCTACAAAGTGCGCGGCACCGTGCTGGCGCAGGAGACGCAAGATGACTGAACACACCCTCGCCGACGCCCTGATCATCGACGCCGTGCGCACCCCCATAGGGCGCTATGCCGGGGCTTTGAGCGGCGTACGTGCCGATGACCTCGCCGCCATTCCGCTGAAGGCCTTGATCCAGCGCCACCCCGAGCTGGACTGGAAAGCGGTCGACGACGTGATCTTCGGCTGTGCCAACCAGGCCGGCGAAGACAATCGCAACGTGGCCCACATGGCCACCCTGTTGGCCGGGCTGCCCCCCGAAATACCGGGGACCACGATCAACCGCCTGTGCGGCTCCGGCCTGGACGCCATCGGCAATGCTGCCCGCGCCCTGCGTTGCGGCGAAGCCGGGCTGATGCTGGCTGGCGGCGTGGAGTCGATGTCGCGCGCGCCCTTCGTCATGGGCAAGTCGGAGCAGGCCTTCGGCCGCGCAGCCGAGTTGTTCGACACCACCATCGGTTGGCGCTTCGTCAATCCGCTGATGAAGGCTGCCTACGGCACCGATTCGATGCCGGAAACCGCTGAAAACGTCGCTGAACAGTTCGCTATCTCCCGCGCCGACCAAGATGCCTTCGCGCTGCGCAGCCAGCACAAGGCGGCCGCTGCTCAGGCCCGCGGCCGCCTTGCGCAAGAAATCGTGCCGGTCCAGATCCCCCAGCGCAAAGGCCCGCCCAAAGTGGTCGAGCACGATGAGCATCCGCGCGGCGACACCACGCTGGAACAACTCGCCCGTCTCGGCACCCCGTTCCGTGAAGGGGGTAGCGTCACCGCCGGCAATGCCTCCGGTGTCAACGACGGCGCTTGCGCCCTGTTGCTGGCCAGCAGCACCGCTGCCCGCCGCCATGGCCTGAAGCCCCGCGGCCGTATCGTCGGCATGGCCGTGGCCGGGGTTGAGCCACGGCTGATGGGCATCGGCCCGGTGCCGGCAAGCCGAAAGGTACTTGAGCTCACGGGATTGTCACTGGCCGACCTGGACGTCATCGAGCTTAACGAAGCCTTCGCCGCCCAAGGCTTGGCGGTGCTACGCGAGCTAGGCCTGGCCGACGACGACCCCCGGGTCAACCGCAACGGCGGAGCCATTGCGCTGGGCCATCCGCTCGGCATGAGCGGTGCGCGCCTGGTAACCACCGCGCTGCACGAACTGGAGGAAACTGCCGGCCGCTATGCCCTGTGCACCATGTGCATTGGCGTTGGCCAGGGCATCGCCATGGTCATAGAACGCCTCTGAGCGGGTCACGCCTTCAGCCTGTTACCGAACCGAACGCAGCCGTATATGCTGCGCTCATGACACTCACCGCGCGGCCCGTAACCGGCCCCGCACGGCGTACAAGAACAATTCGAGTGAAGCCATGAACATGTACCATGATGCCGACCGTGCCTTGTTGGACCCGATGGAAACCGCCAGCGTCGATGCCCTGCGCCAGCACCAGCTCCAGCGCCTGCGCTGGAGCCTGAAGCACGCCTACGACAATGTACCGTTGTACCGCCAGCGCTTTGCCGAATGCGGCACCCACCCCGATGACCTCAAGTGCCTGGCAGACCTGGCGAAGTTCCCCTTCACCGGCAAGAACGATCTGCGCGACAACTACCCCTACGGCATGTTTGCCGTACCCCAGGAGGAAGTGGTACGCCTGCATGCTTCCAGCGGTACCACAGGCAAGCCTACGGTGGTCGGTTATACGCAGAACGACATTCATACCTGGGCCAATGTGGTCGCCCGCTCGATCCGCGCTGCGGGTGGACGCAAAGGCGACAAGGTGCATGTTTCCTACGGCTACGGCCTGTTCACCGGCGGGCTGGGTGCGCATTACGGCGCCGAGCGCCTGGGCTGTACGGTAATCCCGATGTCGGGTGGTCAGACCGAGAAGCAGGTGCAGCTGATCCGCGACTTCCAGCCCGACATCATCATGGTGACGCCGTCCTATATGCTCAACCTGGCCGACGAGATCGAGCGACAGGGCATCGACCCCCATGACCTCAAGCTGCGCCTGGGTATTTTCGGTGCCGAGCCGTGGACAGACGAGCTGCGCCGTTCGATCGAGCAGCGTTTGGGCATCAATGCCCTCGACATCTATGGCCTGTCGGAAATCATGGGGCCCGGGGTGGCGATGGAATGTATCGAGACCAAAGACGGCCCGACCATCTGGGAAGACCACTTCTATCCCGAGATCATCGACCCGGTCACCGGTGAGGTGTTGCCGGACGGCCAACTGGGCGAACTGGTCTTCACCTCGCTAAGCAAAGAGGCGCTGCCGATGATCCGTTACCGCACCCGCGACCTTACCCGCCTTTTGCCCGGCACAGCCAGGCCCATGCGGCGGATCGGCAAGATCACCGGGCGCAGCGACGACATGCTGATCATTCGCGGCGTCAACGTGTTCCCGACCCAGATCGAAGAACAGGTATTGAAAATAAAACAGCTTTCCGAGCTTTATGAGATTCACCTGTATCGCAATGGCAACCTGGACAGTGTCGAGGTGCATGTTGAATTGCGTGCGGAGTGCCAGCACCTCGATGAAGGCCAGCGCAAGCGGGTGACCGGGGAGTTGAGCAAACAGATCAAGACCTACATCGGCATCAGCACCCAGGTGCACCTGCAGCCTTGCGGCACGCTCAAACGCTCCGAGGGCAAGGCTTGCCACGTGTATGACAAACGGTTGGCCAGCTGAGTCATTCATCTGCCTGTGCAGCCCCGGCACTGTCCGGGGTTTTTTTTGCGTGTTATTCGCGCTCACAGGTACCGCGCGCCCCTGTGGGAGCGGGTTTACCCGCGATGGGACCCCAAAGCGATACACAAATCTTATTTGATACATATAAAACTGTTTGACGTTATGTTTTGTATCGCTTACAAATGACTCATGCCTTAGCAGGAGTCGCCGCACATGTACGCACAGCTAGTGGAAACCGGAGTCAAGCGCGTCAAATCGCTGGAAGAAATGTCCGCCGAGGAACGCAACTTCCAGGAAAAGATCGACGTCGAAATCAAGATCGAAGCCAAGAACTGGATGCCAGAGGCCTACCGCCAGACCCTGATCCGGCAGATCTCCCAGCATGCCCATTCGGAAATCGTCGGCATGTTGCCCGAAGGCAACTGGGTCACCCGCGCGCCTAGCCTCAAGCGCAAGCTGCAACTGATGGCCAAGATCCAGGACGAAGCCGGCCACGGCCTGTACCTGTACAGCGCCATGGAGACCCTGGGCGCCGACCGCGACGAAGAAATCGCCAAGCTGCACAGCGGCAAGGCCAAGTACTCGAGCATCTTCAACTACCCCACCCTCAGCTGGGCCGACATGGGCGCAGTGGGCTGGCTGGTCGATGGCGCTGCAATCGTCAACCAGGTGGTACTGCAGCGCACCTCCTATGGCCCCTACTCCCGCGCGATGATCCGTATCTGCAAGGAAGAGAGCTTCCATCAGCGCCAGGGCTACGAAATGCTCCTGACCATGATGCGTCACGGCACCCAGGCACAGCGCGACATGGTCCAGGACGCAATCAATCGCCTGTGGTGGCCATCGCTGATGATGTTCGGCCCCAGCGACGAACATTCTCCAAACAGCGCTCAGTCCACGGCCTGGAAGATCAAGCGCCAGACCAACGATGAACTGCGCCAGCGTTTCATTGACCAGACCGTGCCGCAGCTCGAACTGCTCGGCTGCACGGCCCCCGACCCTGAACTGAAGTGGAACGCCGAGCGCGGTCACTACGACTTCGGCGAAATTCAGTGGGACGAATTTTACGAAGTGATCAAGGGCAACGGCCCGTGCAACCAGGAACGTGTCGCCACCCGCCGCCAGGCCATCGAGGCCGGCGCCTGGGTCCGCGAGGCCGCCGTGGCCTACGCGCGCAAGCAACAGAACAAGAACGCCGCCTGAGCGGCGATTGATGCGGAGATCGAAAATGTCTGTCTGGACCCTCTACGAAGTGTTCGTGCGCAGCAAGCACGGCCTTAACCACAAGCATGTCGGCAGCGTGCATGCCGCCGACGCCGCCATGGCCATCGAAAATGCCCGCGAGCTGTACACCCGACGCAGCGAGGGCGTCAGCCTGTGGGTGGTGCCTTCGGCGCTGATCACCGCCTCCTCCCCTGACGAGAAAGACCCGCTGTTCGCCCCTTCGGACGACAAGGTCTACCGCCATGCCAGCTTCTACGAGCTGCCCGATGAAGTCGGACACATGTGAGGTTGGCCATGCACAACGAAGCCCTTATCCCCTACCTGCTGCTGCTTGGCGACAGCGCCCTGGTACAAGGCCAGCGCCTCTGTGAATGGTGTGGTCACGCCCCGGCCATCGAAGAAGAACTGGCCCTGATGAACGTTGGCCTGGACCTGGTCGGCCAGGCGCGCAACTGGCTGGAATACGCAGCCGAGCTGCTGGACGACGGCCGCGACGCCGATGCCCTGGCCTTCCGCCGAGACGAGCGGGCCTATCGCAACCTGCTGCTGGTCGAGCAACCCAACGGCGACTTTGCCGTGACCATGACCAAGCAATTCCTCTACGACGCCTGGCACTTTGCCGTGTTACAGGGCCTGGCCGGCTCAAGCGATGAGCGTATCGCCGGTATCGCCGCCAAGGCACTCAAGGAAGTCACCTACCACCTGCGCCGCTCCAGCGAGTGGGTACAGCGCCTGGGTGGCGGCACAGAAGAGAGCCGTCAGCGCATGCTTGCCGCCATTCCTGCACTGTGGCGCTTTACCGTCGAACTGACGGCCGCCAGCGATAACGAGGTGCAGTTGGCCCAGGCAGGTATCGCTGCCGACCCCGACACCGCTGGTGCTGCCTGGCTGAAACAGGTGAGCGAGACCTTCGCGTCGGTCGAGCTGCCGCTGCCCAAGGCTGCCAGTCACTTCTACCTGGACAGCCGCAAAGGCCTGCACACCGAGCACCTGGGCCTGCTACTGGCCGAAATGCAGTTCCTGCCAAGGGCTTACCCCGATGCAACCTGGTGAGCTGATTGCCGGCGACCGTGGCGCGCGGGCGCCACGCGGCGAGGACCTGGCCCGGGCCTGGGAGGTGCTGGGCCAGGTCATGGACCCGGAAGTGCCCGTGGTGAGTGTGGTCGACCTGGGCATCGTTCGCGACCTCGACTGGCGCGCCGGCCATCTGCACCTGGTGGTGACACCGACCTATTCCGGCTGCCCGGCGACCGAGGTGATCGAAGGCGATATCCGCCAGGCGCTGGAGCAGGCGGGTTTCCCCGCGCCGGACCTTGAGCGCCGGCTGACCCCGGCCTGGAGCACCGACTGGATCAGCGAGCTGGGCCGCGAGCGCCTGCGCACCTACGGCATCGCCCCGCCGCAGGGCAGCGCCAGCAAGCGCAGCCTGCTCGGTGAAGCCCCCCAGGTGTGCTGCCCGCAGTGCGGCAGTAACCGCACCGAAATGCTCAGCCAGTTCGGCTCTACCGCTTGCAAGGCGCTGTACCGCTGCCGCGAGTGCCTGGAGCCGTTCGATTACTTCAAATGCATTTGAGCCGTGGAGAACGCCATGAGCCAGTTTCACAGCCTGACCATCAAGCAAGTGCGCAACGAAACCCGTGATGCGGTTTCGATTGCCTTCGACGTGCCCGAGCACCTGCAGGCACAGTTCCGTTTCACCCAGGGCCAGTACCTGGTCATGCGTACTCAACTGGACAACGAAGAGGTCCGCCGCTCTTACTCTATTTGCAGCGCCGTGCAGGACGGCGAGCTGCGCGTGGCTGTCAAGCGCGTGCCAGGTGGGCGTTTCTCGGCGTTTGCCAATGAAGTGCTCAAGGCCGGCCAGCAACTGGACGTGATGCCGCCATCGGGCAGCTTCTTCGTGCCGCTGGACCCTGCCCGTCAGGGCAATTACCTGGCCGTCGCGGCCGGCAGTGGCATTACTCCGATCCTGTCGATCATCGGCACCACCCTCGACAGTGAGCCGCACAGCCGCTTCACCTTGCTGTACGGCAACCGTTCCAGCTCTGGCGCGCTGTTCCGCGACAAGCTCGAAGACCTGAAAAATCGGTACCTCGACCGCCTGAACCTGATTTTTGTGTTCAGCCGCGAGCAACAGGATGTTGACCTGTACAACGGCCGCATTGACGCCGACAAGTGCGGCCAACTGTTCTCCCGCTGGCTGGACGTTCCAGGCCTGGACGCGGCTTTCATCTGCGGGCCTCAGGCAATGACCGAAACCGTACGTGACAGCCTGCAGGCCAATGGCCTGGACAAAGAGCGCATTCATTTCGAGCTGTTCGCCGCCGCCGGTAACGAGACCCGTCGCGAGGCCCGTGAAGCAGCGCGCCAGGTGGATTCGGCGCTCAGCCACATCACCGTGATCAGCGACGGCCGCGCCCTTACCTTCGACTTGCCACGCAACACCCAGAACGTGCTGGACGCCGGCAATGCCATCGGCGCCGAGCTGCCCTTCTCGTGCAAGGCCGGCGTGTGCTCGACCTGCAAATGCCGGGTGGTCGAGGGGGAAGTGGAAATGGACAGCAACCATGCCCTGGAAGACTACGAAGTGGCAGCCGGGTACGTGCTGTCGTGCCAGACCTACCCGGTGAGCGACAAGGTGGTGCTCGACTTCGACCAGCTATAAGACCGCGCCGCCTGCTTCGCGGGCGCGCCCGCTCCCACAAGCACCGCACAAGGGCTGAGGGCAACACCCTCCCTGTGGGAGCGGGCATGCCCGCGAAGAGGCCCTTTTGCAATACCGCAACCCCCGCGTGACCTCAACAAAACAATTACAAAACCAAGAGATCGCTTGCCATGACACCCGAACGCATAGAAAGCATCGCCAACCACCCCGACTTCCAGCACCTGGTGCAGCGCAAACGCCGCCTCAACGGCAGCCTGACCCTGGCCATGCTGGTGATCTACTACGGCTTCGTCCTGCTGGTGGCGTTTTCGCCCAGCACCCTTGGCCAGTCGCTCAGCGGCGGTGTGACCACCGTCGGCATGCTGGTGGGTGTGCTGATGGTGCTGCTGTCCTTTGCCCTGACCGGCATCTATGTGCACCGCGCCAACAATGTGCTCGACCCGCTCAATGAAAAGGTCAAGCAGGAGTGCGCACAATGAACTGGACAGCCATTTCGATGTTCATGGTGTTCGTCTGCTTCACCTTGCTGATCACCCGCTGGGCGGCTTTGCGCACCCGCTCGGCCAGCGACTTCTATACCGCCGGCGGGGGCCTGACCGGCATGCAGAACGGCCTGGCGATCGCAGGCGACATGATCAGCGCCGCCTCCTTCCTGGGCATCTCCGCGATGATGTTCCTGAACGGCTATGACGGCCTGTTGTACGCCCTGGGCGTGCTGGCCGGCTGGCCGATCATTCTGTTCCTGATCGCCGAACGGCTGCGCAACCTGGGCAAGTACACCTTTGCCGACGTGGTCAGCTACCGCCTGGCACAAACCCCGGTACGCCTGACCTCGGCGTTCGGCACCCTGGTCGTGGCACTGATGTACCTGGTGGCACAGATGGTCGGTGCCGGCAAGCTGATCGAGCTGCTGTTCGGCATCAGCTACCTGTATGCGGTGATGCTGGTCGGTGTGCTGATGGTCGCTTATGTAACGTTCGGCGGCATGCTCGCTACCACCTGGGTGCAGATTATCAAGGCAGTGATGCTGCTGTCGGGCACCAGCTTCATGGCGTTCATGGTGCTCAAGCACTTCGGCTTCAGCACCGAAGCCATGTTCGCCAGCGCGGTGGCCGTGCATGCCAAGGGCCAGGCGATCATGGCCCCGGGTGGCCTGCTGTCCAATCCGGTGGATGCCATTTCCCTGGGCTTGGGCATGATGTTCGGCACCGCCGGCCTGCCGCATATCCTGATGCGCTTCTTCACCGTCAGTGATGCCAAGGAAGCACGCAAGAGCGTGTTCTATGCCACCGGTTTCATCGGTTACTTCTACCTGCTGCTGATCGTCATCGGCTTTGGCGCCATCGTCATGGTCGGCACCGAGCCGTCCTACCGCGACGCCACCGGTGCAATCATTGGCGGCGGCAACATGATCGCCGTGCACCTGGCCCAGGCTGTCGGTGGCAATTTGTTCCTTGGCTTCATCTCTGCTGTGGCCTTCGCCACCATCCTTGCCGTGGTCGCCGGCCTTGCGCTGTCCGGCGCATCGGCGGTATCCCACGACCTGTATGCCTGCGTGATCCGCCAAGGCAAGGCCACCGAGCAGGAGGAAATGCGCGTATCGCGTGTCGCCACCCTGCTGATCGGCCTGCTGGCGGTCATGCTCGGCCTGATGTTCGAGTCGCAGAACATCGCCTTCCTCTCCGGCCTGGTGCTGGCGGTGGCTGCCTCCGTCAACTTCCCGGTGCTGCTGCTTTCGATGTTCTGGAAAGGCCTGACCACCCGCGGCGCAGTGTGCGGCAGCATGGCCGGCCTGGCCTCGGCGGTGCTGCTGGTGGTACTGGGCCCGGCAGTGTGGGTCAACGTGCTGCATCACGATAAAGCGCTGTTCCCTTACAGCAACCCGGCCTTGTTCTCCATGAGCCTGGCGTTCCTGAGTGCCTGGGCGTTCTCGGTCACCGACAGCTCCGAACGTGCCAGTGAGGAGCGTGGCCGCTACCTGGCCCAGTTCATCCGCTCCATGACCGGTATCGGCGCCGCTGGCGCCAGCAAGCACTGACTTCAAGGAAGAACCACCATGTCGGGTAAAACAACAACAATGAACCGCACGCACATCATGTCAGCTGCCTGGCTGGCCACGCTCGCCTTGCCATTGCCGGCGCTGGCAGACTTCATCGGCGACAGCCACGCACGCCTGGAGCTGCGCAACCATTACATCAACCGCGACTTCCGCCAAAGCAACGCACCACAGGCCAAGGCAGAAGAATGGGGCCAGGGCTTCACCGCCAAGCTGGAGTCCGGCTTCACCGAGGGCCCGGTCGGCTTTGGCGTTGACGCCATGGGCCAGCTGGGTATCAAGCTCGACTCCAGCCGCGACCGCCGCAATACCGGGCTGCTGCCCTACGGCCCGAACAGCCACGAACCGGTTGATGATTACAGCGAACTGGGCCTGACCGGCAAAATCCGCGTGTCCAAAAGCACCCTGCGCCTGGGCACGCTGCAACCGATCCTGCCGGTGGTGGTATACAACGACACCCGCCTGCTGGCGTCCACCTTCCAGGGCGGCCTGCTGACCAGCCAGGATCTCGATGGCCTTACCGTCAACGCCGGCCGCCTGACCAAGGCCAACCTGCGCGACTCCTCGGGCCGCGACGACATCGGTTATGGCGCTGCCAGCAGTGACCACCTGGACTTTGGCGGTGGCAGCTACGCCATCACCCCGCAAACCAGCGTCAGCTACTACTATGCCAAGCTCGAGGACATCTACCGCCAGCAGTTCGTCGGCCTGATCGACACCCGCCCCTTGAGCGAAGGCGTGAGCCTGCGCAGCGACCTGCGCTACTTCGACAGCCGCAACGACGGCGCCGAACGTGCTGGCAACATCGACAACCGCAACTTCAACGCCATGTTCACCCTCGGCGTGCGGGCGCACAAGTTCACGGCGACCTGGCAACAGATGTCCGGCGACAGTGCCTTCCCGTTCGTCAACGGCGGCGACCCGTTTACCGTCAACCTGGTGACCTACAACACCTTCACCCGCGCCGGGCTGGACTCCTGGCAAGTGCGCTATGACTACGACTTTGTAGCGATGGGCATCCCCGGCCTGAGTTTCATGACGCGCTACACCGACGGCCGCCACGCCGAAACCGCCACTGTCAGCAATGGCCGCGAGCGTGAACGCGACACCGACATCACCTACGTCATCCAGAGCGGCCCATTCAAGGACGTCAGCCTGCGCTGGCGCAACGTCACCTTCCGGTCCGGCAATGGCCTGACCAACGCCGTGGACGAAAACCGCCTGATCATCGGCTACACCCTGGCGCTGTGGTAACAGCGCCCACTACATTCGAACAGTATGGAGAACAGCATGTCTGCCGCCCCTACCCTGCAAAGCTTCATCGCCGGCCGCTGGCTCGGCCAGCACGGCGCGCAAGCCCTGCGCAGCGCCCTTGATGGCCACGTACTTGCCTATAGCCACGAAGAGCGCCCGGACTTCGCCGAAGCCGTGGACTTCGCCCGTGCGCGTGGCCTGGCCAGCCTCATGGCCATGGACTTCCAGCAGCGTGCTGCACGCCTGAAAGCGCTGGCCCTGTACCTGGCCGAGCGCAAGGAACAGCTTTACGCCCTGTCGCACCATAGCGGCGCCACCCGTGCCGACAGCTGGATCGACATCGAAGGCGGCAACGCCACATTGTTCTCCTATGCCGGCATCGGCAGCCGCGAGCTGCCGTCGGGCAACCTGGTGCACGAGGGCCCGGCCATCGCGCTGGGCAAGCAAGGTCATTTCGCCGGCAGCCACATCCTGGTGCCGCGCGCAGGCGTGGCGGTGCACATCAACGCCTTCAACTTCCCTATCTGGGGCATGCTGGAGAAGTTCGCCCCGACGTTCCTGGCGGGCATGCCGTGCATCGTCAAACCGGCGACTTCCACCAGCTACCTGACCGAAGCCGTCGTCCGCCTGATGAACGCCTCCGGCCTGCTGCCGGAGGGCAGCTTGCAACTGGTGATTGGCAGCACCGGCGACCTGCTCGACCGCCTTCAAGGCCAGGACGTGGTGACCTTCACCGGGTCAGCCGATACCGCCGCAAAATTGCGCGTCACGCCGAACCTGGTGCGCAATTCGGTACCGTTCACCGCCGAAGCCGACTCGCTGAACTGCGCCATTCTTGGCCCGGATGTGACCCCGGACAGCGAAGAGTTTGACCTGTACATCAAGGAGGTGGTGCGTGAAATGACCACCAAGGCCGGGCAGAAGTGCACCGCCATCCGCCGCGCCATCGTGCCGGCCAAGCACATTGATGCGGTTGCCACGCGCTTGCGCGAGCGGCTGAGCAAGGTGGTTGTGGGTGACCCGTCGCTGGAGGGCGTACGCATGGGGGCTCTGGCTTCCCACGACCAGCAGCACGACGTGACCGAGCGGGTGCGCAGCCTGCTGCAAAGCTGTGACCAGCTGTTCGGCGCCAGCGACGGCTTCGCCCCGCGTGGCGATGGCGTGGCCGAGGGCGCATTCTTTGCCCCGACCCTGCTACAGGCCCGCGACCCGCACGCCGACGGCGGCGCCCACGATATCGAAGCGTTCGGCCCGGTCAGCACACTGATGGCCTACCACGACCTTGACGAAGCCTTGATACTGGCCGCCCGAGGCAAAGGCAGCCTGGTGGCGACCTTGGTCACCGCCGACCGCAGTATTGCGGCCAAGGCCATACCGGTGGCAGCTGCCTGGCATGGCCGCCTGCTGGTGCTCGACAGCGAGGCCGCCAAGGAATCCACCGGCCACGGCTCGCCGTTGCCACAACTCAAGCACGGCGGGCCGGGCCGGGCCGGCGGCGGTGAAGAACTGGGTGGCTTGCGCGCGGTCAAGCACTACCTGCAACGCGCCGCAGTACAAGGTTCGCCGAGCATGCTCACGGCGGTCACCGGCGAATACGTGCGCGGTGGCGAAGTGATCGAGACCGAAGTGCACCCGTTCCGCCGATACTTCGAGCAGTTGCGCATCGGCGAGTCGTTGCTCACCCACCGCCGCACCGTGACCGAAGCCGACCTGGTCAACTTCGGCTGCCTGTCGGGGGACCATTTCTACATGCACTTCGACGAAATCGCGGCCAAAGAATCGCAGTTCGGTAAACGTATCGCCCACGGCTACTTCGTCCTCTCGGCGGCGGCCGGGCTGTTCGTGTCGCCCGGTGCCGGGCCGGTGTTGGCCAACTATGGCCTGGATACGCTGCGCTTCATCAACCCGGTGGGCATTGGCGATACCATCCAGGCACGGCTGACCTGCAAGCGCAAGATCGACCAGGGCAAAACCAGCCCGCTGGGCCAGCCGCAAGGGGTGGTGGCGTGGGATGTGGAGGTAACCAACCAGCTGGGTGAGCTGGTGGCCAGCTATGACATTCTGACCCTGGTGTTGAAACAGCCGGCGTGATTTGTTCACCTTGCGGGCCCCTTCGCGGGTAAACCTCGAAAGGGCCCGCACAAGTGTCCCAACACGGTGCCACCGTTGGTCAGCGACTGCCGCTATCCAGATGACTTTTAAGACAGGTCTTTCGCTCCTAACCATGAGGATCACAGACGAGGATGGCGCGATGGATTACTTACTGCGGATGGGTGGTGGCAATGTGCAGGATGACTGGCCGGAGCTTGAGCCGGATCGCCGCAACGACCAAGTGGATGACCCGGATGCCGACCCCAATGTGACTGACGACGAGGAAAATCGCCCCGGCGTCCCGGCCAGTGACCCCGAGTCCGGCGCCTGACAAAGGGTTTATCCAGGCACCATGCTGCAGCCGGTGACCCCGTTGCAGCATGGTTATGTGTCAGGCTGAGGTTGTATTACACCATCGCCGCCGGGTCTCCCACCGACTGGCTCGGTTTGCTCCCCGAAATCCGCCAGCTTACGCCGGTAATCCCGTAACGCTCGGCCATCGGCCGGCTGATCTTCTTGATCTTCTCACGCCCGAACTTGGGAATAATGCCGATACCCGCATCGCAACTTGCCCAATGCCAGGCCTCGGCATTGTCCAGGCGTTCCAGGCGAATGATGAAACTGCGCGGTTGGCCATGCAGTTGGTAATCGATGATGTACAGCTGTGGGCTAGGCATCGCAGGGGCCTCCTCTTCTCCATGGATGACACCCTGATTGATCGGGCCATGGCCAGAAGATTCAAAATTTTGTCGAACATTCGGCACAAGCGGCCGTTTCAGCGCACTGCGGCACCCTGACCGCGTGGGTCCGGGGCCGCACCGGGCACCAGAATCACCTTGCGACACTGATCCTGCTGTCCATTGAACAGTTCGTAGGCACGCGGGGCATCTTCCAGCGCCATGCGGTGGGTGACGATGGCCTGCGGGTCCAGCCGGCCTGCTTCGATATGCGCCAGCAACTCAGGCAGGTAGCGCTGCACATGGGTCTGCCCCATGCGAAAGGTCAGGCCCTTGTCGAAGGCGTCGCCAAACAGAAAACCATGGATAAACCCCGCATATACCCCCGGCACACTGACCACCCCACCCCTGCGCACGGCCGCGATACTCTGGCGCAGGGCCTTGCCGCTACTGCCTTCGAGCTTAAGCGCGGTGAGCACCGTTTCCGTCGTGCTGCCCTTGGCTTCGAAACCCACCGCATCGATTACCGCATCCACACCACGCATGCCGGCGGTATGGCGCACGATGCTATCGGCTGGGTCATCATCATAGGCAAAATTGACAGGAATCACTCCGTAGGCCTGATGAGCATAATCCAGCCGGTAGGCACATTCATCGACCATGAAGATCTGCTCCACCCCCAGCATGCGTGCGCAAGCAGCAGACAGCAGCCCGACCGGGCCGGCGCCATAGATTGCCAGTGACGAACCCTGGCCAACTTCGGCATTGAGCACTGCCTGCCAGGCTGTAGGGAGAATGTCCGAGAGAAACAATACCTGATCGTCAGCCAGGTGCCCCGGTACCTTGAACGGCCCTACATTGCCCTTGGGCACCCGCACATAATCGGCCTGCCCGCCAGGTATGCCGCCATACAGGTGGCTGTAGCCGAACAGCGCCGCGCCAGACGGTATGGTCTTCTTGTTCAGCAGTGCGCCTCGCCCCGTGTTGGTCGTTTCGCAGGCGGCAAACAAGTCGTGTTGGCAAAAAAAGCAGTCACCGCAGGCGATGACAAACGGGATCACTACCCGGTCACCCGGGCGCACCGCGGTTACCGCGCTGCCCACCTCTTCTACGATGCCCATGAATTCGTGGCCAAGAATATCGCCTTGCTCGACCATGGGGATCTTGCCCCGGTACAGGTGCAGGTCGGAGCCGCAAATGGCTGTGGCCGTTACCCGCAGCAAGATATCGTCGTCTTCCTGCAGACCGGGCTCTGCAACGGTGTCGACGCGGACATCCCCTGCGCCGTGATAGGTCAATGCGCGCATGCTCGTTTCTCCTGACGAAGTCATGGCGCGATTCCGGATTCGCAAACCCGAAATCGCTGCCGGGCACCACATGTGTTCCTGGGCATTCAGCGAGCGGTTCCCCTCACGGGTTGCGCCCCCCGCCGTGGCTGTTCTGGCCACCCTTGCGGCCAGCTTCCGATGCACGCTGTCGGTCGTTGGCGAAATTGCCGCCAGATGCCTGCCCCCCCTTGTGGCCCGCGCGCGAAGCACGCTCCCGGTCATTGGCGAAATTGCCCGGGTTGGTTTCCTTGGTGCCGCCGCGCTGGCTTGTCCGCTCTTGATCCTGCGCCATGTGGGTTCTCCTTGCGATGGATAGGCTGGTGACACGAATCTGTGCCATGCCTAGTTTCCGAGCCACTGTTGCCCGGCTCTGCTCAATGCTTTTGCTGGCAACTGACCAGCGGCACAAATCTTGCGTCGGCAAAATGTTTGCGTGGCGGGCGAAAGCCCTGGTGGCACGTTACGTGCTTTGACCGTTCGTCGGGTTAAACGCAACGTTTATTGCCGCCAACGGCCATATCTTCATGCAATAAGCGCATCACCAAGGAGCATGAATGAAGCTGAACAAGGATCGCGCCACCATCATCTGCCGGCACGGCAAGCAAACACAAAAATGGTTATGGGTGCGAAAATCCAACGGTGCCTGGACCCTCCCCGGCGGCAAGATCGAGCCTGGCGAGACGCCAGCGCAAGCTGCAGAGCGTGAGTTGCTGGAAGAAACCGGGCTGCAGGCAGCGTCACTGACCTTGCTGATGCGTCACGAGGCCCCCGCGCGTATGCATTACGTGTTCGAAGCAGAGTTTGCCGACGCGCCGCAGCCCAAGGCGCAGCATGAAATTACCGACTGCCGCTTTGCCCATCTGGACCAGGCGCCTGGGCTCAAGGGTGAGATCAAGTTGCTGATCCGCTCGCTGCTGGCCTGTGACAGAGCCACCGCCGCGTCAGTTCGGTAAGCCCGGTTACTCGGTGCGTGCCTTCGCGCAACTGTGAAGAGGCACGCACAGCCACACCCTAGGCATGCACACTCCACTGAACCGACTGCGCCTCGATTGGCATTTCGTCGATGGCATGAATCATCCCGTTATCCAGCGCCTCACGTGGCCCCAGAATCCGCGGATAGGCCATCAGGTACCGCGGCACGTCCAGTACCTCCGTTGCCCCCTGGGTTCGTTCGGCGACAATCTGCGCATACAACTTCAAATCATAATCCAGGCTCATGGCGTACTCAGCCATGCGCGAATGATCCACCGAACCGTGCAAGGTCCAGTGAAACGGGTGGAACAGGAACTTGCTGAAACTGCACGCCGTGCGCCGTTCCCCTGCCAGGAACAGGATATTGCCCATGGACTCCACCGTGCCCAGGTTGTGGGTATGCACCTCGACCGGTAACGCCCGCAGGAAGTTGTACAGGGTGAAGCCATAACTGCACTCGCCGCCCATGGTAGCGATGTTCAGTTGCAGGATACCGGCGCCCTGTTGCAGCGCCCGCGAACAGGTGTTGATCAGGTTGCCACAGGTCGACGAGTTGATCGGCCCGGTGAAATGGATGATATGTCTGGCCATGCTTGCCTCGATTTTATCCTGACACCCTTCCACGAAGCGGGTATCCGGTGGAAACGCCAAGCGCCGCAAAGTTCAACCTGGTATCAGCCTTTCCCGTTGGTCAAACGTGCTGAACCCTGGCCTGTCTTTATCGGTCGCACTTTGGAGCGACCGAAATAGAACCGGCAATGAGGACGGCAGCGTGAGCGATATCCGCATCGGTATCTCCGGGTGGCGCTATGGCCCCTGGCGCAAGGACTTTTACCCCAAGGGGCTGAGGCAGGACGACGAACTGGCCTTCGCTTCGCGGGCGGTGAACAGCATCGAAATCAATGGCTCGTTCTACAGCCTGCAAACGCCTGAACGTTACCAGGGCTGGCGTGACGAGACGCCGGACGACTTCGTGTTTGCGGTGAAGGGGCCGCGGTATATCACGCACGTACGGCGGCTTAGGGACATCGAAGAACCGGTGGCGAACTTTTTCGCCTCAGGCCCACTGTTGCTGGGCAAGAAGCTTGGCCCGATCCTGTGGCAATTTCCACCGAACATGAAGTTCGATGAAGAGCGTTTTGCCCGGTTTCTCGAACTGCTGCCGCGTAACCATAAAGCGGCTCGTGAATGTGCCAAACACTGCGCGGCACGCTTGCAGGGCAACGGCAGCTTGGGCATACACGGCAATGCACGGTTGCGTCATGCCGTGGAGATCCGTAACGAGAGTTTCCTCTGTGAGACCTTCATCAAGCTGTTGCGCAAGCACCGGGTCGCTTTGGTAGTTGCCGACAGCGCCGGCAAATGGCCGTATGTGGAAGACGTTACCGCCGACTTTGTGTACATGCGCCTGCATGGCGATGTCGAGCTCTACAGCAGTGGGTATACGGCCAACGCACTGAGGCGCTGGAAGCAGCGCATCCAGCGCTGGAGCCAGGGTAGCCAGGCTGAGGATGCGCAATTGGTCGTCCAGGGCTCGCCGCCGCGTCGGGCGACCCGCGATGTCTACTGCTATTTCGACAACGACCAGAAGGTTCACGCCCCCTACGATGCGCGACGCCTGCTGCAGAAGCTGTCGCTGGACCATGAGCTCATGACCGAGCCTGGCGTCCTGCGGGAGGTGGCCTTGTGAACAAGACCCTGCCCGCCCCACGCAGCATCATCGACAAGGTCACTGCGGTACGCCGGCTCAATGTGCTGACACTGAACGTGCACAAGGGCTTCACCTTCTTCAATCGGCGCTTCATCCTGCCGGAATTGCGCGAGGCCGTGCGTGCCACGGGCGCCGACCTGGTGTTTCTCCAGGAGGTGCACGGCAGCCATCAGCAGCATGCCCTGCGCCATGCGGCCTGGCCAGAAATGCCGCAGTACGAGTTTCTTGCCGACAGCATGTGGCCGCAGTTCGCCTACGGGCGCAATGCCGTATACCCGCATGGCGATCACGGTAACGCGCTGCTGTCGAAATTCCCCATTACTCACTTCAACAACCTCGATGTGTCAGTACAGGGCAATGAGCAGCGCGGCCTGCTGCACTGCCAGCTGGACGTGCCAGGCCACGACCAGGTGCATGCGGTGTGCGTGCACCTGGGCCTGCGCGAAGCCCACCGGCAGCGCCAGGTGAAGCTGATGCTCGACCTGCTGGCCAGTCTGCCGCCTGAAGCGCCGGTCATTATAGCCGGCGATTTCAACGACTGGCGCCTGAAAGCAGATGCAGTGCTGTGCGAACACCTGATAGAGGCTTTCGGCGAGCACTTCGGCACCCCGGCGCGCAGTTTCCCCGCGCGCCTGCCGTTGTTGCGGCTGGACCGCATCTATTTGCGCAACGCCATGCCCGGCACTGCCCAAGTGCTCTCGACATACCCGTGGTCGCACCTGTCCGACCACGCCCCATTGGCTGCGGAGATCAACCTGTGAATCGACCTTGGGTGGACGGCAACAGCGTGCAGTTGCTGATCAATGGCGAGCAATACTACCCCCGCGTCTTCGAGGCCATGGCCCAGGCGCGGGAAGAAATTCTGCTGGAAACCTTCATCATCTTCGACGACAAGGTCGGCCAGCAGTTACAACAGGTGCTGATCGACGCTGCCCAGCGCGGTGTGCGGGTGGAGGTAGCGGTGGATGGCTACGGCACTGCCGACCTGCCCACCGAATTCATTTCGGCCATGACCGATGCCGGCGTGAGCTTTCACGCTTTCGACCCACAGCCCCGGCTGGTGGGCATGCGCACCAACCTGTTCCGGCGCCTGCACCGCAAGATCGTGGTAGTCGACGGTGAGCGGGCATTTATCGGCGGTATCAACTACAGCGCCGATCATCTTGGCGACTTTGGTGCCATGGCCAAGCAGGATTATGCGGTGGAGGTCACCGGCCCGGTGGTAGCGCAGGTGCATGCTGCCAGCAAGCGCCTGATGTCGCCGGTGCTGCAGCCACCCAGCGCGGTACGCCCGGTAACCGAGCCGGCCGGGGCCAGCAGCGCCGTGCTGGTCGAACGCGACAACGGGCTGCGCAGTACCGATATCGAAACCCACTACCTGCAGGCTTTTCGTGGTGCAAAGCAGCGCATCGTGGTTGCCAACGCGTATTTCTTCCCGGGTTATCGATTGATGCGGGAGCTGCGCAACGCCGCCCGGCGTGGCGTGGATGTGCGCTTGATTCTGCAGGGCCAGCCTGACATGCGCTGGGTCCGTGCACTTTCGAGGCTGCTGTACAACTATCTGCTGCGCGACGGCGTGGCCATCCACGAATACTGCCAGCGGCCTCTGCACGGCAAGGTTGCACTGGTTGACGATGAGTGGTCCACCGTTGGCTCCAGCAACCTTGATCCGTTGAGCCTGTCATTCAACCTGGAGGCCAATCTTTTCATCCGTGATCGAGCCTTCAACCAGCAACTGAACCAGCATCTACAGGCCCTGGCCAGCGAGCAATGCAAGCCGGTCACCCTGGAGCGCATGATTCGCGGTTACTGGTGGCGGGCACCGCTGATCTTCGTGTGCTTCCACGTTATCCGCCATTTTCCGCGCATTGCTGGCTGGTTCCCGGCACACCGCCAGCGTTTGCGCTCGGTGCAGCCGGAAGTCGAGGCTCAGGGTAACCTGCACGAGGGCAATACCTGATGGCGCGCAAAGGCTGGCAAACCTGGGTGAAACGCCTGTTCACGCTGGCGTTCCTCATCCTCATACCTGTTCTGCTGTTTATGCTGGCACGCAATCTGGACTGGAACGAAGTGCGCCAGTCGTTGCTGGCCTACAAGCCCGGCACCCTGGCCATCGGCCTTGCGCTGGCGCTGTGCAGCTACCTGACATTTGCCAGTTACGACCTGCTGGCACGGGCCTACACCGGCCACCAGTTGCCCGCCCGGCAGGTGCTGCCAGTCGCCTTCGTGTGCTACGCCTTCAATCTCAACTTCACTACCTGGGTAGGCGGCGTTGCATTGCGCTACCGGTTATATGGCCGCCTGGGCCTGGATACCCCGACCATTACGCGCATCCTCACCTTGGGCCTGTTGACCAACTGGATGGGCTACATGCTGCTGGCCGGCACCGTATTCGCCCTCGGCTTCGTGGAGCTGCCCAGCAGCTGGGCGGTGGGCGCTACAGGTCTGCGCCTGATCGGCTTGCTGCTGTTGGCGATCGCGGGTGGGTACCTGCTGGCCTGTGGTTTTGCAACCAAGCGCACGTGGTCCTGGCGCAACCACGAAGTGACGCTACCGTCGCTGCGTTTGGCACTGTGCCAGGTTGCGCTGGGTGCCAGCAACTGGGCGCTGATGGCGCTGCTGATCTTCTGGTTGCTGCCGGGCGAGGCTTTTTACCCGTCCATTCTCGGCATCCTGCTGATCAGTTGCGTGGCTGGCGTGGTTGCGCATATCCCTGCGGGGCTGGGCGTACTTGAGGCAGTGTTTCTGGCCTTGCTGCACGGGCAGATGGCCCAAGGCACGCTTGTGGCTGCCTTGCTCGGGTATCGCACACTGTACTACCTGATTCCACTGCTGCTGGCAGTGGTTACCTACCTGGTCCTGGAAAAACGCGCCAAGGCCATGCGCCAAGGCGACAAGCCCGCCCAGACCTGACGAGGGCCGCTGGCCCTGGAGGTGGCAAATGCATGTACGGATCTTGACGCTGATGGTTGTCAGCCTTGTCTGCGGCCAGGCCGTGGCCGAGGGCTGCAACGTACTGACCCGCTCATCCAGCGATGCCGTAACACCCGTGGAGCGGCACACCTGCTACAGCTACAGCAACCTGCCCGCCGAAGCGATCAACTGGTCGTGTAGCAACGAGAGCAAGGACATGCTCAACAGCGAAAAGAGCAAGGTAGCGCGCTGTGCGGATGGCAGCGTGGGCAGCTGCATCGCGCCTTTGACTCAGGAAGCGCTGGCCAACCCCAAATCCGTAGGAGGGGACAAACCAGCGTTGCCCAAAGATGCGCGGGTAATCACCTATTATTACGACACCCCCAGCCTCGGCCAGGCCCGCACGGATTGCGAGCGTAATAACGGCATCTGGCAGACCCACTAACCCGCCACGCCTACCGCCGCTTCCACAGAAAGGGGCTCTGTGGGAGCGGGCTCGTCCCGCGAACACCGGCACAGCCGGTGCCAGGCACCGCATGCCCCCAATTCGCGGGACAAGCCCGCTCCCACAGCCTAAGCCCGAAGGACTGAGCAATCGCCAGTTAGAACAGCTCACATACCGGCGTATCCAAGGCGCAGGAACAGTGCGCGCAGGTACAGCGGGGTTCGTTCATGGCTTGCCCTCCTCGTCTTCGATCACGTCATCAGTCCACGGTTTACCATCCAGCGGCGCTGATCGGGCCAGTTCGGCCTCATCCAGGCCTATGCCACCGCCGATCTCGTCGGCGTCCACGTGCCGCAGGCTCTGGTCTGCCGGGCCGCCACTACCACCCGGTTCGTGCGGGTCACGGGCACCGGTTTCATCCAGCAACGTGTCCGGGCTCAAGTCGTCATAGGTAACATTGTCCTCATGCAAGCTGTCGCTCAGGGCCTCGCCGCCGGTCATGCCGCTTTCGGCCACGCGCCGAGGCGGAAACTCCCGGGCGACTTCATCGGCCGGTCGCTCATCGCCCACACGCCCTTCACGTTCATCAAGGCGGTCATCAAAGTCCAGCTCACGGACGCTGCCCATGCGGTCTTCGGTGTCGTCGATCTCTGGAGGGGTATACGGCTTTGGTTCATCTGTGCGTGCCATGTGCGTTCTCCGTCAGGTGGCTTCATTAAGTCGACTGCGCCTGCGTGTGGAAGATTCAGAGTTTTTTGAACTACCACCCTACGCGGCGCCTCCCACCTTAGAGACTGCGAACTGCCCGGAAACCGCCATGGCCAAGCCCCTGCAGGAATATGCGCGCAAGCGCGACTTCAATGCCACGCCCGAGCCCAGCGGCAAGCGCAGCCGTGGCAAGCGGGTGCAGGCGCTGCAGTTCTGCATCCAGAAACATGACGCCAGCCACCTGCACTACGACTTCCGCCTGGAGCTGGATGGCACCCTGAAAAGCTGGGCGATCCCCAAAGGCCCGTCGCTCGACCCCAAAGTGCGCCGCCTGGCCGTGCACGTCGAGGACCACCCGCTGGATTACGCCGACTTCGAGGGGCATATCCCCGAAGGCCACTATGGTGCAGGTGATGTGATTGTCTGGGATCGCGGTGTATGGGAGCCCGAAGGCGATGCGCATGAAGCCTACGCCAAAGGCAAGCTGCGTTTCCGCCTGCAAGGCGAAAAGCTCAGCGGTGTGTGGAACCTGTTTCGCACCCGCCTGGATGGCAAGAAAGAGCAATGGATGCTGGTGAAATCACACGACGACCAGGCTCGCAGCGAGGCCGACTACAGCGTCGTGCAGGCTCAGCCCGATAGCGTGCTTAGCGACCGCACCCTGGTGCCGCGCAAAGCCGCTGCGAAAAAAGCCGCCGCACCGCGCGTCAGCCGCAAGCGCACCGTCAAAGGCCCGAAGGTGCCCCTGCCTGCACAGCTGAGTCCGCAGTTGGCAACCTTGGTCGACTCGCCCCCCAGCGGGGACTGGCGCTACGAGGTCAAATTCGACGGTTACCGGATTCTGGCCCGTATCGAGGGTGATGACATCCGCCTGTTCACCCGCAACGGCCATGACTGGAGCAGCAAGATGCCCCGCCAGATCGCCGCACTGCGCGAGCTGGGCATCGATGCAGCCTGGCTCGACGGTGAAATGGTGGTGGCTGACGAAAATGGCGCAGCCGATTTCCAGGCGTTGCAGAACGCCTTCGACACCGAGCACGATGAAGCCATTACCTACTACCTGTTCGACCTGCCGTTCCTCGGTGGCCAGGACCTGCGCCAGGTAGCGCTGCAGGGCCGGCGCGACACCTTGCGCCAACTGCTTGAGCGCGATGAATCCGGTGTACTCAAGTTCTCTGCCGACTTCGACGAGCCCGTGCAATCTTTGCTCGACAGCGCCTGCCGGCTTGAGCTGGAGGGTTTGATCGGCAAGCGTGCCGACAGCCCGTACAGCGGCCGTCGCAGCCCGGACTGGGTCAAGCTCAAGTGCAAGCAACGCCAAGAGTTCGTGGTCGTCGGTTATACCGACCCCAAAGGTAGCCGCAGCGGCTTCGGGGCCCTGTTGCTGGCCCTGCATGACGACGACAGCGGTCAGTTGCGCTACGCCGGCAAGGTTGGCACCGGCTTCAGCACGGCGACCCTGGCCAGCATCCATGCTCGGCTCAAACCCCTGCAAATCACCAAGCCAGCGTTGGCCAAGCCGCCTACCGGTGCCGAAGCGCGCGGTGTGCACTGGCTGCAACCGCAATTGTTGGCCGAAGTCGCCTATGCCCAGATGACCCGAGACGGCATCGTGCGCCACTCGGTGTTCCATGGCCTGCGCGATGACAAGGCGGCCACCGCCATCGACCTGGAGCGCGCCATGCCCACCCAGACCGTGCCCAAACGCAACAAGCAGGCGAAGGCGCCTGAAAACCTGGGTGAACTGCGCCTGACCCACCCCGACCGGGTGATCGACGCCACCACCGGCGTGACCAAGCTCGAGGTCGCCGAGTATTACGCCAGCGTCAGCCAGTGGATCCTGCCCCAGCTCAAGCAACGCCCGGTCGCGCTGGTGCGCGCCCCGGACGGCCTGGCCGGGGAGCTGTTCTTCCAGAAAAACGCAGGCCAGCTGCACATACCTAACGTCATCAGCTATGAAAAGGCCGAGGCCGGCCAGGCGGCGATGGTCATCAACCGCCCGGACACCCTACTAGGTGCTGTGCAGATGAACATGCTCGAACTGCACACCTGGAACGCCACGGACAAGGACTTCGACAAACCGGACCGCTTCGTACTTGACCTGGACCCCGACCCCGCGCTGCCCTGGAAGGCCATGCTGGAGGCCACCCAGCTCACCCTCACCCTGCTCGACGAACTGGGCCTGAAGGTGTTCCTGAAAACCAGTGGCGGCAAGGGTATTCACCTGGTCGTGCCCTTGACCCGGCGGTCGGGCTGGGACGAGGTCAAGGACTTTAGCCACGCCATCGTCGATTACCTGGCCAAGCTGTTCCCGGATCGCCTCAGTGCAGTGTCGGGGCCGAAAAACCGCGTGGGGCGGATCTTCATCGACTATCTGCGCAACGGCAAGGGCGCCACCACAGCCTGTGCCTACTCCTTGCGTGCCCGTGAGGGGTTACCTGTGTCGGTACCGATCTGGCGCGAGGAACTGGCGCACATCAAGGCTGCCAACCAATGGAACATTGCCAACCTGCACGAGCGGCTGGCAGAAGTTGATGACCCATGGGCGGAGATGGGCAAGGTACGCCAGTCCATCACCGCACACATGCGCAAGCAACTGGGGCTGAAATGATGGGGCAACGGCGATTGGACATGAACCTGGAGACACAATGATGAGCATCGTTCAGGACTTCAACCTGACCACCCTCGACCGCCTGTTACGTACCTTTGGCGAGCGCCAGCAACCCCTTAACCTCGATACGCAACTGCCGCAGCTGATCCAGGCGCTGCACGCCGACCATCTCGACCTGTTGCCATTGCCGGGCCAAGGCAACACACTGCGCCGCTGGCAGACCCTGGCCCGTGTGGCCGGTTGCGACCTGGCGCTGGCCAAGCTCTATGAAGGCCACACCGATGCCCTGGCCATCCTTGCTGAATGCGGCGCCGCCCACCACGCCGTAGACGGCATCTGGGGCGTGTGGGCCGCTGAGCCGCCCGATGCACGTGCGCAGGTGACGGCGCGCGAAGGTGACCAGGTGCGCCTGCAAGGCCGCAAGGCCTGGTGTTCAGGGGCCTTGCAGATCGACCGGGCGCTGATCACTGCCTGGGATGAGGCGGACCAGCCGCAACTGGTGGCGATCGAGCTTTCACAGCCGAACCAGGGGCTGTGCATCGAACATTGGCAAGCAGTCGGCATGGCCACAACGGCCAGCGTCGAGGTGACATTCAACGACACCCCCGGCACGCTCATCGGCACGCCGGGCCAATACCTGGCACGCCCTGGCTTTTGGCATGGCGGTGCGGGCATCGCTGCCTGCTGGTACGGCGCGGCCGAGGCACTGGCAGACTACCTGCGCGAACATTGCCGCAAGCCCCGCCCCGACCCCCATGCCGATGCGCACCTGGGGGCAGTGGATGCTGCGTTGTACGGTGCCCGCGCGGCGCTGCGCGAATGTGCGGCCTGGATCGACCGGCAACCTGGCGCAGATGCCAGCTTCGAAGTGCGCCGCACGCGTGCCCAGGTGGAACACGCCGTGGAACGCGTGATCAGCCACGTTGGGCGAGCGCTGGGAGCCACGCCATTCTGCCGCAGCAGCCATTTTGCCCGGCTGTGCGCTGACCTACCGGTATTCATGCGCCAGAGCCATGCCGAGCGCGATCTGGCGGTGCTGGGCCATCAGCTCACCCAACTACCGGCCGGGGTGTGGCAGCTATGAGCCAGAACCTTATTCAGTCCGCCAACGGCACGCCTTGGGCAGCCTGGCAGCAAGGTGCGCATCTTGCCCGCGCTACATGGCTCGATCCAATGCAGCTGTGCCCACCTGGGCGCCGGCTGGTGTTGATCGCGCCGCATCCGGATGACGAAATCCTCATGGCAGGTGGTCTGCTGGCGGGTTTCAAGGGACGCGAGGATGAACTGGTGCTGATTTCCGCCACCGACGGTGAAGGCAGCCACCCCGGCTCCAGCCACTGGACCGAGCACCGTTTGCGTCGACAGCGGCCGCAAGAGAGCCGCCAGGCCCTGCTGCAGCTGGACCTGGACCTTACCCATCTGGACTGGCGCAGGCTGCACCTGAAGGACGGCCAGTTACCGCGCGAAGAGGCATTCCTGGTCAGTCACCTCACCCAGTTGCTGCGGCCAGATGACCTGTTGATGGCCACCTGGCGTAATGATGGGCACTGCGATCACGAGGCCGTAGGCCGAGCTGCGGCACACGCGGCGGCCGCCCGCGGGGTGCAATTGGCAGAGGTGCCGGTGTGGGCGTGGCACTGGGCCGAGCCCGATGACCCGCGCCTGCCATGGCCGCGTGCGCACCGCCTGCAGCTCGATGAAAGCCGCCTGGCCCGCAAGCGCAAGGCCTTGGCCGCCCACGTCAGCCAGCTGGAGCCGGACGCCGAGCAGCCGCCGGTGCTGCCACCCCGCTTGATGGAATGTCTGCTGCAACCTTTCGAACTGGTGTTCCTGTGAATGGAGCTGTCATGAGCCTGGATCCGCAATATTTCGCCGAGCTGTACGCCACCAATGAAGACCCTTGGGCTTTTCGCACCCGCTGGTACGAGAAGCGCAAACGCGAGCTGGTAATGGCCAGCCTGCCCCGCCAGTGCTATCAGCGCGTATTCGAGCCAGCTTGTGCCAATGGTGAGCTCAGTGCGTTGCTGGCCGATCGCTGCGCCGACTTGCTGTGCCAGGACCTTGATCCAACGGCCGTAGGCCTGGCCCGCGAACGCCTCGTCGATGTGCCCAACGCCTCGGTGGAAATGGCCCGGCTACCAGCGGACTGGCCGGGCGGGCGCTTCGACCTGATCGTGCTCAGCGAAGTCGGTTACTACCTCGATCCTACAGACTGGCTGCAGGTCATCGAGCAATCGGTGGCCAGCCTGACCTACGACGGCGCCCTGCTCGCCTGTCACTGGAAACACCCCATCGTGGGCTGCCCACAGGATGGACGGGAAGTGCATCGCATGCTGGCCCAGCACCTGCCTCTGCATCACCAGTTCCGGCATGAAGAGGCAGACTTCGTACTGGAATACTGGTCCTGCCAGCCCAGCGTGGTTGACCTGGACGAGACCTGCCCATGATTGCCGTGGTCATTCCGGCGCACAACGAAGCCCGCCGCCTTGGGCGCTGCCTGCGGGCGGTGTTGGTCGCTGCCATGCAAGCGCAACAGGCGGGGCACCGGGTAGACGTGTTAGTGGTGCTGGACCGTTGCAGCGACGGTAGTGCCGCGGTGGCGCGGCGCTTCGGTGTGCGGGTTTTGGAGGTGGATGCCGGTAATGTCGGCATGGCGCGCCGGGTGGGCGCAGCGCACATGGTCGAGCGTGGTGCGCAGTGGCTGGCGTGCACCGATGCCGATAGCCAGGTGCCGTCGCACTGGCTGGTGTCGCAGCTGGCCTGCAGCGCCGAGGTGGTGTGCGGTACCGTGCATGTCGAGTATTGGCAGCCCTGGCAGAAAGCTGCCCTGCGCAAGCTGTACCAGAGCCGCTATGAAGCGCGCGAAGGCCATCGCCATGTGCACGGCGCGAACCTGGGTGTGTGCGCCGCTGCCTATCAACGCGTGGGTGGCTTCCAGCCCCTCGCGGCGCATGAAGATGTGCAGCTGGTCAGCGACCTTCAGGCCAGCGGCGCGCAGATTGTCTGGACCGCCAGGCACAGCGTGGCCACCAGCAGCCGCCTCGACAGCCGCGCCCGGGAAGGGTTTGGTGACTACCTGGCGGGTTTGCAGGCGCAGGTGTGATGAGGCTTGGTCACACCTGACTGAACAGCACCCGCTTGAACGCCTCGGCCGCCAGGTGAACCTGCACCGCCCAATCCCCTGCTGCATCGCTGCCGGCATCATCGGAAATGTATTTCAGGCACACAAACGGAATGCCTTCACCGCGTGCGATCAACGCCAGCACATAGGCTTCCATGTCGACCACGTCATAAGGCGCGTCGCCATGGTTGATCTCGAAACTGTCACCGCTGCCACAGGTTTCCAACGGTAGCCCGGGGATTGCTGCGCCATGCTCCAGGACTACCGGGATATCCGACAAGGGTGTCTCGTATCGGGCAAAGCCCAGCGGTGTGACGTCCATGTCACGTTGTACGAAACGGTTGCAGCACACCACCTGGCCTTTGCCGTGGCGCTGGCTGCCAGCCGATCCAAGGTTGACGACAAGTCTGGGCCTGCGGGTTGCAATCGCCTTGGTCAGTGCAATCGCCGCATTGACTTTGCCAATGCCGGTGAACACGGTGTTCACCTCGGTGAAGACTTCTCCCGCCTCGGCCTCGAGGGCAAAGACGAACAGCGTGTCATCCAGGGAAATGTCAGGGAATTGCTTGATCAGCATCATGGAGCAGGTGTTTCCGCGTGGCTGCAAGGGGCGCGGCCATTGTCGGCCAACGCCGGCTAATTGCAAGTCCCGGCGGCCACCACCGCTTGCAGCGCCTGTGCCTTGCCGACCCCGCTCGCGATAGCCTGTGTCAGGCAGTGCAACTGCTGGTCGGCATGAGTGCCCTCGCGCAGCAGGTGCCGTGCATGCTGGCAAGCACGCTCGGCATCCACGCTGTCGACCGGCACCAGCGCCTGCAACTGACCAAGCCAGCCCTCAGCCGTGACTGGCTGTTGTTCGTGCATACCAATGAACCGTGCATGACGCCCATAGCGCATGGCGCGCCAGTAGTTCTCCTGAGCGATCCAGCGAAGCTCACGGTTGCAGGGCAACAGGTCATGGCGACCGGTAACCTTGTGCTCTACCAAATGGCGAAACAGCGCGGCGATACACAGGGTATCTTCCAGTCGCGGGCAACCATCGCAGATACGCAACTCCACCGTCGGGAAGCGCCGCGAAGGCCGAATGGCCCACCAGAAGTCGCCATCCACAGCCAATGCACCGGTCCGCTGCAACAAGGCGCGGTAGCGTTCATAGGCAGCCCAGTCCGGCAAGGCTTCGGGCAAACCCATGTGCGGCCATTCCCCGCAAATCACTCGGCGATAGCTCATGTAGCCGGTCTGCTGACCCGCCCACATAGGCGATGAGGTGCTCAGCACCAGTAATAACGGCAGCCAGACCAGCAAGCGGTTGATCAGTTGCATGCGGTCACAACCTGGCGGAACGCCAACGTGCACGTGCAGCCCATTGAGCAGGCTTCGCTGGGCTACATGCCGGTAGTCATCGAACAGTTGCTGGTAATGTGCCGGGGCAGCGGCCTTCTGCCGCAGCCAGGCGGTGCTTGGGTGGCTCGCCGCGCCGTACAACCCCATCCCCTCCTCTGCCAGCGCAAGACTCAGCCGCTGCCGCCGCAGTTGGAAGAACTCATGGGCTTCATGAAGGTGGGTGAACACCGGCGAGGCCAACTCAATCTGGCTGCGGAACATTTCCTGCACAAAATATTGGCCCAGCGCTTCGCGGCAACGCCCGATTACCGCAGACGATGGTGCTGCCGGGACCTGTCCCGAGCCCAGCCTTACCAGCAGGTATTCTTCCTCGATGCCGAATGTGCAGGCCCGGGCCATATTGCTTCAGCGATGACGGGTTACGGTGAGCGCCACGGCGGCGATCCGTTCGACTTGCTCATAGCCCGGCTCGGCCAGTTGCTCGCCAAACACGTCAGGGTCGATCTCCCGGTACACCCAGGCCCATTGTGGCCCTGCGAGGCGCAGGCGGATGGCTTCGAGCAACGCATCGCGGCCATCGACAATGGCTACGCCGGTGTAGAGCAGCAAGGTACCGTGGCGGCTCAGGCGTTCGCATCCTTGTTCAACGATGCGCAGCGACAGTTCGGCGCCCAAGGCGCCGCCGCCGTGGCGGTAGGTGCGGGCGCTACGGTCGAGCATGTACGGCGGGTTGGCGACAATCAGGTCGAACGTACCGGTAAGGGCGTCCAGCAGGTCGCTGGCCACTACGGACACATTGGTCACCCCCGCCAGCGCCGCGTTGATCGTAGCGTAGCGCAACGCCAAGGGGTTGATGTCGACGGCGCTGACCTGGGCATGCTGGGCCGCACGCGCGATCAGCAACGCGCCCACCCCGCTGCCACAGCCGATATCGACTGCGTGCTCCACCGGCATGGGGTTATGCTGCAGGTGCTCGTGAATGACCTGGGCAAAACGGTAGCTGTCCGGGCCGAAGAACACCGCATCGCTGCCATCGGTGGGGAACGCCGAATGCACCAGCAGCAGGTCGTCCAGGCTGGACCAGCGCACTGAGCTGCCGAGTAAGTCGCCCTTCGGGACCAGCACCTGGGCGCGTTCGAGCAACAGCAATTCATCCGTTGACAGCAGGCCCGGGGCGAAGGGCCGACTCCAGCCGAACACGTCGCGCAGGTTGCTGGCCTGCCCGGAACCCTCACGGGCGTTGACGCGGGTGTGAGTCGCAGGTGTCACACTGGTAAATCGGTAGCCGTCGGCGCGTAGCCGCTGGCCCAGCTGCAGCAATGCCTGATCGGCTTCGAACTGTCTGGCGGTCAGCCTCATCAGCGGGGTTCCTCCTGAAGCAGCCCGGTGGTGCGAATGTATGCCCGGGTCGCCGCCAGGCCCTCGGGTGTGGCGTGGCGGTTGCCGGCCATGCGCTCGATCAACGTTGCGGGTCGGTCACCCGACATTTCGCTGTGTGCTTCGTCCGGGGATTCGGGCAGGCCCCAGCTACCGGGTGCTACACGGCGGATCGGGGGGCGCCAGGTGTCGGCAATCCAGTCGTGCCACAGTTGTTTCTCATAACTGTTGAATACGCCGAACATTGCCGCTGCAGGCCCTTCGATCAGCTTCCACCAGCGGCTCTGGGCCGGGTCTTGGCCTCGCTGAATCCAGCCTTGGGCCTGTAGCGCGGCAACGAACGCGGGCATGGCGCCAGGGGTGGCCAGCCATTGGTTGACGGTGCGCTGTTCAAGGCGGCAACGGTCGGCATGCATGAATTGGCCATAAACCCGTTTGCGCTCCAAGGCGGCGAACAATTCATCCTGCAGGTCGAACTGGCGGATAAGGTCAGCCGCAGCAGTACCTAGCTCGTTCAGGCGATAACCGTTGCGAACCCTCGCGTAGAACGACTTTTGGTCATGCTGAGGGCAGAGCTGGCGCAGCGCCTGCAGCGATAGTTGAGCGTGGCCACTGGCAGCATTGTCAATCGTCACATGCAACTGGAAGTAGTGGCCGTCGATGCCCAGTTCTGCCAGTTCGCTGGTGGTAATCAGCAAGTGCAGCGGCGGTTGTTCATAGCCGAGGTTGTAACCAATGACCTCAGGCAGGTGGGTGTCGCAACAGTGCCCCAAGGCCAGTTGCAGGCAACCCTGTAAGTAGCGTGCTTCGTCAAGCGGCATTGCCTCGACACACCCGAGGCGGCCCAGCAGGCGCTGATAGATCAACACATGGTTACTACGCGGGTCGCCGTTGCCGAGCTCTTCCAGGTAAGTTCGGATCAACCCGTGAAAACGTGGGTCGCGCCAGTGGCACAGCGTGCCGTGCAGCCACGCACCGTCCACCGCTTTGGTCGGGGCGACCTGCTGCAGAAACCACAGCGCGTGAGCGCGATTGACAAAGAAACGGCGTGGAGCGCCTTGCCGGCGCTGTTCCAGGTAGTCGGCGTAGCCGGCGGCGACATCGGCAGCACACCTGGCGCTCCAGGCAGGCAAATCCGAAGGTGAGTCTGGCAGGTCATCCGGCAAGCGTTCAGCACGTGCAAGTTGCTCGTCGAGCCACAGGGCGCTGGGGTCATCTTCGCCGGCCAGCATTGCCTCATAGCGCTGTTGCAGGCTGGACCGCCCAGCGACCATTGACGAAGCTAAAGCGTTGTCGCGGTTCATCACCCTCATGCCGTGCTCCTTATTGCGCCTTACTGGCTCGGTTTCTGACCAGGCATCGGCTCAGGGTCGGGCGCGGGCTGCGGTGCCGGTTTACTGTCGGGTTGTTGCATCTGCAGCGATGGCTTGCTGAGGTCGCCATCCTTGCCAGGGTGATCGTTGTCGCGGTCGAAACAGCCGCCGAGCATCGTCAGCGAGCCCATCAGGATGATGAGTGGAGTCAGTCGCATGGGGCCTCCCCCTCTGGTTGATTGCAGTGCCGGGCAGTCCCGGCACTGCAAGTCGGTCATTTACGAACGGCCGCCCTTGCGGCCCGACTCGCGATCGCTGGGCGTGTGGCTGCCCGAGGACTGCCCGCCTTTGCGCCCGGCTTCGGACGCTTTTTCGCGGTCGTTGGCGAAGTTGCCTGGGTTTTTGTTACCGCCCTGGCTGCCTGTTTGATTGCCGGTACGGCTGTTGTCTTTAGTGGCCATGGTCTTCAAACCTCGTATGACTTCGAAATGCACGGCAGGCTGCCGTACACAAGTTCGGAGTTCGGCGATATGCGGGGATTCGTTTTATTGCGAAGGGTTCGGACCGGTGGCGTTAAATAAGCGGCAATGCCATATTTGGCGCCCCTGTCAGTCGTGCGGCGGGTTATCCATGCGGGCCTGCTGCCGACCCAGCCAGCCCCCCGTCACGGCCCAGCCCACGGCAATGATTGCGCCGATCAGCATCGCCAGCTGTGGGTGCTCGCCCATCACGTCCAGCGCGCGCTTGAGCCAGCCGCTCAGGGCATCGCCGCCACGGTAGATCACGGTATCGATAAAATTCTTGGCTTTGTACTTGTCCTCGGCGGACAGCACGGTGAACAGCATCTCCCGCCCTGGCCGCACCAACGCGTATTCGCCGGCGCGGCGCACTACCATTACCACCACGAATACCGCGAACACCGGTGCCAGTGCCAGCCACAGGAACCCTGCTGCCATCACCAGCGGTACAGCTACCAGCAACACCCCGACGCCCAAGCGCCGGGCCAGGCGCCCGGTCAGCAATACCTGGGTGAGGATTGCCAGGGCCTGCACCACGGTGTCGATCAGGCCGAATACCTGGGTTTGCCGGGTGCGGTCGGTGAAGGTTTCGCTGACGATGCGCGCCTGCTCGAAGTACAGGAAGGTGCTGACGCTGGCCAGCAACACCACGAACAGAGCAATGCCTAGCAGATAGGGCGAACGCAGCACGGCGGTAGCGCCGGTAAACGGGTTGCCACCCAAGGGGCGCGAGCCCGGGGACTCGGCCTGTTGCGGTAGTGGGTGGCGCACTCGCCAGCGTTGCAGGAACAGGGCCGCACCCATACTGCCTAGCAAAAGCGCTGCCGCCAGTATCAGCAGCCCGCAATGGCCCAACGGTGCGACAAGCAAGGTGCCGAGAATGGGGCCGCTTAGCCCGCCCAAGCTGGCCCCGGCTGCCAGCAGGCCGAACAGCCGCTTGCCTTGTGCGGTGGAAAACAGGTCAGCGAGCACGCTCCAGGCCAGCGAGATGGTCAGCAAATTGAACACCGATAACCAGACGTAAAAGGCTCTGGCTGTCCAAAGATTGTCCGAATTACCGGCAAACAGTGCCGCGAACATCAACAGGTTGCTGGCAAAGAAACCGTAGGTCCAAGGCAGGATATGCCGGCGTTGCACCCTTGATGCCAGCCAGCCGAACAGCGGCAGGCACGCCAAGGTGGCGATGAAGGTGCCGGTGAACAGCCATTGCAGGTTGTCCACGCCGCCCGCAACACCCATGGTTTCGCGCACCGGGCGCAGCATGAAGTAACCGGTGAACAGCAGGTAGAACAGCAGCAAGCCGGCGATTACCGCCGGCCCCTCGCCGGGCTGCATGTTCAGCCCTTGGACAAGGCGCCGCCGCCAGGCTTGCATGATGTCAGGCAAACTGCTGGATCAGCGCCTGTTGCTGCGCCTGGGTGAGCATGGGTTCATGCCCGGCCTTGAGCTGGTCGAGCTGGCGATCAGGCCGGCCGGTGGCGGGGATGACCGTGGTCACTGCCGGGTGGCTGATGGCGAATTTGAGAAACAACTGCGCCCAACTGCCGATGCCCGCTTCGCTGGCCCAGCCCGGCAAGGCCTGGTCCTTGACCTTGGCAAACAGGCGGCCATCGTCGAAGGCACGGTTGATCAGCACCGCAACGCCCCTGTCCTGGCACAGCGGCAGCAGTTCGCGGGCGGCGTCGGGGGCATTGACGGAGTAGTTGATCTGGATGAAGTCCAGCGGCTCGCTGCGCACGATTCGGGCAACGTCGCCCTGGCCACTATTCAGATAATGAGTGATGCCGACATAACGGGTCAGGCCTTGCTGCTTCAGTTCGCGCGCATAGGGCAGTTGGGTCTGCCAGTCACGCAGGTTGTGGATTTGCAGCAGATCGACTTTGTCGGTACGCAGGCTCCTCAGGCTGCCGGCCCATTGCGCTTCGGCGTCGGCCCGGCTGTCGGCGGCGATCTTGGTGGCAATAAAGCACTGCCGGTGCCAGCCGCCCTCTTCCAGCAACTGGCCAAGAATGCTGTCGGCACCGCCATAGTTGGGCGAGGTGTCGATTACCCGGCCGCCCCCTTCGAAAAACGCCTTGAGTACCGCTTTCAATTGCTGATACTGGGCCGAGCCGGTTTCTACTTCGAAACTGCCGGAGGTACCGGCACCAATCACCGGCAACGCTTCACCGGTGGACGGTATTTTGCGCGTCAGCAAGCCCGCCGGGGCGGCGGCGTGCAGCCAGGGGCTGGCGGCGGCCAGCAACCCCAGCGTGGCACCTGCGCGTAGGACGTCACGACGTGCGTACATGGAAAGCTCCCGTCATGAAGCGGAAACTTTCAAGGCTAGCCGCTCCATACCGGGCCGGCAGGTGTTTCTGTATCTGGATGTTAAGTGATCAGGCTCGTAGCAGCTGGCTCAGGTCCACACCCGTCTCGCCCATGGGCGGGCACCAGTAATAGCCGCCCGTCAGTGGCCGGCTGAAGCGGTACAGACCGTCGATGATACCGTCCTCCAGGCCGCTCATGCGCCGCAACTGCACTTCGAACGCATCGAAGCTGTGGCCCAGGGCAACGAAGGCCAAGCCGGCGCCACGCGGGTCAGCCCAGGCTACCGAGCGACGGACCATGAACGCCTCCGGCGCAAAGCTTTCCTGGGCGGTGCGCTTGACGTGTGCGGACTCGGGGGCATCGTCCAGCTCTTCGTTATCGCTCAGCCGGCGGCCCATGATGTTGTCCTGGTCAGCCTGGGGCAGCGACTTGAAGTACTCCAGGTCGTGTTTCCACAGCTGGAACGCGGCAAAGCTGGAACCATCGGCAGCAATGGCCGCCTGTACGGCGTCTTCGTCCACCGGGTTCTCGGTGCCGTCTTCGTAGCCTGTCAGGTCATGGCCGCCGCGGTGCAGGAAGCCATCGACACTGTCGGCCAGGCGCAGGGCCGGGGCCAATAGATGTTCCAGGGCCTGGGCCCGCAGCAGCAGGTCGCCGCGCTCGTTACCACGCAGCCACAGCCACAGGGCATGTTGGGTGCTCGGGTTCTCCACAGCAGCGTCCAGCACCGGAAAAGCACGCAGGCCTGGCACTGCACGGCCCAGGGCCTTGGCCAGCGGGGCGCCGACCCCCAGGATCAGTTGGTCGCCATCGACCTGTTGCAGCAAGGCATCCAGAGCGGCAGGCAACGCCTCGGGCGACTGCAGGGTGAAAAACAGGTGACGGGCATGGGCCGGCACCGGGGTGGCAAGCAGCCCTTTCTGGAACGGCATGACAGGCTAATCCTCGGACAAAAGCGGAATGCTACTGCGCCTGCAGGCCCGCTGCAATGCGGCATGGAGCCTCGCTGATCGCTGCGGTTGGTAACAAACGGTTACCAAGAGCTGGCCCTTTGCAATTAGCTATCAATCAACGCCAGCCTACACTCCTCGAGGCCCTTCGCCCGAGAGACCGCTCATGACCGCCTCGCCCCTGTTAACCGCCTTCCTGCCGCTCGCGTTGGGCATCATCATGCTCGGCCTTGGGCTGTCGCTGACCCTGGCCGATTTCGCGCGCGTGGTGAAATACCCCAAACCGGTGGTGGTAGGCCTGGCCTGCCAGATCTTGCTGTTGCCACTGGTGTGCTTCCTGATCGCCAATGGCTTTGGCCTGGAGTCGGCCCTGGCGGTGGGGCTGATGCTGCTGGCAGCTTCGCCGGGCGGCACCACGGCCAACCTGTTCAGCCACCTGGCCCATGGCGATGTGGCGCTGAACATCACGCTCACGGCGGTGAACTCGCTAATTGCGATTCTGACCATGCCGTTGCTGGTGAACCTGTCGCTGAGCTGGTTCATGGCCTCGGACCAGGCCATTCCACTGCAATTTGCCAAGGTCTTGCAGGTATTTGCCATTGTCCTGTTGCCGGTCGCACTGGGTATGCTGATCCGCCGTTACGCCCCTGGTTTTGCCGCACGCATGCAGAAACCGATGAAACTGGTGGCGGCGCTGTTCCTGGCCTTTACCATTGTCCTGGCGCTGGCCAAGGACTGGCAGACCGTGGTCGAGTACGCGCCGGTGGTGGGCCTGGCTGCCCTGCTGTTCAACCTGCTTAGCCTGGCCGTGGGCTACTGGGTGCCGCGCCTGTTGAATATTCCCAAGCGGCAGGCAATTGCCATTGGCATGGAAATCGGCATTCACAACGGCACGCTGGCGATTGCCTTGGCGCTCAGCCCTTCATTGCTGAACAACGCAACCATGGCGGTGCCCGCGGCGCTGTACAGCCTGATCATGTTCTTCACGGCGGCAGGTTTTGGCTGGTGGGTCAGCCGCGGGCACGTGGCGGCAGCGCCCAAAGGGGAAACAGTGAATTGAAGCAGTGACTGGTATGGGAGCGGGCTTGTCCCGCGAAGCAGGCAACGCGGTGTATGGCACCGGCTTTGCCGGTGTTCGCGGGACACGCCCGCTCCCACAAGAGGCAAAACCAGGTTGTCACTGCTGGCTGCGCTTGCTGCGCAATTGCTGCTTCAACACTTTCAAAGGCGGCGCATAAAAAAAACCGAACGACACACTCCCGGTGCGCCCTTTCACTGCATGGTGCAAACGGTGCGCACGATACAGTCGCTTGAGGTAGCGGTTGACCGGCCGTGGTTTGCGCGGCCAATGCCGGTGAAAGAACCCGTCATGGGCCAGGACATACAACATGCCGTACCCTGCCACGCCGCCGCCAACCCATTGCAAGGGTGCATAACCAGCCTTGCCCAAGGCGACCAACGCCGTGGCGATGAGCCCCAACGCCAGCAGGTACAGGTCGTTGGTCTCGAGCATGCCCAAGTGTGGCTCATGGTGCGAGCGGTGCAGCCACCAGCCCCAGCCATGCATGATGTACTTGTGAGCCAGCGTGCCAACGCCCTCCATGGCCACCAAGGTGCCGAACAATACGGCGAGATTGAACAGCATGAAACAGTCCGGGTGATGGCAACGGGAGGCGCAAGGGTACCGTCAACCCAGGTTTTTTTCCATGCAGGGATGACCGTTGCAAACCATTCACCCATGAAGCCATTGTCATGTTTTCGCCCTTGACCTGCTCTGCCACGCGGCGTATGGTCCGCAGCGCAATTTTGCTTTGCTCAACAGGAGACCTGCCTTGGACAGTAGCCCCAGTCGCTTGCGACAGGCCCACGTGGTGCGCTAGCCCGGCAGTGTCCTGCGCTGTCTGGCCGCCCTGGCAAGACGGTGGTTTCCTTTAACCCCGCTTCTCCTCCTCTCCTCGTGGTCCTGCGCATTTTTCTGGTTTTTCAACCACGCCAACAGATGGCGTTCATGCGGGTGTGTGCCCGCGGAAGAGGTTTGCTATGGATTGGAAAGTATTTTTGCTGCGCGTCAGCATTGCCCTGCTGCTAGGGGCACTGATCGGTGCCGAACGGCAATTGCGTCAACGCCTGACCGGGCTGCGCACCAATGCGCTGGTGAGTACCGGTGCCTGTCTGTTCGTGCTGATGACCCAGGCAGTGCCAGGCATGGCGCCTGCCGATGCCTCGCGCGTTGCCGCCTATGTAGTGTCGGGCATCGGCTTTCTCGGTGGTGGCGTGATCATGCGCGATGGCTTTAACGTGCGCGGCCTGAACACGGCGGCTACCTTGTGGTGCACGGCTGCGGTCGGTGTGCTGTGCAGCCTTGGGCTGCTGCTGGAGGCGGCACTGGGCAGCCTGGTGGTGCTGTGCGCCAATATCCTCTTGCGGGACATCGCCCAGCGCCTGGACCGTCAAGACGTAGTGCCTGCCAGCGAGGTGGAGCAACACTTCGAGGTGCGCATCGTCTGCCGCGCCGAGGACGAAATCCAGGTGCGCAGCCTGATGCTGCATAGCCTGGGCGATCCGCAGCTGCGGTTACAGTCGCTGCAAAGCGCAGACCTGGACAGCCCTGCACGCCTGGAAGTACGCGCCGAGCTGCTGGGTACCGCACAGGCACCGGCTCAACTGGAGCGGCTGGTCAGCCGGGTCAGCCTAGAAAAAGGCGTCAGCTCGGTGCGCTGGCAATTACAGCCGCACGTGTTGGCGGCCGACTAGGACGACAGGAGTGCTTCATGCTTATCCGCCCTACCCTTGAGCACGATATTCAATACCTGCCGGACGTGGAGCGTTCGGCAGCCCAGGCTTTTGCTGGCTGGCCAGCGCTGGCCTGGCTGGCCCAAGCTGATGTGATGGATTGCGCCGCGCACAGGGCTTTCGCCGCGGGCGGTGGTAGCTGGGTTGCTGAAAACCCGATCGGGCAGATTGTAGGGTTTGCGTGCGTGCGGCGTGCGGGCCAGGCATTGCACCTTCATGAGATATCGGTGCGTCAGGATGCCCAAGGGCAAGGCGTCGGTAGCCGATTGCTGCAGCAGATCATCGATGTAGCGCGTTGCGCAGATGTCCGCGAGCTGACGTTGACCACCTTTGTCGATGTGCCCTGGAATGCGCCGTTTTATGCACGGTTCGGGTTTGAGCTGATCGATGAGGAGCGGCTGGGCGAACGACTCCTGCGTATGCTGGCCAGTGAGCACGCTCAGGGCCTGAAGGGGCGCTGTGCCATGCGTCTTTGCATGGCGCATTGACCGTTGGGGTGCAGAGCGCACGGCCATACCGTGTTCGCCGGTTTTCACTGCGTTGGCGCGTGGTGCGGTCGAAACCGGTGGCGAAAAAAATTAAACCTTTGCCTCACTCTCACCCTCAACCGTACGCGACACTGAGGTCGCCCCACGGTTTAAGGAGTGAAGCATGAGCAATCTCTTCATCAAGCGCGTTGGTTTCTCCATGGTGTTGGGCCTGGCATCGGCGCACGCACTGGCGGCGAGCTCCGATGACTTCGTCGATGCGGCCACCGAGGCCGGCATCGCCGAAGTGGTCACCGGCAACCTGGCTAAGGAAAAAAGCCAGAATGACGAGATAAAGACATTCGCCCAGCAAATGGTCACTGACCACACCCAGGCGAACCAGAAGCTCGGCGACATCGCCCGCAAGCTGGATATTTCCGTTCCGGATGACGCGGCCATGACCGACAAGGTCAAGAAGATGATCCTGGAATGGCGTGATGAATCATTCGACAAGTCGTACATCAACAACCAGGTTGATGCTCACGAAAAAGCGGTCGAACTGTTCAAGAAAGAGGCTGCATCGTCCGACAAGGCCGAGCTGAAGGCCTTCGCCAGCGAAACCCTGCCAAAACTCGAACAGCACCTGGAGCATGCCAAGGCGCTTCAGGCCAAGCACGCCAAGTGAGGCCCTCCATGAGCAACGATGCACTGAAAACAGAAGTCCTTACCCGCCTGCTGCATTCGCATCCGCAAGGGCTGGGCAAGGAAGTGCTGGACAACTACCGCGGTGAGAAGGCGGTGGCTGACGTACTGAAGACGCTGCAGGAGGCCGGCTTGATTCACGACGGCAGCGTGGTAGTGGGCAGTGACCAGCAGGTCAGCGTGCACTACCCGATCAAGCTGTCGGCAGCGGGTGTCGAAGCCGCGCGACAAGCCGAATCCTGAATACCCGCCCGTCGGCCCAAAAGGCCGCTCTCATGGAGCCCCTGCTAGCTCATTGAGCTAGCAGGGGCTCTGTTTGAGTGGGCGGGCCAACACCCTCACGTGTTCTTTTCGATGTCTCCAGGCGCCTTGGCCGGCCCTTGCGGATCCACCTGCGGGTCGTCAAGATCCGGGGAATCAGGGTCGAAACCAAGATCGTCCGGTTTGTCGGCCTGCTCCGTCGAGTGAGGCCCTTCTTTGCGTTCTGGCTCAGATGGCTGCATGGCGTTTTCTCCCGTGAGTGTCAAAGGAAGAACGCGCCAGCCACAGAAAGTTTGATTAATCTGCAGCGGGAGCCAGTTGCGCGCGACATTGCGCCAGCGCCTGATCACGCTCCTTCAACTGCTCCTCATACCGCTGTAACTGCCGCGCCTGTTCAGCGCACACATCGCGCCTGTGCTCCAGGCTCTGCGCTTGCACATCCAGCTGCCGGCGCATTTCCTCACTGGCGCCCTGGGCCTGGGCCAGAATCGTGCGCAAGCCCTGAATCTGCGCATCGCGTTGTTCCAGCAACTCTTCCTGCGCCCGGCACTCACTGGCAGCCTGGCGGTGCTCACCCAGCAACCGCTCGTTGTCCCGGTGCAGGCGGGTGAGTTCGTCCTGTTTGACGATCATGCCCTGTTGCAGCTGCCGCACTTCCACCTGCATCTGCTGCAACTGCGCTTCATGGCGGCGCTGTTCCTGCTCGCGCTGTTCACGGCTGGCATTGCGATAGTGTTCCAGCGCATCACGGGCATGGCGGTGCTTGTCTTCCAGCGACTTGACCTGTTCGTCCTTGTCAGCCAGGCGCACCTGCAATTCACCCAGCGACTGGTTGAGGCTGGCACTGCGTAGCTGTTCGGCCTGCAGCGTGCTTTGTGTGGACAGCAGTTTTTCTGTCTCGGCGGCCAAGGCCGCTGCATCGATCTTGTGTTGCTGATGCGCTGCAGCCAGGGCTTGCTGGGCAATTTCAAGCTGCGCCTCAAGTTTTTCCCGCTGTTGCGTGAACGTGCTCTCGGCCTGCTCGATCTTCAGGTCGGCCTCGTCCTGTAACTGCGTTGCCAATTGCCCGACCAGGCGGCTCAACACATCACTGAGCGCCACACCACCTTCAGAAGCCACCGGCTGCTGGCCGTTCAACTCCTTCAGGTAACGGTGAATCGTGGTTTTGGAGCCGGTATTGCCCAGCTCGATACGTATGGCATCGATGCTGGGGTTCTCCCCCCGGGCAATCAGCGCCTGACGCGCCTGCTGCACTACCACCTTGTTGATACCGCCCCGGGCCATGCTTGCTCCTACGATTTTGTACTGTGTTATGTAACATGTAATTACGCCCGCATGGAGGTGATTCTTGGAGAATCCGGCGGGTTTTGGAGGGGATTTTAACCAGGCAGGAGGTAAATCGTGGAGTTTAAGTCGTGGAAGATGGTAATTCTTGGAGAAAAGGTCGTCCAGTGTGCTAACTCTTGGAGAAAAAATCGTCAGCGATTGATGAGTTCACGAAACGAAACTTCAAAACCCTACTCGATCGATATTCTCTGAGATCGCTGGTAGCGGTCCTGGCCAGCCCCGTGCTGGGACCAGCCTAGGTGAAGATAAGCTTGGATAGAACTCACGACTCGAATCGCTGGGTGCCATTTCGCTTGCTCCGGACGGATCAGGCTTGCGAAAAAGCTACACCCCTCCCTGTTTTCTCTTGGATGCTGAATCAGCAGAGCTTACTTCAATGAGCTCGTTTCTGATTTTCTGGAAGAGACGATCAACGTCCTGATGCTCGTCCCTGCCAACGTAGGCGGCCACAAGGATGGTGAGGGGGTGCACGCCCAACGCTCCCGCGATCTGATCGATTTTCTCCAGAGTTGGGCTTTTCAGGCCCCGCTCCAGAGAGCTGAGGTACGTGCGGCTGCTTACTGTAGAGAAATCTTCTTGCGTGAGATTTCTGCTGCTTCGGACCTTTTTGAGCGCCTGGCCGAACGCGATGCTGAGTTCCAATTTGCCGTTCCCACAAAAGGAACGATGAAGCGCTATCGAATCCTATAGGGCTACAATCTATAGTGTTCATTTTTGGGGGCTGCTATGTTCACAACCTACCCGCGTGCCGAAATAGCCTTTGATCTTCCCGATGAGTCAGCGTCTCCCGGAGGGCAGCGACTCTGGAGCTATGTTGAGCAGGAGCTGTTGATGCCTTGGTTTTATATGCAGGTCGTGCACAGGTCTGGACGTGAGAATTTTGCCAGCATGTTCATGATGTACCACGCACACGAGCTCAAGCAGTTCATCGATGCGCAGTCCGACCGAGTGTGGCTAGAGCAGGTCCAGTTGGTCACACCACCTCATGTCAATGGGCAACCCGTCTGGCTTATGGAACCGCTTGTGAAGGTGGTAATCGTCGCAGATCCGATGGACGGATCGCATTGCCTCGTCTACCAAGTGGCAAATGGAGCCACCTATTCATTGAGAGACGATCTTGATAAAAATTTGGCTCCAATCTGCACCTTGTTTTCGGAAGCACGCGACCTTCGGCGATAGGTAGCTCATCGGTATGAGAAATGCGAAGGCCAACGAGCAGAGAACCCCACGATTCGTTTGTGGGCCTGATCTGAGGCATCCATAGCGGAGGAGCCATGAAGGGACGACGCAAAGCGAAGACCGAGAAATGGAAGGCTATAGAGCAGTTGATTCAAGAGGCCAGGTCTACTTTAGAATCCAGTCCTCGTGCTCAATTCCAGGGAAGGTTTCTTGCCAAAGCCGAAGCTGCTGGTCGTTTTTACGAGCCAGAGGGCATTCTCGCAGGGCGCGCTGAATGTAATGTGATGTAGTGGTCAACTAATCCCGGACACCGGATTAAGTTTTTCCTCGGCAATCGCCGGAGGTAACCCACCGTTGAACTGATGCGGTCGCTCCCAGTTGTAGCGCTGCATCAGAAACCTGCCGATGTCCTGCTGTGCCTGCGCAGCACTCATGTAGCCCACACTTGGCACCCACTCCGTTTTCAGGCTGCGGAACAAACGCTCCATAGGCGCATTGTCCAGGCAATTACCTCTGCGGCTCATGCTTTGCTTGAAGCGGTAACGCCACAACCGCTGACGAAAAGCTCGGCTGCCATACTGGCTGCCCTGATCACTGTGAAACAGTACATTCTGCGGCCGCCCGCGGTGCTCGTACGCCATGTCCAGCGCCTTGATGACCAATTCGCTGTCCGGTTTGGGTGAAAACGCCCAGCCCACCATGCGACGTGCAAAAAGGTCGATAACTGCCGCCACATAGTGCCACTGGCCTTGAGCCCACACATACGTGATGTCGCCGCACCATACTTGATTCGGTGCCGTAACATCGAATGCGCGCTCCAGCACGTTCGGGATGTGAAGACGGTGACTGAGCCTGACTAGTGAAAAACTATGGAGCTCGCAAGGATAGAAGCGGTGACCAGCACGGTTATGAGTAACCGTCCGGGCAACACACCTTCCTGATGCCATTGTTTAACCCGCTAGCACTTGTCGCGAACAGGACAGACTTTGCGCACGCGACTAAAAATAGGTCGCTGCCGTGGCAATGCAAAACGTCGTCGCTGGTAGTCTGAGGTGAAAATCTGGGAGACTTTCAATGACTCGACGTGCTTGCTTGGCCGCTCTATTGACACTGACTGCAGCAACTGCCTTTGGCGCCCCCAGCTACAATCATCTCTATGCTTTCGGTGACAGCTACTCTGACAACGGAGCGGGTGAAATCTTCACTAGAAAATTGGCCGCACAGAAGGTCAAAGATGCACAGGAGCTACCCGGTTCGTTGTATTGGAAGGGACGCTGGAGCAATGGCCCCACTGCCGTCGAGGGCTTGGCTTATGCCTTGAAAACCCCCTTGACCGACTACGGGATTGGCGGTGCCAAGAGCGGCAACGGCAACTACTATGCCTGGATGGAGCCATCTCGCAACACTGGGGTTTTCGGTCAAATCGACGGTTATCTGAAAGCCGCTAAAACACACAAAGCGGATCCGAATTCGCTCTATTTCATTTTCATCTCAGCCAACGACTTTTTTGAATGGGCCGACTTCTCGCACCCAGAATCAATTGACGTGCTAAGCCAGAACAGCGTGGCGAACATACAGAAGGCTACCGAGACGTTGATTGCAGCAGGTGCGAAGCACGTGATGGTCGTGGGGACTACGGATTTGAGTCATGTGCCGGCTGTGGTGCAGGGCAATCAGGTCAAGAATGCAACAGAATACCAGCAGATACTCGAACAAAAACTACCAGCCGTGCTAACAACACTGGCTAAAACCCATCACGTCAGTATCAGTTACTTTGACCACCTGGCCTTCAGCAACAAGCTTCGCGCAGCCCCCAATGTTGCGGGTTTGAAGTATCTGGATACCCCGTGCCAAGCCACCTATCCGGACGTCAAGCCCGCGTGTGAAAATCCAGATGCCCATTACTACTGGGATGAATGGCACCCCACCCGCAAAGTCCACGCGCTGGCCGCCGAGGCGATGCTTGAAACGTTAAAAACCAGCCGCTGAAACGACGCCTTCGCGGGTAAGCCCTGCTCCTACAGTGCAGCGTCGATCACAGCTTTTGTGTACGACTCAAAACTATAGGTCAGCTTCAGCCGAACACACCTTGCGTGGTTAAACGGGCGCCCATTTATTCGGCAGTAACTCCGTAATCTCTCTCGCCCGCTGTGTCGGCAGTCGCGTCAGCACATCCTTGAGATAGGCATACGGATCATGCCCATTCATGCGCGCCGATTGGATCAAGCTCATGATTGCAGCCGCCCGTTTACCGCTGCGCAGCGACCCGGCAAACAACCAGTTCGAACGTCCGAGCGCCCATGGCCGTATCTGGTTCTCAACCTGGTTGTTGTCGATGGGCACAGCCCCATCGTCCAAGTAGCGCGTCAGCGCTACCCAGCGTTTCAAGCTGTAATCGAGGGCTTTGGCCGTAGCTGAGCCGTTGGGCACCAGATCGCGCTGGGCCAACATCCAGTCATGCAGTGTTTTGATGATCGGTACCGCCATTTCCTGACGTATTCGCCAACGATCTTCATCACTCACGTCCCGCGCTTGGCGTTCGACCTCGTACAAACCGCCAATCGAGTGCAGCGCCTGTTCGGCCAGCTGACTTTTGTTCGCGACATGCAGGTCGAAGA